>NZ_FNTD01000004.1:6792692-7135257 GCF_900104815.1 Streptomyces misionensis
CGGTGACGTCGGCGATGATCTGCCGCTGGGTGGAGACGATGCTGCGCATCAGCTCGATGCCGTCGCCGTCGGGCAGCGCGGTGTCGCCGTTGCCGCGCATGCCGAGGGTCACCACGCCCTCGAAGCCCTCGCGCACCTTGCGGCGGATGCCTTCCGTCCAGTACGCCTTCAGCGCGTCGGAGTTGTGGCGGAAGCTCCACTCGCCGGTGCCGCCGTAGGGGTCGTGGCCCGGGGTGACGACATTGCCCTGGGCGTCGCGCACGGCGGGTACGGCGTGCCGGTTCCACTCCTCGATGCCGCGCATCATGGGGGCCTCGTGGGAGGTGCCCATGACGATGCCGTAGGCCGTCGCGGTGGCGTGGTTCTCCGGGTCGTCCTCGGCGAAGGCGCGCCCCCACACCGCGGGCCAGAGGTAGTTGGCCTTCAGCCGCAGCATCAGCTCGAAGACCTTGGCGTAGAAGTGGTGGTTGAAGCCGTCGGGGTGGCCGGGGGCCAGGCCGGGGCCGAAGCGGGCCGGGGCCCACGTGCCGAGCGCGGGGTTCTCGTCGTTGATGAAGAAGCCGCGGTACTTCACCGCGGGCGTGCCCTGGGTGTGCCGGCCGGGCCGGACGTGCAGCAGGTCCTGGTGGTCCGGGGTCGCGTCGGCCCACCAGTACCAGGGGGAGACGCCGATGCCCCGGCTGACGTCGTAGATCCCGTAGATGGTGCCGCGCTGGTCGCTGCCGGCGATCACGAAGGCGCGGTCGACACCGGGCAGCGGGTCCTCCACCACCTGCTCCAGGGAGGTCTCCCACTTGCCCGCTATCCCGGTCACGTCCAGCTTGCCCGCGGCCACCAGGGCGTCGATCAGCGGGCTCTTGCCGATGGTGCCGATGAGGACGACCTCGCGCCGGCCCGCCGGGAGGGTGTGGGACAGACCCGGCTCGACGCCCGTGACCCGCTCGAGGTCCTCCTTGAGGTCGCCGGCCGCGCGGACGACGCCCGGGTGGTCGGAGGCGCTGACCACGAGGGGGGTGGCCGCACCGCGTTCGACGAGCGGGAAGGTGCCGGGCCCGCGCGAGGTGGTGATGTACGCGCCGGGGTCGGTGGGCCGCACCGTGCTCGCGGTCGTACCCGCCCAGGCGGCACCGGCCGTGCCCAGCAGGGAGGCGGCGGGGGTCGCCAGGGCGGTGAGACCGGCTCCCAGGGCCAGTGCCGTTCGCCGGCTCATGCCGGTGCCGGGTCGTGTCGGGTGGGGCCCGCGCCGCGCAGAGTCCATGCCGCCCTCCGTGGGGCCCGCGAGCCCCTTCGCCGATAGTGTTTCCGGAAACTTTCCGGAAGTTGTCGCGAAACGTTAGGGACGGGCCGACCGGCCGTCAATACTCGCGGCACCAACTGCCCCGCCAGGCCGACGGGTTGGCGGCGGTGACGGCCCGGCCCGGCACGCCCGCGGGCCGGCAGGGGCGATTGCCTATGCTGAGGGGCGCAGGCGAGGAGGCTCGGATGGCAGCACAGGACGCGGGGCGCGTCACGATCGCGGACATCGCCCGGGAGGCGGGCGTGTCCCTGCCGACGGTCTCCCGGGTGCTCAACGGGCGCGCCGACGTGTCCCCTTCGACCCGGCGCCGGGTCGAGGAACTGCTGGCCCGGCACGGCTACCGGCGGCGCGCCGCGCCGGCCGCCGGCCGGGCCGAACTGATCGACCTGGTCTTCAACGACCTCGACAGCCCCTGGGCCGTGGAGATCCTGCGCGGCGTGGAGGACGTGGCGCACGCCTCGGGGCTGGGCACCGTGGTCTCCGCGGTGCACCACCGCAGCACGTCCGCCCGGCAGTGGCTGGTCAACCTGCGGGCGCGGGCCTCCGACGGCGTCATCCTGGTGACCTCGGAGCTGGCCCCCGAACTCCACGCCGAGCTGCGCCGCCTGGGCGTGCCCACGGTCATCGTCGACCCGGCCGGTGTGCCCACCTACGGCATACCGACGATCGGCGCCATGAACTGGGCCGGCGGGCGCAGCGCCGTCGAGCACCTGCTCGGCCTCGGGCACCGCCGCATAGGCGTCATCACCGGGCCCCCGACGCTGCTGTGCAGCCGGGCCCGCCTGGACGGGTACCGGGCGGCGCTGGAGTCCTCCGGCGTGCGGATCGACGACCGGCTCGTCCGGCAGGGGGACTTCTCCCACGAGGCCGGCTTCGCCTCCGGCACGGAGCTGATCGGCCTCGCCGACCCGCCGACCGCGATCTTCGCGTCCAGCGACCAGATGGCGCTCGGCGTCTACGAGGCGGCCCGGCAGCAGGGGCTGCGCATCCCGGACGACCTCAGCGTGGTCGGCTTCGACGACCTGCCGCAGGTCCAGTGGTCCCCGCCGCCGCTCACCACCGTCCGCCAGCCGCTCGACGAGATGGGCCAGGTCGCCGCGCGCACGCTGCTGCGGCTGATCCAGGGGGAGACCCTGGAGAGCCCGCACATCGAACTCGCCACCCAGCTGGTGGTCCGCAGCAGCACCGGTCCCGCGCCCCGCTGACCCACGGCTCGGCCCGACGCCCGTCGTGTCCGCGCGAACCGGCGCCGCGTGCGCGTCACCCGGACCCGCGGTGTGACGCAGCGCACGGGAACCGCCCGGTCCGTGCGGAGAGAAGTGGGTGTGAACAAGTCAGACAACGACACGCGCCGCCGCGTGCGCGAGGGGGACCGCGAGGCGTTCGCCCAGCTCTACGAGGATTTCGCCCGGGCCGTGTACAACCACGCGCTGCGGCTGACCGGTGACTGGTCGACGGCCGAGGAGGTCATGTCCGAGACCTTCCTGACCGCGTGGCGCTCGCGTGACCGGGTCCAGGAGGAGGGCGGCTCGCTGCTGCCCTGGCTGCTGGGCATCGCCACCCACAAGGCGGACAACGCGCGCCGTGGCGCCCGGCGGCGGCAGCTGTTCCTGGCGCGCCAGTCCCCGGGCGCGGTGGAGGACTTCGCCGCCCGGACGGCCGGGCGGATCGACGACGCGCGCCGGCTGCACGCCGTCCAGGCCGCGCTGGGCAGGCTGCGGCGGCCGGAACGGGAGGTGCTGGTCCTGTGCGTGTGGTCGGGCCTGGACTACCAGGAGACGGCCGAGGCGCTGGGCATCCCGGTCGGCACGGTGCGGTCCCGGCTGTCGCGCGCCCGCAAGAAGCTCGCCCGGCTCGCCGACGAAAGCGGCCGGGAACCACGCGTCCGCCGCGGAGAGACAACCAGTGCGGCCGCGCTCGCGGCCCTGCCCGTGCGGGAGGAACTCACATGACCGACGGCACCGCTGCCCGGAACCGGCCCGACGACCGCGACGAGATCGCCCGTCTGCTGCCGGCCCCGGCCGACCGGGACCTCACGCGCGAGCAGCACCTACGGCACAAGGAACTGCTCATGCAGCACATCGACCACGACCGCGCCGCGTCCACCGCGGCCGCCGGGCCCGCCGGGCGCACCCCGCGGCGCAGGCCCGTACTCGTCGCGTCGGCGACCGCGCTGGCCCTGGCCGGCGCGCTGACCGCGGGCATCGCCATGACCGGCACCGACGGGCGGACCCACGGCGGTACCACGACGGCGGTCGCGGACACGCGGCCCGCCGCGGCCCTGCTGCACCGGATCTCCGCCGCCGCGGCACGGCACGACACGCTCACCGTGCGGGACGACCAGTTCGTGTACACCCGGGAGAAGATCCGCGAGGCCGACGTGACCAGCGGCAAGGCCGTCGTCGGCCCGCTGAAGGACGACGAGACGTGGCTGGCGCAGGAGCCCGGACCGCTGCACAGGCTCGGACTGTCCCGGGTCGACGGCGAGACCCTGCCCCTCAACGCCGAACTGGGCGACACCGAAGGCACCCCGGCCGGCTTCGGCCGCCCCACCTACCACTGGCTCGGCTCGCTGCCCACCGACCCCGGACGGCTGCTCGACTACCTGTACGCCAAGACGCCCGAGGTCGAGCGACGCCAGCGCGACCAGGCGGTCTTCGAGCAGATCGGCAGCCTGCTCGGCGGGATGATGCCGCCCCGCACGGCCGCCGCCCTCTACCGGGCCGCCGCCGAGATCCCCGGCGTCCGCCGAACCTCCGAGGCACGCGACGTGATCGGCCGGCAGGGCCTCGGCATCGTCCGCGACGACACGCGCTACGGCGTACGCACCGAGTGGGTCTTCGACCCGAAGGACTACTCCTTCCTCGGCGCCCGCACCTTCTTGATCAGGGACACGTCGTACGGGAAGGCCGGCACCCTGCTGTCCGGCACGGCCGAACTGGCCCACGCCGTCGTCGACAAGGCGGGCCTCAGGCCCGCCGAGGCGGACGGTACGCGGACCGCCTGACGACCGGCCGCCGACGCCCCCCGCCCCGGCCGGGGCGGGGGAGCGCGCGGAGAGCGGACCTCCGGGCCCGGCGGTCACCCCTTGTTCGAGCCGAGCGTCAGCCCGCTGACGAACTGCCGCTGGAGCGCGAAGTACACGGCCAGGGTCGGGATCGCGGTCAGCAGGGAGCCGGCGGCGACCAGGTTCGGATCGGTGAAGTACTGGCCGGAGAGGTTGTTCAGGGCCGAGGTGACCGGCATGTTCGCGCCGGTCGAGATCAGTACGAGGGCCCAGAAGAAGTCGTTGTAGATCCAGATGGACAGCAGGGTCGCGAGCGCCGCCATCGCGGGTTTGCACAGCGGCAGCGTGATCTGCCAGTACAGCCGCCACACGGAGGCCCCGTCGACCAGCGCGGCCTCGGTCAGCTCGTGCGGCAGCGAGCGCATGTAGTTGCTCAGCACGAAGGCGCAGAACCCCGACTGGAACGCCACGTGGATCAGCACGAGGCCGAGCGCCGAGTCGTACAGCTTGCCGCTCGCGGTGATGCCCGGCAGGTTTGTCAGCAGGTACAGCCGGTACAGCGGGGTGATGATCACCTGCTGCGGCAGGAGGTTGCCGGCCGTGAAGACCAGCAGCAGGGCGAGGTTGAGCCGGAAGTCGAAGCGGCTGACGTAGAAGGCCACGCAGGAGGACAGGAACAGCGTGAGCAGCACGGCCGGTACGGCGATCACCAGGGTGTTGCCGAAGTAGTGCAGCATGTCCGACTGCCGGAAGGCGTTGGTGAAGTTCTCGAAGGTCAGCCGGTCCGGCCAGGACACATAGCCCTTGGCGCTGGTCTCGGCGTAGGGCCGCAGCGCCGAGAAGACGGCCCACAGCAGCGGTGCCAGCCACGCCAGCGCCGTGCCGGCGAGGAAGACGTGCAGCACCACCCGGGCCGGGCGGACGGGGGCGCGGCGCCCCTGCGGGAGGGTGGAGGCGCTCATGCCCGGCGCTCCTTGCGGAAGGTGGCGATCAGATACGGGATGATCACGGCGAGGGAGACGACCAGCAGGACGACGGCGATCGCGGAGCCGTACCCGATGCGGCTGGACTCGCCGATGATGTTGTCGGTCACCAGGATCGACAGCAACTCGGTGCCCTGCGCGCCCTTGTTGAAGACGAAGACCAGGTCGAAGGCGCGCAGCGACTCGATGATGGTGACGACGAGGACGACCGTGTTGGTCGGCCGCAGGGTGGGGAAGACGACGTTCCTGAACGCCTGCCACTCGTTCGCGCCGTCCAGCGCGGCGGCCTCGCGCAGCGACGGGTCGACGCTCTTCAGCCCGGCCAGGTACAGGATCATCATGTAGCCGGTGTGCCGCCAGGACGCGGCGATCAGGACGGCCCACAGATTCAGGTGCGGGTCGCCGATCCAGTCGATGTAGTGGCCGGGCTTGTTCGCCCCGATGATGCTGTTGATCAGCCCGGTGTCGGGGTTGTAGACCAGCTGCCAGACGAAACCGATGCACGCCATGGAGATGACGACCGGCAGGAAGAACGCGGTCTGGTAGACGCGGCTGAACCGGATCCGCTTGTCCAGCTGCACGGCGAGGAACAGGCCGAGCGGTGTGGGGATCAGGATGAGGACGGCGAACCAGACGACGTTGTGCTCGACGGCCGGCCAGAACTGCGGATTGTCCGCGAAGAGTTGGCGGAAGTTGTCCAGGCCCACCCAGCTGATCGAGTCGAACCCGATGCCGTCCCAGGTGGTGAAGGCGAGGGCGATGGAGGCGAGCGCGGTGACCCAGACGAGGGCCACGTGCAGCACGGTGGGCACGCCCGCCATCAGGGCCAGGACGAGCCGGTCCCGGCGGGTCAACAACTGCCGCTTCCCCCTCGTGCGGCTCGCGCGCGGGGTGCCGGGAGGCGGCGCGGTGGCCGCCTGCGGCGGCTTCCTCGTCATGGGGGCGCTCACGAGGACGCGAAGATCGTCTTCTTCTGGCGCTCGATGGACGCCAGCAGGCCGTCCACGCCCTTGGGATTCTGCAGGAACTTCTGCAGTCCTGGCTGCATCACCGTGGAGGTGAAGTCGGGCCGGGAGTCGCGGTCCATGAACTGGGTGAGGTTCTTGGCGCCGCTGATCATCGCGAACGCCTTCTTCTGCAACGGCGAGTAGGCGGACGTGTCGGCCTTGCCGGAGGCGGCCACCACGCTGGAGTCGGTCCTGAGGTACAGCTCTTCGGCGGCCGGGGTGCCGAGGTACTCCAGCAGTTTCACCACGCCCGCGTGGTTCTTCGGGGACCTGCTCACCATGAAGCCGTCGGTGGGTGCCTCCACCGTCTCCAGGCCGTGCGCGGGGTCGATCTGCGGGAACGGGAAGAAGTCCAGGTCGTCCAGGGCGGTCTTGTCGGTGAACTGCTGGGCCACGAAGGAGCCGAGGAGGTACATGCCGGCCTTCCGGGCGGCCAGCGACTGGGCCGCGTCCTGCCACGTACGGCCCATGAAGCCGTCCTGGTGGTAGGGGAGCAGCTCGGCCCAGTGGTCGAAGACGGCCCTGACCCTCGGGTCGGTCCAGGACGCCTTGCCCGCCATCAGCCGCACGTGGAAGTCGTAGCCGTTGAGCCGGAAGTCGATCTGGTCGAAGGTGCCCATCGCGGGCCAGGCGTCCTTGTCCCCGAAGGCGATCGGGACGAGGCCGTCCTTCTTCATCCGCTTGCACAGGGCGACGAACTGGTCCCAGGTGGCGGGGATCTCGTACCCGTACCGGCTGAAGACGCTTCTTCGGTAGAAGACCGCCCATGGATAGGTGGTCATCGGCACGAAGTAGTACGTGCCGTCCTCGCCCTTGCTCAGCTTCTTCATGGCGTCGGGGAAGTTGTCCCCGATGCGCGCCCACACGTCGTCGATCGGCGCGGCCAGTTTCTTCGCGGCGAAGAACTGCATGCGGTACCCGGCGAACCAGTTGAACACGTCGTCGGGGGTGCCCTGGAGGTAGGAGTTGATCTGCTCCTGGAAGGTGTTGTGGTCCTTGGTGTTCACCCGGACGGTGATCCCGGACTGCTTCCGGAAGGCCGCGTAGACGCTTTCGAAGGCCTTCTTCGGCACGGCGTCGGAGGCGTTGGAGCCGACGGTGACCGTCTTCGGGTCGGCGGCGGAACCGCTGCCGCCGCAGGCGGCGAGCAGCGGGGTGCCGGCCCCGGCGAGCAGTGCGGCGGAGCCCGCACCGCGCAGCAGGGAGCGACGGCTGGGAGACGGGACGGACGGACCGGGGTGGGACGGACGCATGGCGGCTCCCGAGGGATACAGGGTTCGGCCACGGGGGTGAGTCGATCGCCGCGGACTTGTCGAAACCGCTCATAAACCAACTCGACCGAACAGTGTGGCCGTCATCACAGCCTCGGGGGTGCGTGGGCGTCAAGAGGTGGGCGCACAACGGGAGTTGTCTTGCCCGAAACGTGACCGCCGCCGTGTGCCGCTCGCGGCTCCCGCGGTGCGGTTGTCCTTACATCCGGACTTACTGGTGAACCTATGTCTGGACAAACTCTTGACAGGGGGTCCGGCAAGGACTTGGATCGCCTCCCGACGCAACAGCGCCCTTTCCCGTCGCACGCACAGCGAGGTGCAAGCAACGATGGACCGCTCTTCCCGTCCGGGCCCCCACAGGCTGGTTCCGCTGGTGGCCGTGGCCGCCGCGGCGGCGCTGGCCCTCACCGGCTGCTCCAGCGGCCACGGTGGCAAGAAGGCCGAACAGGCCGCCGCGAACACCTCCGCGGGCAAGGCGAACACCCCCCGGATGACCGTCGCCCTGGTCACGCACCAGGCGCCCGGCGACACCTTCTGGGACACCGTGCGCAAGGGCGCCGAGGCCGCGGCGGCCAAGGACAACATCAAGCTCGTCTACTCGGCCGACCCGAACGCGGGCAACCAGGCGAACCTGGTCCAGAACGCGGTCGACCAGAAGGTCGACGGCATCGCCGTCACCCTGGCCAAGCCCGACGCGATGAAGAGCGTGCTCGGCAGGGCGGAGCGCGCCGGCATACCGGTGGTGGGCCTCAACTCCGGGCTCGCGGACTGGCGCAAGCTCGGGCTGACGGAGTTCTTCGGGCAGGACGAGAGCGTGGCCGGCGAGGCGTTCGGCGACAAGCTGAACACCACGGGTGCCAAGAAGGTCGTCTGCGTGATCCACGAGCAGGGCAACGTGGGCCTCACCCAGCGCTGCGACGGGGTGAGGAAGACCTTCAAGGGCACCACCGAGACGCTGTACGTCAACGGCACCGACATGCCCTCCGTGCGGGCCACCATCACGGCGAAACTGAAGCAGGACACCGCCATCGACACCGTCGTCACCCTCGGCGCCCCGTTCGCCGCGACCGCGGCGCAGTCGGTCGGCGACGCAGGCGGCAAGGCGAAGGTCGCGACGTTCGACCTCAACAAAGACCTGGTCAAGGCCGTGCAGAACGGCAGCGTCGAGTTCGCCGTCGACCAGCAGCCCTATCTCCAGGGCTATCTGGCGGTCGACTCGCTCTGGCTCTACAAGTACAACGGCAACTACAGCGGCGGCGGCGTCCAGCCGGTCCTCACCGGCCCGGCGTTCGTCGACAGGTCCAACGTGGACAAGATCGCCGGGTTCGCCGCGAAGGGGACGCGGTGACGGGCCCGGGGACCGTCGGCGCACCGCCGGCACCCGGCCCCCGGGCGGCGGACGGCCGCACCGCACGCCGCCCGCCGGCGCTGCGGCTGCTGGCCCGGCCCGAGGTGGGCGTCTTCCTCGGCGCCGCCGCCATCCTGGTCTTCTTCCTGATCGCCGCGCCGTCGGTCCGCCAGGGCGGCTCGATGGCCACGGTCCTCTACCAGTCCTCCACCATCGGCATCATGGCACTGCCGGTCGCCCTGCTGATGATCGGCGGCGAGTTCGACCTGTCGTCCGGCGTCGCCGTGATCACCTCGGCGCTCACCACGAGCATGCTCTGCTACCAGCTGACCCTGAACCTGTGGACCGGGGTGATCGCCGCCCTGGTCCTCTCGCTCGCCGTCGGCGCCTTCAACGGCTGGATGGTGGTCAGGACCGGGCTGCCCAGCTTCCTGGTCACCCTCGGCACCTTCCTGATCCTCCAGGGCGTGAACCTCGCCGTCACCAAGCTGGTCACCGGCAACGTCGCCACCGACGACATCAGCGACATGGACGGCTTCGGCCAGGCGAAGAAGATCTTCGCGTCCTCCTTCGACGTCGGCGGCGTCCAGGTGAAGATCACCGTGGTGTGGTGGCTGGTCTACGCCGCGCTCGCCACCTGGGTGCTGCTGCGCACCAAGTACGGCAACTGGGTCTTCGCCGTCGGCGGCGACCAGGACAGCGCCCGCGCGGTCGGCGTCCCGGTGCGGTTCACCAAGATCACCCTGTTCATGCTGGTCGGCTTCGGCGCCTGGTTCACCGGCATGCACAACCTGTTCTCCTTCAACACCGTGCAGTCCGGCGAGGGCGTCGGCAACGAGCTGATCTACATCGCCGCCGCCGTCATCGGCGGCTGCCTGCTCACCGGCGGCTACGGCTCCGCGATCGGCCCGCTCTTCGGCGCCTTCATGTTCGGCATGGTCAACCAGGGCATCGTCTACGCCGGCTGGAACCCCGACTGGTTCAAGGCCTTCCTCGGCGTGATGCTGCTCGGCGCCGTCCTGATCAATCTGTGGGTCCGGCGCACGGCGACGCGGAGGTAACCGATGAACGACAACGCGGCCGGCACCCACGGCGCCGTCCTGCCCGACGCCCCCGCCGGGGACGCGCCCCTGGTCGAACTGCGCGGGGCGGGGAAGTCGTACGGCAACGTCCGCGCCCTGCACGGCGTCGACCTCACGGTACGGGCCGGCCGGGTCACCTGCGTGCTCGGCGACAACGGCGCCGGCAAGTCCACTCTCATCAAGATCATCTCCGGGCTGCACCGGCACACCGAGGGCGACTTCCTGGTCGACGGCCGCCCGGTGCGCTTCGGCACCCCGCGCGAGGCCCTGGACCGGGGCATCGCGGCGGTCTACCAGGACCTGGCGACCGTGCCCCTGATGCCGGTGTGGCGCAACTTCTTCCTCGGCTCCGAACTGACCAAGGGCCCCTGGCCGCTGCGCCGGCTGGACATCGCCCGCATGAAGGAGACCGCCGACCGGGAACTGCGCCGCATGGGCATCGTCCTGGACGACCTGGAACAGCCCATCGGCACCCTCTCCGGCGGCCAGCGCCAGTGCGTGGCCATCGCCCGCGCCGTCCACTTCGGCGCCCGGGTCCTCATCCTGGACGAGCCGACCGCCGCCCTCGGAGTCAAGCAGTCCGGGGTGGTGCTGAAGTACATCGCCGCCGCCCGCGAGCGCGGCCTCGGCGTCGTCCTCATCACCCACAACCCCCACCACGCCTATCTGGTCGGCGACCACTTCGGCGTGCTGCGCCTCGGCACCCTGGAACTGTCCGCCGACCGCGGCGAGATCACCCTCGAAGAGCTGACCGACCACATGGCGGGCGGGGCCGAACTGGCCGCCCTCAAGCACGAGTTGGCACAGGTACGCGACGTGGGGACCGACGGGCCCCCCGAACGGCCGGACCCCGCCGACACCTCCCCCGAAGGGAACCCCTGACCATGCCCCACGTCCTCGACCGCATCCGGGTCGGCTCCGCCCCCGACTCCTGGGGCGTCTGGTTCCCGGACGACCCCCGGCAGGTGCCCTGGGACCGCTTCCTGGACGAGGTCGCCGAGGCCGGGTACGAGTGGATCGAACTCGGCCCCTACGGCTATCTGCCCACCGACCCCGCCCGGCTCGCCGAGGAGGTGGACCGCCGGGGCCTGAAGGTCTCCGCGGGCACCGTCTTCACCGGACTGCACCGCGGCCCCGGTGTCTGGGCCGACACCTGGGCGCACGTCGGCCGGGTCGCCGCCCTCACCCGGGCGATGGGCGCCCGGCACCTGGTGGTGATCCCGTCCTTCTGGCGGGACGACAAGACCGCCGAGATCCTGGAGCCGCCCGAGCTGACCGCCGAACAGTGGGGCCACCTCGCCCGGGGCATGGAGCGCCTGGGCCGCGAGGTGAAGGAGACGTACGGCCTCGACATCGTGGTCCACCCGCACGCCGACACGCACATCGACACCGAGGCGCACGTCGCGCGCTTCCTCGACGCCACCGACCCGGCGCTGGTCGGCCTCTGCCTGGACACCGGGCACTACGCTTACTGCGGCGGCGACAGCGTCCGGCTGATCGAGACCTACGGCGAGCGCCTCGGCTATCTGCACCTCAAGCAGGTCGACCCCGCGGTCCTCGCCGACGTCGTCGCCCGGGGACTGCCCTTCGGGCCCGCCGTCCAGCGCGGTGTCATGTGCGAACCGCCGCACGGCGTACCGGACCTGGGCCCCGTCCTGGAGGCGGCCCAGAAGCTGGGCGTGGACCTGTTCGCCATCGTGGAGCAGGACATGTACCCCTGCGAACCGGACCGGCCCCTGCCGATCGCGGAACGGACCCGGCGCTTCCTGCGGTCGTGCGGGGCATGAACGTCACACCCCAGCGCCTCGCGGAGGCAGGTGACTTCCTCGACCGCGTCACCCGGTGGGCCGCACGCCGCGAGGACATCGCCGGCCTGCTCCTGGTCGGCTCCTACGCCCGCGGTGCCGCACGCCCCGACTCGGACGTCGACCTCGTCCTGCTGACGACGGACCCCGCGTACTACTTCGCCGACGCCTGGGCCGGGGAACTCGCCCTCGGCGACGCCGTGCGCACCCGGGCCTGGGGCCCGGTCACCGAACGCCGCTACGCCCTGCCCTCCGGCCTGGAGATCGAGTTCGGCATCGGCACCCCCGACTGGGCGCGGACCGACCCCGTCGACCCCGGCACCCGCCGCGTCGTCACCGACGGCGCCCGTGTGCTGCACGACCCCGGGGGCGTCCTCGCCGCGCTGCTCGCGAGCTGCCGTCCGTGAGCCCCGCGCGGGGTTCCTGCGCAACCACGACGGATTCACCCCCGGCGCGGCCGGGAACCAAGTCGGGGCACGCGGGCGTTGGAGAAGGAGACGGGGGAGGCCCGCGCAGACGGGAGGACGAGGATGACACACCGCACGGAACCCCGGCAGACGGCACAGGACACCGCGGACGCGGCCCTGCGCCGGGACCGCTTCGGCAAGCTGCCCGAGCGGATACGCCCCGAGGACACGGTCGAGACCAGGCCGGCGACCCTGCCGGACCCGGCCCGGGACCGCTATCACGCGGACGAGTGGCTGGTGCGGTACTGCGGCTGACGAACGCCCCGGTACCGCGACCGGCCCCCGGCGCGCGGCGTCAGGCCTGCCGCACCTCCGCCAACCGCACCGGGCGGTGCTCGCGGCGCGAGAGCGTGCAGGCCTCCGCGATCCAGCCCGCCTCCAGCGCGTCCTCGACGGTGCACGGCGACGGCCGCTCACCCGCCACCACCTCCGTGAACGCGGCCAGTTCGGCCCGGTAGGCGGCGGCGAAGCGGTCCATGAAGAAGTCGTGCGGGGGACCGGCCGGAAAGCTCACCCCGGCTTCGGCCGAGCGCAGCGGCAGCTTGTCGTCCAGACCGACCGCGAGGGCGTCGGTGAAGCCGTGCAGCTCCATCCGCACGTCGTAACCCCGGCCGTTGTGACGGGAGTTGGAGACCACCGCGAGCGTGCCGTCGTCCAGGGTGAGGAGCGCGCCGGTGGTGTCGGCGTCACCGGCCTCGCCGATGTAGCCGGCCCCCCGGTTGCCGCCGACCGCGTACACCTCGGCCACCTCGCGGCCCGTGACCCATCGGATGACGTCGAAGTCGTGCACGGAACAGTCCCGGAAGATCCCGCCGGAGGCGGCGATGTACGCGGCCGGCGGCGGCGCCGGGTCCAGCGTCGTGCAGCGCACGGTGTGCAGCGGGCCCAGCTCGCCCGCCCGCACGGCCTCCCGCGCGGCGGCGAAACCCGCGTCGAAGCGGCGGTTGAAACCGATCTGGACCGGCACCGTACCGTCGCGCACCGCGTCGCGCACCGCCATGCCCTCCGCCATGGTGCGGGCCACCGGCTTCTCGCAGAACACCGGGACACCGGCCTCGACACCCGCCCGGATCAGCGCCGGATGGGCGTCGGTGGCCGCCGCCACGACCAGCCCGTCCACCCCGGCGGCCAGCAGCGCCTCGGGCGAGTCGGCGATCTCGGCCCCGAACCGTTCGGCGGCGGCCTTGGCGGCGTCCGCCAACGGATCGGCGACCACCAGCGAGGTGACGACGTCGAGCGCGCAGAGGGTTTCGGCGTGGAAGGCGCCGATGCGGCCGAGGCCGAGGATTCCGATACGCATGGGTTGCCACTCCTGACTGATCGGGAAGGTTCCGGTCGGGCGAACGCGCCTACGGGCGCACCCACGTGCCGCTCTCGGCGGACTGCGCCATCGCGTCCAGTACGGCCGCGGCGCGCACCGCGTCGGCGAGCGTCGCGCCGTACGGCGTGCCCTCGGCGATGGAGCGCACGAACCGGTAGGCCTCGATGACCTTGAGGTCGTCGTACCCCATCGGGTTGGCCGCGCCCGGCTGGAACGCGGCGAACTCCCCGGCGCCCGGGCCGACGTGGACGGTGCTCATCGGCTGGTCCTGGTAGCTCGTGCCCCGGCCGACCGCGAACTCGTTCATCCTCCGAAAGTCCCAGGACACCGCCCCCCGGGTGCCGTGCACCTCGAAGCCGTAGCCGTTCTGCTCGCCGACCGAGACCCGGCAGGCCTCCAGCACGCCCCGGGCGCCGGAGGCGAAGCGCAGCAGAGCGCCGACGTAGTCCTCGTTCTCCACCGGCCCCCGCGCCCCGCCGGCGGCGCGGGCGTGACCGGCGGTGGCGCCGGCGGGGCGGGCGCGCTCCGGCACGAAGACCGCGGTGTCGGCGGTCAGCGCGGTGATCTCGCCGAGCAGGAAGCGGGCCAGGTCGGCGCCGTGCGAGGCCAGGTCGCCGAGCACTCCGCGGCCGCCGCGCCGCCGCTCGTAACGCCAGGTCAGGGCGGAGTCCGGGTGGGCGGCGTAATCGCTGAACAGCCGGATGCGCGCATGGGTGACGGTGCCGATCTCGCCGGTGGCGATCAGCTCGCGGGCGGCCTCGACGGCGGGCGCGTTGCGGTAGTTGAAGCCGACCGCGCCCTGCACCCCGGCCTCGCCGGCCGCGTCCGCGACCGCGCGGGCGTCCTCGGCGGTCAGCCCCACCGGCTTCTCGATCCAGAGGTGCTTGCCGGCCTCGGCCATCGCCACACCGATCTCTCGGTGCAGGAAGTTCGGCGCGGTGACGCTGACCGCCCGCACCCGGGGATCGGCGGCCACCTCCCGCCAGTCGCGGGTCGCGGCGGCGAACCCGTACCGCTCGGCGGCCTCCTCGGCCCGCCCCGGCACCTCGTCGGCGACCGTGATCAGCCGGGGCCGCAGCGGGAGCCGCGGATAGTGGTGGGGGAGACGGGCGTACGCCTGGGTGTGCACCCGGCCCATCCAGCCGAACCCGACGACGGCGACACCCAGTTCATCCACCATGGCAGCCTCTCTCCGGGCACCGGCCCGCGCTTGGACCGGTCCATCTCCCTGCCGGGACACCTTTGTTCGGACATGGCGGAGCTGTCAACCCTTTGACAGCGGGACTCACCCCATGGAACGGTCCACCCCATGAGACCGCCGACCATCCGCGACGTGGCCGAGCGGGCCGGGGTGTCGAAATCGCTGGTCTCGCTGGTGCTGCGGGACTCGGGCCCGGTGCGCCCGGAGAAGCGGGAGGCCGTGCTGCGGGCCGTGCGCGAACTGGGCTACCGGCCCAACGCGGCCGCCCGCAGCCTCAGCGAACAGCGCACCCGCACCATCGGCGTCCTCCTGGACGACCTGCGCAACCCCTGGTTCGTGGATCTGCTCGACGGCCTCAACCCGCCGCTGCACGCGGCCGGGCTGCGCATGCTGCTCGCCGACGCCCGCCTCAACCGGCGGCTCGGCCACGACCTCGCCGAACCCTTCCTGGACCTCGGCGTGGACGGCCTGGTGGTGGTCGGCACGGTCCCGGACGCGGGCGCCCTCGGCGCGCTCGCGCACCGGATGCCGGTCGTGGTGGCGGGCGCCCGGGAACCGCAGCCGGACCGGGTGGACGTGATCGCCGGGGACGACGAGCGCGGCGCCCGCCTGGCCACCGAACACCTGCTCGACCTCGGTCACCGCAGGATCGCGCACCTCGCGGGCCGCGGCGCCGTCGGCGAGCTGCGCCGGCGCGGCTTCGAGGCGGCGATGCGGGCCCGGGGCGCCGAGCCGCTGGTCGAGCCCGGCGACCTCACGGAGGAGGGCGGCTACCGGGGCGCCGTACGGCTGCTCCGCAGCCCGCGGCGCCCCACCGCACTGTTCGCCGTCAACGACATGGCCTCGGTCGGCGCCCTCTCGGCCGCCGAGGAACTGGGCCTGAAGGTCCCGCGCGACCTCTCCGTGGCCGGCTACGACAACACCAGCATCTCCCGGCTGCGGCACGTCCGGCTGACCACCGTGGACACCGCCCCGCACGAGGTCGGCCGCCGGGCCGCCCACTGCCTCCTCGACCGCTTCGACCGGCCGGGCACTCCGGGGCGGCTCCACCTGGCGACGCCGACCCTGGAGATCCGGGGCACGACGGCCGCCCTGGCCGCCTCGGCGGGGGCTCCCCAGCGGTTGCGGGGGCTCCCTAGAGGTTGATGGCGTACGCCTTGCGCAGCGTCTCGTGCACGGTCCACGTCGTACGGTCGCCCGCGCGCAGCACCGCCATGTCGCCCGGCCCGACCCGCAGCGTCGGCCCGTCCTCGCACTCGATCGTCGCCGAACCGCTGAGCACGACGAACAGCTCGTCGGCCTCGGTGTCGGTGACCACGCCCGGGGTGATCTGCCAGATCCCGCGGATCTGCCGGCCGTCCGCCGACTCCCAGACCACCTTCCCGGTCACCTCCGGGCTCCCGGAGACGATCTGCGCGGGGTCGAGGGGCTCGGGTTCGAGGTCGGCGTCGGGGATGTGGAGCGCGAAGCTGTGCGTCATGGGCCGACCCTAGCGGGGCCCGCACGCCCGCCGCCGTCGACAGAGTGTGCGGCATCGGACCTGGTCGCAGGACACTTCGTCGGGCCGCGCCGACTGGCGGTGCCGTGCGGCGGGGGCGACCGTGGAAGACATGGCGGACTCGACCGCGGCGGCCCGCGAGCCGGACGGACCCCATGAGCACGCGGCGGGCGGGCGGCCGCCCGGCGGGCACAGCACCCGCGAGGCCGTCCTCTTCGGCGGGGTCTACGGCGCCGTCCTCGCCAGCTCGATGGTCGCCGCCCTCAGCCGCTACGGCGGCACCACACCCGCCAGCCGCCGCTACGACGCCCTCTGGCTGCTGGTGACCGCGCTCGCCTCCGCCATGGCCCACGGCTACGCCCACTACATCGCCGAGCGCGCCCCGCACCGCCGCGGGGACGGCCTGCGCGCCGTGCGCGGGGAGTGGCCGCTGGTCACGGCGGTACTGCCGACCGTCTTCCTGCTCGCCGGCTCGGGCTGGGGGTGGTGGCCGGCGAAGGGCGTGGAGTACCCCGCGTTCGTCCTCAACATCCTGATCCTCTTCGGCCTCGGCTTGATCACCGCCCGCCAGGCCGCCCGCGCCTGGCCGTCCGCCGTCCTGATGGGCCTCGGCGACGCCCTCCTCGGCCTCGTCGTCGTGGTCGCCAACGCCCTCATCAAGTGATCCGGCCGCCGATGTCCGGGCAGCCGCGCGCATACGGTAGGGTTGACCTGCGTGATCACGCGGAACAGCCCGCGCGGAGCACGACGGGACGTGGCGCAGCTTGGTAGCGCACTTGACTGGGGGTCAAGGGGTCGCAGGTTCAAATCCTGTCGTCCCGACGGTAACGTCGCAGATCAGAGGGATCCTTCGGGGTCCCTCTGATCGTTTTCATGGGCGCGGTCTCCTCCCGCTGGCCGACCGGCAGGAAACAGCCAGGACGGCCAGTACGACGGAGAGCCAGGAAGCAGGTTGGCTACGACTGCTCTCTCAGTCGCGCCCAGGTCTGAGTGTCCAGGCTGTCATGGGGTCCCATGCGGGAGACTTCGGCGCCGTCACGCCCCAGGGCCACGATGACGGGACGGGCTCCACGACTGCTCTGGGGAGACGTCCACACAGCGACGAGACGGCGCTGCTCGGGGACCTCGATCCGGCGGGCACCGATGAGGACCTGCCCCACGTCCTGCCCGAGGCGTACTGTGACGCAACCGATCCATGGGGCCGCGGCGAGGGAGCGCGGAGGGTCGAGGCCGCGAGTGAGGCTGAGCGCGCCCCCGCCATTGCACACGTCGAGCACATCAACATCGACAGGATCGTTTCCGGAGCCGCTGCCGCCCCCGACGTACCGCCACTGCCTGCCGAACCATTCCAGGAGCGCGATGTGCTCACGCATTCGCGATGACTTCGGACGCCACAGGATCCAGATCGCCCCGACACCGGCAGAGTCGTCGACATCCACCGACACCACGGTCAGCACGCGCCGCGGCACCCACCATGGCCGCGGCCTCTCTCCCGCCAGCGCCCGCTTCAGCACGCCCCGCAGAAGAAACTCCCACCGGGGTCCCGCACACACGGTCTCTCCCCATGCCGGCATACGCCTGCGATACCCGGCGCGCGAGGGCGGCAAGCGCGCTGCTGCTGAGGCAACACCTCACTACCTCCGGTCAAAGATCTTTACGGGACATCATCGACCGTCCCGACGCTGCGCGGGTGCGTGTCGGCGTCGCAGACCTCTCCCGGGCGCGGCCCGTGGAGCGCGAAGCGGACGACGACCAAGAGGGCGGGCGCGGCCTGTGTCTCGGGGCGGCGCCGGCCGCCGACTGGGGCACGGATGAGCGGCGCTGGGGCAAGATCGTATGGGCGGACTCGGAGGCGCGCGGGTGACGGGAGACCCCCGGAGGGCGAAGCCCCGGCCGGTGAACTCCACCGAGCCGGGGCCTCGTCGTCTCACGGCCGTCTCACACAGGTCTCGCGAACTGCGAGGACGGACCCACTCCCTGACCTGTTCGGTCCTCTACAACCTGTCCCGACCCTGGGACCCGGGGAGGCGTCAGCCCTCGCGGCCCGGGAGCATGGTCAGGGCCCGGGAGCGCTGGGCCACGAGGTCGTCGTAGGTGCCGTCGCGCTCGGCCCAGCGGTGGCCCAGCACGCCCTTCACGAGGATCTCGCGGGGCGTGGGCTGCGCCGAGAGGAGTTCCATGACCTCGGTGGCGAAGCCGTCGAGCGGCAGTGCGTGCGGGTTCACCTTCTCCTGGCCCGCCGTGGCGACGGCCGGCGGGACCAGTTCGACGACGCCGACACCGGTGCCGTCGAGCTGCGCGCGCAGCGCCTCCGAGTAGGCGTGCACCGCGGCCTTCGAGGCGGCGTAGCTGGGCATGGGCGGGAACGGCAGGAAGGCGATGCCGGAGGTGACGGTGACGAAGGTGCCGGCGCCGCGCCCGACCAGATGCGGGGTGAAGGCGTCGACGACCCGGATGGTGCCGAGCAGGTTGGTGTCGATAGTCGCCCGCGCAGCCTCGAAGTGCGCGGGGTCGCGCAGGTCCTCCAGGAGCATGACGCCCGACATGGTGACCACCGTGTCCAGCTCCGGGAACCGGTCGAGCACGGCGTCGCGCAGGGCCGCGACGGAGGAATCGTCGGTGACGTCGACGCGGAACGTGCCGAAACCCTCCCCGGCGAGCTTTGCGAGGGCCTCCTGGTTGCGGCCGCCGACGGCCACGGTGCTGCCCGCCGCGGCGAACCGCCGGGCCAGCTCCCGCCCGATGCCCGAGGTTCCGCCGACGACCAGGACGGTGCGGTTGGAGAGATCCACGAGATCTTCCCTTCGATCTTATGAACAGTTCCCTCGCAGTCTCGGCCGCGCCCGCCGGGTGTGGCAGTGCCCCCGTCTTCCCTGGTCCCGGCCTTCCCTGGTCCTGCCAGGGCCCCCTCTCGCACCCGCGCACCGCATTACGGTGTCGGTATGAAGGACGTCGGTACGAAGGACGAGGAATCCGACAACCGGCTCGGCGCCTACCTGCGCGCCCGGCGTGAGCTGGTGACACCGGAGCAGGCGGGGCTGCCGCCCGGCGGCAACCGCCGGGTGCCCGGCCTGCGCCGGGAGGAGGTCGCGCTGCTCGCCGGGATCAGCCCCGACTACTACCTGCGCCTGGAACGGGGCCGGGACAAGAACCCCTCCGTCCAGGTCCTCGAAGCCCTCGCGCATGTCCTGCGGCTCGACGACGTCGAGCGCACGTATCTGCTCGGCCTCGCGGCGGCGCGCCCCCGGGCGCCGCGCCGCAAACGGCCCGAGCACGTGCCGGCGCGGGTGCACCAGCTGCTCGCCCACCTCCAGATCCCCGCGTTCGTCGAAGGCCGGGCGTTCGACGTCCTGGCCTCGAACCCGATGGCCGTCGCCCTCTCCCCGCGCCTGCGGCCCGGCGAGAACCGGCTGCGCTCCCTGCTCCTCGACCCCGAGGAGCGGGCCTTCCACCAGGACTGGGCGAGGGCCACCGCCGACTTCGTCGCGGCCCTGCGCACCACCATCGGCGACGACACCGACAACCCCCGGTTCGTCGAGCTGGTCGGCGAACTCGCGCTGTCCAGCCAGCGGTTCCGCTCCCTGTGGGCCCGCCACGACGTCCGCGGCCTCGACGGGGGCACGACCACGGTCCACCACCCCGTGGTCGGCGAACTGCGCCTGCACCGCGACAAACTCCCGGTCGACGACGTCATCCTCGTCGTCTACTACCCCGACAAGGACAGCGACAGCGACGAGAAACTGCGGCTGCTCGCCGCGCTGTCGCACAGCGAGGCCACCGGCCCGGCGCGGGACGGAACGGCGGACGTCACGCGCGGGTGACGGGCGCGCGGGGCGGGCACCGCCCGGCGCGAACGCGTCGAGGACCCGGCCGAGGGGTGGGGTCGCCTCGGCGTGTCGGGGGATGGCAGGATGTCGGGATGCGCTGGGAGTCAGAGACGTTCGTGCAGGTCCGACGGCATAGTCGGGTCTTCGAGGTCGTGGTGCGCGGTGAGATCGACTACGACGAGAGCGACCTGCTCGGCGCTGCCTGGGACGAGGCGGACGAGTACGACATGCCGGCCACGGTGGTGGACCTGACGGGGCTGACCTTCGGCGACAGCCAGCTGCTCCGTTCGCTGCTGGACGCGCGGCGGCGCCACCAGGCCAACGGCCGCGTCTTCGTCCTCCTCGGCCCCTTGCAGGAGAGTGTCACCAGGCTGCTCACCATCAGTGGCACCCTGGAGCACTTCACCCTCACGAACTCCCGCGCCGAGGCGGTGCGTACCACCGGCGGGTGGTGACGGGCGCCGCCCGTGCCGCGCCGGCCGGCGTGATCGTCGTCACGGCGTGCATGTGCGGCGCGGACCGGGGTAACCGGGCGCGAGCAAGGACAGCCGCCGCAACGGCGGCTCGGGTACGAAAGGGGAGCGGGTTGACTGCGATCGGCGCGGTGAAGACGGACGTCTGCGCGGCAGACGGGACGGTGGAGTTGACCGGAGTCACGGACCCCGCGGCTGTGGCCCCCAAGGACGCGCGCGAGCTGTCGAAGGTCTTCTTCGACCAACTGGCACGGCTGGAGGAGGGAACCCCGGAGTACCAGTACGCGCGCAACACGCTGATCGAGATGAACATGTCCCTGGTCCGCTACGCGGCCGGCCGGTTCCGCAGCCGCGGGCCGGAGGAGATGGAGGACATCGTCCAGGTCGGCATGATCGGGCTGATCAAGGCGATCGACCGGTTCGAGATCTCCCGGGAGGTGGAGTTCACCTCCTTCGCCGTGCCGTACATCGTGGGCGAGATCAAGCGGTTCTTCCGTGACACGTCCTGGGCGGTGCACGTGCCGCGGCGGTTGCAGGAGGCCCGGGTCCAACTGGCCCGCGCCACCGAGGAACTGCGCAGCCGGCTGGGCCGTACGCCCACCGTCAAGGAACTGTCCGAGCTGATGTGCCTGTCCGAGGACGAGGTGGTCGAGGCCCGGCTGGCCTCCAACGGCTACAACTCCGCCTCCCTGGACGCGGCCATCGGCGGCAGCGAGGACGGCGAGTCCGCGTTGCAGGACTTCATCGGGACCGAGGACGCGGCGCTCGAACTGGTCGAGGACTTCCACGCCCTCGCGCCGATGATCGCCGAACTGGAGGAGCGCGACCGGCTGCTGCTGCACCTGCGGTTCGTGGAGGAGCTGACCCAGGCCCAGATCGGCGAGCGGCTCGGGGTGTCCCAGATGCACGTTTCCCGGCTGCTGTCGCGCACGCTCAAGCGGCTCAAGGAGGGTCTGCTGGCCACCACGTGACACACGTCATGAAAATCGGGGGATGGAGTCCGGGATGCGGGGTATTGGCGGGCGAGTGAACGCAGTGCGAACGACGCCCATGGCGTCCTGGGCCCCTGCCGGCGCCGGGCGGAGCATGCCCGTGGAACCGCCCGCCGCGGCCGTGGAGTTCGACGGAGACGTCGGCTGCATCGCCGCGGCGCGGCACCACGCGGCCCGGTTCCTGGACCGCGCGCGGACGGAACACGGCATCGAGGTCTCCGACCGGGCCCTGGACCTCACCCAGCTCGTGGTCAGCGAAGTGGTCACCAACGCCTGCAAGTACGCCCCCGGCCCGTTCGGCCTGGACCTGCGGATCACCGGCGGCCTGATCGAGATCTCGGTGCGGGACTCCGATCCCGCGCTGCCGGCGGCCCGGGCCGCCGAACCGAGCCGGGTGGGGCAGCACGGCCTGGAGATCGTCCTGGCCGTCGCCGAGACCTTCGAGGCGCGCCGCGAGGGCACGGGCAAGAGGGTCACCGCCCGCGTCGCCCTCGCGGACACCGGCACCACCGGGCGCGCGGCCGGCCGGAGCCCCGGCGCGCGCCCGGCTACGAGCGCCCCCGGCGCACGGTGACACACCCGGCCCGCGGCACCCGCCGGGCCCGGAATCCGGCCCTACCCCTTGCCCCGGTATCTGACGGGCCCGCAGCCGGCCTGCCCCCGGCGCGAATTGCCCCCGGCCGGGCGAAGCGGGTTGCGTCCGGCAGCAGGATGCGCAACTGTTGCCGGAAGGCATCTATTTCCCAGGGCAGGAAGGTGGTGGGGCGCGCTTCGGGCGTGCCCCTGCTTGTGTGCGCATTTCGCGGCTCCCCTGCAAGCCCGCGCGACGTCGCCGCCCGTGTCGGTGCGGCGTGGGGCGAGGCCCCCTGCCCCGTGCTGGTCGTCGACCGGCACGGCGCCCTCGTGCGGCTCAACCGGGCCGCCCGCTCCCTCCTGCCACAGGCCGCCGACGGCGACCGGCTGGACGGCATCGCACCGGCCTGGCTGTCCGACGCCCATCGGCACGTGGTCGAAGGCACCCCGGGCGCCACGCCGGGCCCGCTGACCGGCGCCATCGACGAACGCGTCTTCGAGGCCCATCCCTCGCCGTCCACGGACGGGGGCGTGGTGTGGTGGCTGGTCGACGACACCGACCGCCGCCGGGCCGAACAGGCCCTGCACAGCGCCCATGAGCGGGCCGACGTCCTCGCGGAGGCGTCCAGTCGGCTCCTGTCCACGCTGCACGTGCCCCGCTGCATGGAGGAGGTCGCCGCCATGGCCGCCGAGCACCTGGCCGAGGCGGCCGTGCTCGTGGCGCCCCCGCACGGCCGGCGCCACACCCTGACGTACGCGCGCCGCGGCGGGCCGGTGAGCCAGGTGACCCGGAAGATCGATCCGTTCGGCGTGCACGGCCTCAGCGAGGCCCTCCAGGGCTTCCCGCCCGTGCCGGCGCGCTGGATCGATCCCCGCGACATCCCGGACTGGCTGCTCCCCGACGGGTTTACCGAGCCGCCCGGCTCCGTCATCATCGCCCCGCTGCCCGGCCACGGGGTGCCCGCCGGGGCGCTGGTCCTGCTGCGCGCCGGCACCGAGAGGTCCTTCTCCGACGGGGAGGAGGCGTTCGCCCGGCTGTTCGCCGCGCGGGCCGGGGCCGCCCTGTCCGCGGCCCGGCTCTACACCGAACAGGCCGCCATCACCGCCACGTTGATGCGCGAACTGCTCCCGCCCACCCTGGAGCGGGTGCACGGGGTGGAGTACGCGGCCGGATACCGCCCGGCCAAGGACCACGAACGGGTCGGCGGCGACTTCTACGACTTCCACCCCGGCGCCGACCCCGACCAGGAGACCGTCGTCGTCCTCGGCGACGTCGCGGGCAAGGGCCTGGACGCGGCCGTGCTGACCGGCAAGATCCGCAACACCCTGCACGCGCTGCTGCCGCTCGCCGCCGACCACCAGCGGGTCCTGGCCCTGCTCAACGGCGCCCTGCTGACCTCGCACCACGCCCGGTTCGCCACGCTGGTGCTCGCCTCGGTGAGCCGCCGGGACGGGCGCGTGCGGGCCCGGCTGACCAGCGCCGGGCACCTGCCGCCGCTGATCGTCCGGGAGAACGGCGAGGTGGAACAGGTCCCCACCCGCGGCACGCTGGTCGGCGCGCTGCCCGCGGTGAGCGCGCGCACGGTCGAGACGACGCTGGCGCCGGGGGAGACCTGCCTGCTGTACACCGACGGGATCACCGAGGCGCGCGGCGGCCCGCTCGGTGACGAGTTCTTCGGCGAGGCCCGGCTCAGGCGCGCGCTGGCCGAGTGCGCCGGCATGCCGGCCGAAGCGGTCGTGGAACGGGTGCAGATGCTCGCCGCGCAGTGGCTCGGCGGGGGCCGCCACGACGACATGGCCGTCCTCGCCATCAGCGCGCCCAGGAACGGTCCGCTGTCGGTGGCGGGCGGCGAGGGCCGGCCGTCGCAGAGCAGGAGGAGCAGGTGAGCAGGGTCGCCCAGGCTGCCCCGCATCGCGAGCGGCTGTGGGAAGCCGTCGTGGCCGGTGACGAGTACGCCGGCGTGGCCGCCGTCCAGGAGGCGCTGGCCGCCGGGATGGACGCGGAGACGGCGCTGCTGGACGTGATCGCCCCGGTGCAGGAGAAGGTCGGCGAGGAGTGGGCCGCCGACCGGATCAGTGTCGCGGTGGAGCACGCCGCCACGGCCGTCAACGAACGGGTGGTCGCCGCCGTGGCGCGCATGACGGCGGGCGACGCCGGCCGGGCGCCCCGCGGCCGGGTGACCGTCGGATGCGTGGACGGCGAGTGGCACGCCTTTCCGGCCCGGCTGGTGACCGAGGTGCTGCGGCTGCGCGGCTGGCAGGTGGACTACCTGGGCGCCCAGACGCCCACTCCGCACCTCATCGCCCATCTGCACCACACCGACCCGCGGGCCGTGCTGCTGTCCGGCTCGCTCCCGCCCCGGCTGCCGGCCGCCCACACGGCGATCACCGCCTGCCAGGCCGTCGGCGTCCCGGTCCTGGCCGGCGGCCGTGCCTTCGGCCGGGACGGCGGGTACGCCCGCTCGCTGGGGGCCGACGCATGGGCCCCGGACGCCCGCGGCGCGGCGGACGTGCTGGCGCGCGGCCTGCCGCGGCCGGCCCCGGCGGCGGCCCGGCAGGTGGTCGACGACCTGCCTCACCTGGCCGACCAGGAGTACACGCTGGTCGTCCACTCCCGCGGGCGGCTGGTGAAGCAGACCCTCGCCGACCTGGAGGACCGGTTCCACGTGGTGCGCTCCTACACCGACGTGCAGCGGGAACGGACGGCCGAGGACATCGCCCACATCGTCGACTTCCTGGCCTGCGCCCTCTACGTCGACGACGCCGAGGTGTTCGCCACGTTCCTCGCCTGGACCGCGGGCATACTGGAGGCGCGCGGTGTCCCGGCGCGTTCCCTGCGGGCGGGGCTGGACCTCCTCGCCGCCCAACTGCACGACTTCCCCCGGGCGTTGCGTCTCCTGGAGGAGGGGAACCGCGCCCTCGACGCCCGCCCCGGTGACCTCGCCGCCGGCCCCGCCACCCGCGCATGACCGGTTACTTTCCCGCCGAGTTCAGCGTGGAGATCACGGAGCATCCCGCCGGCTGCACCGTGCGCATCGCGGGTGAGCTGGACTACGACACGAGCGACGAACTGGTGGAGACCGTCGTCCGGCATCTGCGCGGCCGCAGGCACACCGGCGAGGTACGGCTGGACTTCGGCGGCCTGACCTGGATCGACTCCTCCGGCCTCTCCGCCCTGCTGATGATCCACCGGACCACCAGCGCGCTCGGCGCCGCCCTGCGCCTGGACAACCGGCCGGGCTTCCTCGACCACCGGCTGCGCCTCACCGACATCCTCGATCACCTCACCGGTCCCGTGCGTGCCGGGGGCCTGCCCGGCTCCGAGGGGGAAGGCGACCACACCCGGGCCGGGGTTTCCTGAAGGGACGCTTCGGACCTCCGCCGAGAGGTGCGCCACACCCGGCGCGGACAGCGTGCATTCCGGGGTAAGCGCAGTTGTGAGGAGGTCGTGAGATGCCCGCATATGACGGTCACATACGTGCAGTTGCCGTTTGACAACAATCTCCGGATGGCAACAAAGTAACCGTGTCGCATGTGCACGGGGAGGGAACTGGGATGCTCCGGTCCGCGCAGGCCGCTCCGTGCGCGAGCCGCCGTGCACGGCGGGCGATGACGCGCCGCGGTGCGGTTCAGGCGGACTTGCTGCCCGATCCGTGCGCCTGTTCGTCGTGTATCTGCGCCGCCGCCGTCGAGCAGAACGCCTCGAGCCCTTCGGCGAGGGCGGTCCGCTTCGCCGCGGGCATCAGTTCGAGCACCGCCCGCAGCTCCGCCTCCCGGCGTCCGCGCAGGTCGGCGAGGAAGGCGCGGCCCCGGCCGCTGAGCCCGAGGCGCACCTCGCGCCGGTCTTCCGGACTGTGCCGGCGTTCCACGAAGCCGACCGCCTGGAGCCGGTCGAACAGCCGGCTGGTCGCGGGCGGGGTCGAGGCGAGCGACTCGGCGAGCGTGCGCATGTTGACGCCGTCGTTGTGCTCCAGGATGTGCAGCAGGCGCAGCTGGGACGCCGAGGCGGGCGCGGTGGAGGCCCGGCCCCACAGGACTTCCAGCAACTCCGCGGCCGTGGAGGTCACGCGTGCGATCTCGGCGGGCTCCGGGCGGCGGTGGAAGGCAGTCACGGTCACACTCTCGCAGGCACTGGGGTGCCCGCCAGCGTACTAGCTATGGGTGCCGGAGGCGGATGGCCCGGGCGAACGGCGCGGTCCACGGGGTGTGGCACCCCGCGCCCGCCAGGTCCACACGTCCTGCGGCGACAGAGATTGGTTCATTCCTCATCGTGAAGAGATTCATCGCCGCCGAACGCGCCCTGCGGACGGCGGCCCCCCACCATTTGCTGGAAGCTCTCCGCCGCGTACTGAAGGAGCAGTACGCGGCGGAGGCCGTCGAGTTCTTGATGGCCGACTACGGCCTGAGCGTGCTCCAGCCGGTGTCCGTGCCGCCGCGGCCGTCCTGGCCGGTGTCGGTGTTCAACACACCGGCGGGCCGTGCCTTCGGCTCGCAGCGCTGCCACGCCGAGCACTGCCGGGACGGCCGGGTGCGGCTTCATCTGCCGGTCACCGTGCGGGGCGACCGGATCGGCGTGCTGTCCGTGACGCTGCCCGGCCCCGACCACGCCCGCCAGGACGAGGCGGAACTGTGCGAGGTCGCCGAGGTGCTGGGGCGTGAGGTCCTGGTGGCCGAGCGCGACACGGACGTGTTCGTGCAGGCGCGGCGCAAGGACCGGCTGACCCTCGCCGCCGAGATGCAGTGGCAGCTGCTGCCCGGCCGTGCGTTCTCGCTGCCCGAGTACGACCTGGCCGCCCAACTGGAGCCCGCCTACGCCATCTTCGGCGACAACTACGACTGGTCGGCCACCGCCGACCGGCTGATGCTGTACGTCACCAACGGCATGGGCGAGGGGATGGAGGCGTCCTTGCTGACCACCCTGGCCATCAACGCCCTGCGCAACGCGCGGCGGGCCGGTGTCTCCCTCGCCGACCAGGCCGCCCTCGCGGACCAGGCCGTCTACGGCCACTACCGCGGACGCTGCCATCTGTCCGTCCTGATGTTCGACTTCGACGTGGCCACCGGGCGGGTGAGCGTGGTGGACGCCGGCTCCCCCCATCTGCTGCGGCTGCGGCGCGGCGTGGTGGAGCGGATCACGTTCGACGCCCAGCTGCCCCTCGGCATGTTCGAGGAGACCGACTACGTGGCCCAGGAGTTCGAGGTCGAGCCGGGGGACCGGCTGGTCTTCGTCAGCGACGGGGTGCACGCGGTGGCCTCGCCCCTGGGGGAGCCCTACGGGGACGCCGCCCTGATCCGGGCGATCCAGTCCACCCGGCTGCTGCCCGCGGCGGAGGTGCCGCGCACCGTCCTGCGCGAGCTGACCGGCCACCGGGACGGGGCCGAGCCGGAGGACGACGCGCTCGTGGTCTGCCTGGACTGGCGGGGCCGGCCGGACACGCACTGACCGCTCAGTTCCGCACTTCCAGCGCGGGCGTGAAGAGCCGCTGGGCGCCGATGAGGGACAGCAGCCGGCCGACCGCGGGACCGGCGGCGCGGAGGACCACCGCCTTGTCCTGGAGGCCGGCCCGCCGGCGCAGGTCCATCAGGACGGCCAGGCCCGCGCAGTCGCAGAAGCCGAGCCGGTCCAGGTCCAGTTCGAGGCCGCGCTCGGCCGTGGCGAGCGCCGCGAGCAGGCCGTCGCGGAGCCGGGCGCCGGAGTCGAGGTCCAGCTCGCCCGCTATCTCCACCCGGGTCCAGGGGCCCTCCGTCGTGTACGAGGCAGTCGCCAGGCCGGGGGGCAGCGAGCCGCGCCCGTCCCCCCGGCCCTCCGGGCGGCGGCCCGGAGAGAGCTGGAGAGAGGCGTGACGGACGGGGTCTTGCATGGCTCACTCCCTCATCTGAGCGCCCGGGGTCGGTTCCAGCGTTCCCCGTGACACCAAAATACGTCAAGCGATGCATGAAATGTAGTACGTGTTTTTGTGTGCATGAACACCGCCTCGGTAAACTCAGGGCATGGATGGAGTGCCCGAACCCCACACCGGATGGACGTTTCTGACCAATCACGCCCGCGTCCTCGCGGCCATCGCGGACAATCAGAACGCCCGCATCCGCGACATCGCCGCGCACTGCCGGCTCACGGAACGAGCCGTGCAGAAGATCATCGTCGATCTGGAGGAGGAGGGTTACCTCTCCCACACCCGGGAAGGGCGGGGGAACACCTACCGGATCGACCCCGGCAAGATCCTGCGCCACCCGGCCGAGGCCGGACTCGGCCTCACGGTCGCCTCGCTGCTGTCGCTGCTCGTTCAGGACGAGGCGCACCGCTTCGAGCCGCCCGCACAGCCCGTTCCCCGGCACGCGGGCGCCGCACGGTCGTAGGGCCCGCCCGTCCGCGCCGGCGGACGGGCGGTGCGGGCCCGCGCCACCGCATCCCCAAAGGCGGTGCCCATGCAGACGTTCCTGCCCGACTCCGACTTCCGGCGCTCGGCGCAGCTCCTCGACCGGCGCCGGCTGGGCAAACAGCGGGTCGAGGCGTTGCAGGTCCTGCGCGGCCTGACCGTGCCCGGCTACGGCTGGCGCAGGCACCCGGCCGTGCGCATGTGGAGCGGCTACGAGGAGGCCCTGGTCCGCTACGGCCTGGAGGTCTGCCGGGTCTGGCGCGAGCGCGGGCACCAGGACGGCTGTGCGGCCTCCCTGGTCGCCGGGTACGAGGCCGCCCGGCCGGGCGGCCGCGTCCGTGGCCAGTCCGCGCTCGCCGCCGCCGGGGAGCTGCCACCGTGGCTGGGCGACGAGGCCTTCCACCGCAGCCACCAGTCCGCGCTCGTACGCAAGGACCGGGACGCGTACGCGTCCGAGTTCCCCGGCGTGCCCGACGACCTGCCGTACGTGTGGCCGGCCTCCGACCGGGAGGGCCGCGACGACGGCGGGGTCCGGCGGAGCCCCTGAGCCTCACCCGCCGCCCCCGGCGCGCGCCGCGGCCCACCGCAGCAACGCCGTGCGGCCCCGGTCCGGGACCGTCCACAGGGCGTGGCCGCGCAGCCCCCAGCGGCGCAGCAGGGTGTTGGCGGCGAGGAAACCACTGGTGGCCGCCCGTTCCATGAGCGCCACCGGCAGGCCGGTGCGGACCGTGTCGCCCGCGACGACGAGACCGGGCGTGGGTGTCTCCACGGTGGGCCGGTCGGCGTGACCGCCCACGGGGAAGAGCGGGCAGTCGGCCCGCCACTCGTGACGGGCGTCGACCACCCCGGCCCGGCGCGTCTCCGGATACAGCCGGTTCAGCTGGTCCAGCAGCTCCTTGCGCACGGTCGCCGGGTCGGCGTCCTCGGCCAGGGCGTAGGCGTGCAGCTCGACGACCGAGCCGCCGGTCCCGGCGGTCCAGCGGGCGGCCTCCCCCTCCCAGCCGCTGACCACGCTGACGTTGTCCAGGGGGCCGAAGCCGCTGGTGCCGAGGAAGCCGGGCCGGTCCGGCCGCACCGGCCGGTCCAGCCACAGACGCGCGACCAGGAACGGCGGTGCGGTGCGCAGCCGGGCCACGCGCTCGCGCCACTCGGCGTCGCCGAGCCCGCCGCAGCGGGCCACCAGGGAACGCAGGCCCCCCGGATCGGGGGCGAGCACCACGGCGTCGTACAGCAGCTCCTCACCGCCCGCGGCGGTGACCGTGAAGCCGCCGGCCGGCCGCGGGGAGACGGCCTCCACGGCGGTACCGGTGCGCAGCAGTGCGCCGAGCCCCCGCAGCCGTGTGGCGAGCGGGTCCCACAGCGCCTGCGGGAAAGGCTCCCGGGGCACGTCGAACAACAGGCCCTCGGCCGAGCCGAGGAAGTAGATGTGGAACATCAGCGCCATCTCCGCCGCCGACAGCTGCCGGGGGTCGGCGAAGAAGCTCCGGGAGAACACCTCGAAGGCCAGGTGCCGCGCGGCCGGGGGGAAGCGGATGGCCTCCAGGAAGTCGTACGCGCTGACGTGGTCGAACCGCTCGTACACCTCCGGCACCCGCACGTCGAACAGCGGCAGCGCGGCGCGCGGACGCATCCGGGCCAGCTCGCGCACGCCGAACGAGCCGCTCAGGGCCGCGAACCCGAGCGCGCTCAGCGGCGGGGTGCGCGGCACGTGCCGGAAGCCGTCCTGCCGGCCGCTGCCGTGCCGCAGGGGGTAGTCGGGCAGGCCGGTCAGCCGGTCCAGCGACGGGTCCGTGCGGCGCAGCAGGGCCCGCAGGTTGTAGTACTGCCGGAAGAAGGCGTGGAAGCCGCGGCTCATCGTCACCGCCGTGCCGTCGGCCAGCCGGGTGGGCCACCCCGCGAGCCGTCCGCCCAGCTGGTCCTCGCGCTCGTACACGGTGACGCGCACGCCCCGCTCGGCCAGCGCGGTCGCCGCGGTCAGGCCGGCGACGCCGCCACCGACGACGGCCACGCCCGGCACACCGGACCCCTCGGCGCGCGCGGCGCCGGACGGCGCGGGCAGCGACCGGGCCAGCCGGTCCCGGCCGGGCCGCGGCGCGCGGGCGGATGCGGAGCGGCGGCCCGGAACGTTCATCGCCCCGCCCCCTCGGTACCGGCGCACGGGCGGCGGCCGACGACGGTGTGGGTGATGCCCGTCTGCCAGCCCGGCAGCGGCAGCACCCGCACCCGCTCGAACCCGGCCCGCCGCACCCGCCGGCCCAGTTGCCCGGCCGTGTCGAACGTGGCGACGCTGCGCCACAGATGGCGGTAGAGCGGCCCGTCGCCGAGCAGGGTGGCGACCGGCAGGACGAGCCCGCCGCACACCGCGCTCCACACCGCGCGGTGCGCCGCGCGCCCGCTCAGCGCGTACTCGTGCACCGCCAGCCGGCCGTGCGGCGCGAGCAGCCGGTGGGCGTGCGCGAGGACGGCGTCCGGATCGGCGGTGTTGCGCAGCAGGTAGGCGGCGAAGACCGCGTCGAACGGGCCGTGCACCCCGGCCTCGGCGAGGCGTTCCACCGGGGCGTGCACGAAGCGCACCGGGCGCGGCCAGGACCGGCGGGCGGCGCGCCGCAGCATGCCGGCCGAGGCGTCGACGGCCGTGATGTCCGCGCCCGGCACCGCGGCGGCCAGCGCCGCGGTGGAACCCCCCGTGCCGCAGCCGAGGTCCAGAACACGCAGTCCCGTCCCCGGAGTTCGCAGGCCGAGGCGGCGGGCGGAGCGGCGCAGGTGGGTGTAGTGGCCGGGGTTGGCCGCCAGCAGCAGGTCGTAGTGGTCGGCGGCGCGGTCGAACGCGGCGGCCAGGTCGGCGTCGCGCAGCAGGGGCATGGCGTCTCCGTAGGGGTGTCAGGGGGTGGCCGGGATGGCGTCGCGCGGCGGGGTCATACGGTCTCCGGGCGCGGGGCGCGGCCGTCACGGCGCGGGGCGAACGGCAGCGCGAGGGCCGAGCGCAGCATCGCGGCGGCGGGCACGTGCAGGCCGATGGCCAGGTCCTCCGGCCAGCTGGTGCGGCCGTCCAGGAAGCGCAGCAGCCGGGCGGCGGGCACCCGTGCGAACAGCTCGGTGAAGAAGGCCGGGCCGTCGATCCGGCCGCGGTCGAGGGCGTGCAGCAGCACGGCGTCCATGAACCGGGAGCGGGCCGAGTGCGGACGCGGGGGCAGCGGGCGCCGCCCGGCGTGCAGCGCGGCGGCCACCGCACCGGCTTGGCGCTGCACGGCGCTGAAGGTGTACCCGGTCGCGGGCCGGGTGGCCCCGGCCGCGGCCCCGATCCAGAACACCCGCGCGGCGCTCTGCCGGGGGAAGTCCGCGTCCGTCATCGGGATCGCCCCCTGCTCCCACCCCGTCACCTCGTGCTCGCCGATGCCCAGGGTCCCGGTGACGTACCGCCGCAGCGCGCGGTCGTACGCCGCGGGGCCGAGCGGGCGGCGGGAGAACTCCGTGTACTCGACCAGCGCCTCGCGCGGGCCGGTCGGCAGGACGTAGCCGAACGACAGCCCGTGCGGCGGCTGCGGGGTGCGGAAGTCCATCAGCTCGACGGCGGCGGCGTCGAACACGGGCCGCGGGGTGCGCACGAACCAGCCCCGGAAGTGCTGCACCAGCGTCGTGCGGGCCGGCGGCAGCCGCGGCAGCGGCCGCGAGTCGAACACCCAGCGGGCGCGCGCGGTCACCCGGCCGCCGTCCGGCCGCCGGCCGTGCACCAGCGCGCCGCCCGCCGCGGACTCGATCCGTTCGACCACCGCCTCCACGGTCCGCACCCACGGGCTTCCCGCGAGCCCGCGTCCGGCCAGTTCCTCGAAGGCGGGGGAGGACAGCATCTTGTAGCGCAGCGGCGCGATGGCGCGGTCGAGGGTGCGCCCGTCGCCGGAGCGCACCCGCAGCCGCTGCCAGCACGCGGTCAGCGCCTCGTCGTACGGCCCGGCACCCGCCTCCCAGTAGCACCAGGTGCGGCGCGCCGCCCGGTACGGGCCGGGCGGCGCCGCCAGCAGCACCGCCGTCACCGGGCGCGCCCCGGCGGGCGGCCGGGCCAGCCGCAGGGCGAGCGACAGCCCGGCGGCCCCCGCGCCCACGACGGCGACGTCCGACTCCACGTCCACGGCGGCTCCCTCCACGGGCCCGTTGATCCGGCCAGTCTTCCCGCCCCGGGGCTCCGCCGGGCGCCCGCCGGGTCCCCACCGGGCTCGCACATCCACCGAACGGCGCATCCCACGGGGGCCGCCGCACGGAATGTGTGGCGGAGAAGGAAGAACCACGACCTACGAACGAACGCGAGCACGGCGCGCCCAGCCGGGCTCGCCACCGGCGAGAGGAACCGCGATGCGACGCACCCAGGCGACCGCCCGGCCCCCGGCGGACCCGCCGCCCCGCCCGTACGGCGGCACGGGCCCGGTCCGCGCCCGCGGGGGACCGGGGGCGGGCCGGTGACCAGGACGGTGACGGGACCCACCGACCACGTCGTGGTCGTCGGCGCCGGGCTGGCCGGCCTGTCCGCCGCCCTGCATCTGCTCGGCGCCGGCCGCCGGGTCACCGTGGTCGAACGCGACCCCCGGCCCGGCGGACGGGCCGGCCGCCTGGAACTCGGCGGCTATCTGATCGACACCGGGCCCACCGTGCTGACCATGCCGGAGATCGCCGACGAGGCGTTCGCCGCGGTCGGGACCGCGCTGCGCGACCGCGTCGACCTGATCCCGCTGCGGCCCGCCTACCGGGCGCGCTTCGCCGACGGCGGCTCCCTCGACGTGCACACCGACGCCGAGGCGATGGAGGCCGAGATCGAACGGTTCGCCGGGGGCGCCGACGCCGCCGGTTACCGCCGGCTGCGGCACTGGCTGGGCCTGCTGTACCGGACCGAGCGGGGCCGCTTCCTCGACGCCGACTTCGACTCGCCGCTCCAGCTGCTCACCCCCGACCTGCTGCGGCTCGCCGCGCTCGGCGGCTTCGGCCGCTGGGAGGCGCGCATCGCCCGCCACCTGCGCGACGAACGGCTGCGCCGCGTCTTCTCCTTCCAGGCCCTGTACGCCGGTGTGCCGCCCGAGCGGGCCCTGGCCGCCTACGCGGTCATCGCCTTCATGGACACCGTCGCCGGGGTGTACTTCCCCCGCGGCGGCATGTACGCGCTGCCCCGCGCCATGGCCGGCACCGCGGCGGAGGCGGGCGCGGCGTTCCGCTACGGCGAGCGGGTGACCGGCCTCGAACGCCGCGGCGAGCGGATCACCGCCGTCGTGACCGAGCACACGCGCATCCCCTGCGACGCCGTCGTCCTCACCCCCGACCTGCCGGCCGCCTACCGCCTGCTGGGCCGTGCCCCGCGCCGCCCGGCCCGGCTCACCCACGCCCCGTCGGCCGTCGTGCTGCACGCCGGCTGCGACCGCACCTGGCCCGAACTGGCCCACCACACCCTGTCGTTCGGGCACGCCTGGCGGCGCACCTTCCACGAACTGACCCGTACCGGCGAGCTGATGAGCGACCCGTCCCTGCTGATCACCCGGCCCACCGCGACCGACCCGTCGCTGGCCCCGCCGGGCCGCCACCTGCACTACGTCCTCGCCCCCTGCCCCAACACCGACATCGGCCCCGGACCCGCCGACTGGGCCGCCCTCGCCCCCCGCTACCGCGACGGCCTGCTGCGCGAACTGGACCGCCGGGGCCTGACGGGCATCGCGTCAGCGATCGAGACCGAACGCCTCGTCACCCCCGCGGACTGGAGCGTGCTGGGACACGCGGCGGGCACCCCCTTCTCCGCCGCGCACACCTTCGCGCAGACCGGCCCGTTCCGGCCGCGCAACCTGGTGCGCGGCACCGCCAACGCCGTCCTCGCGGGCTGCGGCACCACCCCCGGCGTGGGCGTACCGCCCGTCCTGCTGTCCGGGAAACTGGCCGCCGCCCGCATCACCGGCCTGCCCCGCCCGCGCCCCGGCGCCCGCAGGCGCGGCACACCGGCGGCCCAGGGAGCGCGACGATGACCGCACGGGAACTGGACGCCGCCGGCATCACCGATCCCCGGCTGCGCGCCGCCTACCACCGCTGCCGGAAACTGAACGCCCGGCACGGCCGCACCTACTTCCTCGCCACCCGGCTCCTGCCGCCCGCCCGGCGCCCCGCCGTGCACGCCCTGTACGGTTTCGCCCGCTGGGCCGACGACATCGTCGACGTACCCGACGGCACCCCCGCCGGCCACGACGGCACCGGCACGGCGCGCCGGGCCGCCGCCCTGGACCGGCTGGCCGACGACCTCGCCCGGGGACTGGCCGGCGGGGACGGCGCCGACCCGGTGATCGTCGCCCTCGCGGACACCAGCCGCCGCTACGCCATCGACCACCGTCACTTCGCCGACTTCCTCACCGCCATGCGCAGCGATCTGACGGTCACCGAATACGCCCACTACGACGAACTGCGCGCCTACATGCACGGCTCGGCCGCCGTGATCGGGCTCCAGATGCTGCCCGTCCTCGGCACCGTGGTGCCCCGTGCGCAGGCCGCGCCCTACGCCGCCGAACTGGGGGTCGCCTTCCAGCTCACCAACTTCCTGCGGGACGTGGGGGAGGACCTCGACCGCGGCCGGATCTATCTGCCCCAGGACCTGCTCGCCGCGCACCGGGTCGACCGCGCGCTGCTGCGGTACTGCCGGGACAGCGGCCGCACCGACCCCCGGGTCACCGCCGCGGTACGGGAGTTCGCGGCCCTCACCCGCGCCGCGTACCGGCGAGCCGCCCCCGGACTGCCGATGCTCGATCCCGTCGCCCGCCCCTGCATCCGCACCGCGTTCGTGCTGTACGGCGGCATCCTGGACGCCGTCGCCGCCGACGGCTGGGCGGTGCTGCACCGCCGTGCCGCCGTGCCCCGCAGGCGCCGCGCGCTCGTCGCCGCCGACGGGCTGCTGCGGGTGACCGCCGCCCGGCTCGCCGACCGGCGCGCGGCGGTCCGTGTCCCCGCCGGGCACTTCCCCCCGTTCCCCCGGCCCGAGGAGGTCCGGTGACGCCTCGTTCCCGGCCCCGGCGCGGACGCCTGCCGGTGCGGCTGCGCCGGACGCCCGTCGCCTGGGAGCGGCAGCGTCCGACCTGGCGCGACGCCCGGCCCGCACTGATCGCCGACGCGCTGAAACGGGCCCAGGCCCGCCCCACCGGCAACTGGTACGTCGTCGGAGCCACCCGCGAGCTGCGCCCGGACCGGCCGCTGGCCCGCACCGTCGCCGGCCGGGAGGTGGTGCTGTGGCGGGACGCGACGGGCCGCCTCGTCGCCGGGCCAGGGGTCTGCCCCCATCTGGGCGCGCCGCTGCGGGACAGCCCGGTGCGCTGCGGCACCCTGGTGTGCCACTGGCACGGACTCGCCCTCGACGGGGGGCCGTTCACCGGCTGGGAGCCCTGGCCGGCCCACGACGACGGCGTGCTGCTGTGGGTACGGCTCGACGACGCCGGTGGCGAGGAACCCACCGGCAGCCCGCCGGTGCCCGAGCGCCCCGGCGCGGACCGCGCGCTGACGGCCGTGTACACCGCGGCCGGCCGCTGCGAGCCGGAGGACGTGGTCGCCAACCGCCTCGACCCGTGGCACGGGGCCTGGTTCCACCCGTACTCCTTCGTGGACCTCACCGTGGTCGGCGTCCCCGGCGCGGACGACGCGTTCACGGTCGACGTGTCCTTCAGGCTCGCCGGACGGCTCGTCGTGCCGGTGCGCGCGGTGTTCACGGCGCCCGGCCCGCGCACCGTCGTCATGCGGATCACCGACGGCGAGGGCGAGGGCTCCGTCGTGGAGACCCACGCGACGCCGCTGGGCACCGACGCCCTGGGCAGGCCGCGCACCGCGGTCGTGGAGGCGGTCGTGGCCACCTCCGAACGGCGCGGGTTCGCGGCGGCACGCCGGGCCGCGGCGCTCGTCGCCCCGGCGGTCCGCCGTACCGCGGGCCGGCTGTGGCGCGACGACCTGGCGTACGCCGAGCGGCGCTGGAGCCTGCGCTCCACGGGACGCTTCCCGGGCTGAGCGCGACTGCCACCCGGCCGGCCCGGCCGCAGCCGGCTCACGGGCGCTGTGGGGCTGACTGCCGCCGGCCGGCGCCCTCGTGGCCACCTGGCGCCCCGAACGCCGCACCCGGTCCGCCGCGCGGGGCCGTCCGGCGGGAGGTCTCCGTGTCCCCCCCCCGTGAGGCCCGCCCGCCGTCGTCCGGCGAGGCCCGTCACGGCCTGCGGGTCACAGCCGGCGCCAGCGTGCGCCGCACCACGAGAAGACACCGAACGCGGTGAGGCCGAGCGCGACGAGGGCGAGCAGCCAGGGGCCGGCCGGCAGGTCGCGGAAGGCGCGCAGCGTGTCGTCCATGCCCTTCGCCTCGCCGGGCCGGTGCCGGACGGCGGCGACGACGGCGAACACCCCCGCCACCGCGAAGACGACACCGCGCGCCGCGCCGCCGACCACGCCGAAGAAGTCCGTGAACCGCTCGGCCCCGCGCGACATGGCGTCGGTCCGCAGGTCCTTGCGGAACTTCTTGCGCACCGCCCGGACCGACATCCACAGACCGGCCACCACCACGGCGGCACCGGCGAGGCCGACGAGCCACTGGCCGCCCGGCCGGCCCAGGACCATGGCGGTGACGTCCCGGGTGCCCCGGTCGGAGGAGCCGCTGCCGCTGCCCCGGTGACCGACCGCGTAGGACAGCACGGAGAAGGACACGAAGCCGTAGAAGACACACCGGGCCGCCGCCGCGATCCGCTTCGACGGCTTGGCACCGCGCGGTCCGGGCCCGCCGAACACCTCCTCCGACAGCCGCCACAGCCCCATGCCGGCGAGCGCCGCCCCGACGACCCAGAGCATCGCCGCCCCGAACGGCCGCCCGGCCAGCTCCTCCAGCGCCCCGCCCCGGTCGGCCTGCCGGTGGTCGTCGGCCAGCGCGATCCGCAGCGCGAGGACGCCGACGAGAACGTAGATGAGCCCGCGGGCGACGAAGCCGGACCGAGCCGCCACGGCCATCGCCGTACCGTCCGCGGCGCCGCGTGCCCGGCTCCGCCCCCGCAGGGCCCATGACTGTGCATCCATACTCCGCCGATGCCCCGGGGACCCCGTTCGACACCTCGGCGTGTCCCCGCCCGAGGACGCCGGGCGGCCCTCAGCCGGCGGTGGCGGCCTCGTCGAGCGCGGCGAGGGCGGCGGCGGCCTCGGCCTGGCGGGGGTTCTTCAGCGCGGTCAGGGCGTCGCGGGCGGCCAGCAGCGTCTGCCGGGCCTCCGGGTGCCCCGTCGCGCCCAGCACCCGGCCCAGGTCGAGCCGGGCCGGTTCGGACCAGGCCGGCATCTGCGCGGCCTCGAACGCCGCGAGGGCCTGACGGAGCGACGGCTCGGCCTCGTGCCAGCGTTCCAGGGCCGCCAGGTCGTTGCCGATCTGCTGCCGGGCCACCGCGTGGTACAGGGCGATCACCCCGTCCGTCCGGCCCGGGATCCCCGCGGCGCAGATCCGCTCGCTGCGGCGGTGGATGTCCAGGGCCTCCGCCGCCCGGCCCGCCTCGCGCAGCAGCGTGCCGAGGGAGTTGAGGATCGTCAGCTCGGCCAGCCGGGACTGCGGGGAGTCCTGCGAGGCCAGGCAGCGGGCCGCCTCGCCCAGCCGCGCCAGGGCCTCCTGCGCCCTGCCCAGCCGGTGGAAGGCGCCCGCGCCGTAGCCGAGCGCCCAGCCCTCCTGGAGCCGGTCCCCGCAGTCGCGGGCCGCGGCGAGCGCGGCGTCGGCGCTCCGCAGCGCGGCGCGGGGATCGGCGACGCACAGGTTGTAGGCCCAGGCGAGGTAGTTGAGGTGGGCCGCCTCCTCCCGCCTGCTGCCCAGCGCCCGGGCGGAGCCGGCGGACAGCCGGAACACCTCCACCCACTGCTCCCAGTGCTGGTTGAGGTCGGAGAACCAGTGCATCGCCTCCGCCGTGTCCAGCACCTGCCGGTGGTGGCCGGTGGCGTGGGCCCGGCGCAGCGCGGCGAGCCACTGGGCCCGTTCGGCCTCCAGCCAGGCCCGCGCCTCGTCCCGGCCGGTGGGCGCGCTGTCCGGGTCCGGGTCGTCGTGCGGGGCGGCCGGGTCGTGCTCGATGTCGAAGTACAGCGCGGCGGCGGTGGCCCGGCGCAGCATCCAGCGCGCGGTCCGGTCGAGCGCGGCGGCGCGGACCTCGGGGCCGTCCTCGGCCGCGACCTGCTCGGCCGCGTAGAGCCTGAGCAGGTCGTGGAAGCGGTACCGCTCGCCGACGGCGTCGCTCTGGAGCAGCCCGGCGTCGGTCAGTTCCTCGGCGCAGCCCACCGCCTCGTCGTAGGACAGGCCGGCCAGGAGCGCGCCGGTCTCCGGGCTGAGGTCCGCGCCCGCGGCCAGCGCCGCCCGGCGCAGGAACACCCGGGCGTCCGGGCCCAGTTGGCGGTACGACAGCGCGAAGGCGGCCCGCACCCGCAGGCTTCCGGCCTGGAGACCGTCCAGCCGCCGGCCCTCGGCGGCGAGGCGGGCGACGAGCTTGCCCAGGCGTTCGTGCGGGCGGCTCAGCAGCCGCTGTCCGGCGATCCGCACGGCCAGCGGCAGGTGTCCGCACAGGTCGGCGAGGTCGCGCGCGGCCTGCGCCTCCGCCTGCACGCGCTCCGGGCCGATGATCCGGGTGAGGAGTTCGACCGCCTCCTCGCGCCGCAGCAGGGCCAGATCGGTGCGGTGGACGGATTCCAGACCCGCCAGGGAATGCCGGCTGGTGACGATGGTCAGCGACGGGCCGGTGCCCGGCAGCAGCGGGCCGACCTGGGCTTCGTCGACGGCGTTGTCCAGCACCAGGAGCAGCCGCCGCTCGCCGGCCACGGACCGCCACAGGCCCGCACGGTCCTCGGTGCCGGCCGGTATCGCCGCGTCGGCGACCCCCGCCGCGCGCAGCAGCCGGGCCAGCGCGTCCCGGGGGGTGGTCGGCTCGGGATCCATGCCGTGCAGGTCCAGGGCGAACCGCCCGTCCGGGAAGTGCGGGGCGAGCAGGTGCGCGGCGTGCACCGCGAACGCGGTCTTGCCGAGGCCGGGCTGTCCGGCGACCACGGTGACACGCGGCCGGTGCGGACCGGTGTCCCGGGCCAGGTCCAGCAGCCGGGCGAGGGCCGGGCCGCGGGCGGTGAAGTCCTGGATGTCGCGCGGCAGGGCCAGCGTGGCGGGGGCGGCCGGGGCGCCGGCCGTCCGGGATCGCGGGCGGCCCAGCGCGGCGGCCCGCTCCAGCTCCGCCGCCTCCTCCTCGGCCAGCCCCAGTGCCTCGGCCAGGATCCGGACCGTACGGCGCTGGGGCCCCCGGGTGCGCCCGCGCTCCATGTCGGCCAGCGCCCTGACGCTCACCCCGGACGCGTGCGCGAGCGCCTCCTGGCTCAGCCCGGCGCGGGCCCGCAGCCGGCGCAGCCGCTGCCCGAAGTCCTCCGCGGAAGGCGTGCCGCCCTGCACCGTCGACGTCCCCCGATCACCCGGCCCGTGCGGATGCGAGCCCCCGGCAGAAGTATGGCGGACCGTACTTCCGCCGGGGGAACCGCCTGGGCCGCGGGGAGCGGAAGTGATCGACTGGAGGCGAGGCGCGGGACGCCCGGACACCGCGAACCCGAGGCGACAAGGCCCCGGCGGACGGACACGGGCGGACCACGTGCGGGCCCGGCAGCGGTACAGACCACCCGCCACCGGGCCACCGGAACCGCGCAGCACCACCAGAACGGCACCGGCCGGCGGCACCGAGCCACGGCCTGGGGGAACCCTCCATGAACATGTCCCGTCACCGCTCCGTCCTGCTCGCCGTCGCGGGCGCGGCCCTCGTCCTGCCCCTCACCGCCTGCCAGGGCGACGGGGACGCCGCGTCGGCGCCCGCGGCCTCCGCCTCGGCGACCGCGCAGGGCTCGGACGGCAACGTCACCGGCACGCCCGGCCCGGCGGGTACGACCGACCCGGCGGGCTCGGCCGGATCGAACGGCTCCGCGGGCTCGAACGCCTCGAACGCCTCGAACGCCTCGAAGGGCTCCACCGGTTCCCCGGGCACGGGCGGTTCGACCGGCCGGCAGTCCTCCGCCGGCAGCCCGGTCTGCGGCGCGCGGGACGTCAAGGTCACCGCCGCCCTCCAGGGTGGGGCGCCCTACACCCACATCGTCCTCACGGCGAGGAACACCTCCGGCCACTCCTGCCGGCTGGCGGGTTTCCCGCACGTCCAGTTCCTGGAGAGCCACAAGCAGGACGCTCCGGCGGTGGCCAAAAGCAAGCCGGCCGCGCCGGTCGTGCTCGCCGCCGGGGAACCGGCCTACGCCCTGGTCAAGCTGTCGGACGGCGGGCGCGAGGAGGACGTCGAGCCGGTGTCGGCGTTCTCGGTGACGCTGGAGGGCGACCCGACGGTCATCGCCGTCGACGCGCCCGGCGGCGAGGGCATCGCCGTCGACGGCGCGAAGGCCCTCACCGGCTACTGGACCAGCGAACTCCGCAACGGCGCGGACGACTTCTGAGACCGGCCGCACGGCGGACACCCGCGGTCGCACCGGCATCGCGGTCCGGGTGAGTGCCGGTGCGACCGCGCCGGCCGGGGCGGGCGGGCCGGGGCCGCGTGCGGACCTCGCGGCTGACGGCACGGCGCCCGGCCGAGCACCGCTCGCCCACCGGCCGGGTGCCCCGCTCACGCGTGGGCGCTGATCACACCGCCGGCGCTGAGCACGATGTACACGCCGTTGGCGTCGAGCCCGACGTCGTGCTGGTTCGTCTGGAGCGTGGCGTCCACCGCGCCGTCGTTGCCGAGGATCTGCGCGCGCCAGCGCAGTTCGCCCGTCTTCGTGACCTTGGCCCTCCAGCCGCCCGCGAGTGCGAAGGTGCCCGGTCCCTGGTGGCCGCCGCCCATCCACGCGTGCAACTGGCCGCCCAGCGTGAGCACGATGAACATGTCGTTGGCGTCCAGCCCGGCGTCCGAGCCGTTCGTCTCCAGCGTGGCCAGCACCGAACCGCCGTGCACGATCCTGGCGACGTAGTGCTGGTCGCCGAGCCGGCGGATCTCGGCCGTGCTGCCGTCGGGCAGCGTCTGGGTGCGGGCCCGGGACGCGGTCTTGGCCGCAGCGGCCGGTGCGCCGCCGCGGTGCGCGGCGTCCGCTCCGGTCCGTACGCCGGCCGTGGCCCTGCCCGCGGCGATGGTCGCGGAGCCGATGGGCGTGGAGCCGCCGCCGGTGGTGACCGAGGCGGCGGCCTGCGGCTGCGGGCCGGACGCGGCGTCCTTGCCCCCGCTCTGGCAGGCGGCCAGCGAGAGGGCTGCCGCGGCGGCGACGGCCACCAGGCCGGCGGAGCGGAAGGTACGGCGAGTGATCATGATCCAAATCCCCCACGGAGTGTCGAGAGGCGTGGTCCCCGGCCGCCCGCTCGTGCGGGCCGCCGGCCGCCCCTGCTGTGTTCTTGCACCCCGTCAGATGACGCCGGACCCCGGGTTGTTCATCGACTTCTGTCCGCGTTCGGTAACAGCCGCGCCGCCGCCGTCCGGGAAGTGGGCGCGCAGGCGGTCCACCGCGTCCAGGTGCGACTCGCGCACGACGTAACGGGTGATCCCCCAGCGGCGCCGGTGCCGCTCCAGCGCGGCGGTGATCTCCCGGGCCGTGCCGACCCACGCGTAGGGCGAGCCGAGCACGTCGGCCGGGGAGCAGTTCAGCTGCCCGGCGATGCGGTGGGCCGCGGCCTCGGCGTCGTCGGTGACCTCCACCATCTGGACCAGGGCCTCGCGCGCCGGGGCGGTGGACCGGCCGGCGGCGCCCTGCTCGATCAGGTCGATCTGGCGGTCGATGTCCTCGGCCTTCCAGCGCGCCTCGTGCGTGTGGCCGTCGGGCAGGGTGCGGCCCAGCCCGCTCAGGCCCACGACGTCCGCGTGCGCCCCCGCCCAGCGCAGCAGCGCGGTGTTGCCGCCCCCGAAGGTGAACGGCACCTCGCTCTGGACCGGGCGCGGCCGGGTGAGCCGGGCCTCGCGGGCCCGCGCGCCGGGGCCGTCGAGCGTGACCGTCTCGCCCGCGAGGAGCGCGCGGCAGGCCTCGGCCACGGCCTGGAAGCGCCGGACGCGCCCCGCCACGTCGGGCCGCTGCCCGCCCAGCATCTCCCACTCGGCCGGGGTGTGGCCCGCGCCCAGGGCCAGGCGCGCGCGTCCGCCGGAGACGAGGTCCAGGGTCGCGACGTCCGACGCCAGGAGCAGCGGCTCGCGGACCCCCGCGTGGGAGACGTAGGAGCCCAGGCCGAGCCGCTCGGTGACCGCCGCCGCGGCGGCCAGCGCCACGAACGGGGAGGCGGCGGTGCCCGGGTGGTCGCCCGCGAGCAGCGCGTCGTACCCCCCTGCCTCCGCGCGCCGGGCCAGCGCGGTCCAGGAGGCGGCGTCTCGCGGCTGGGCCTGTACGGAAACGATCGGTGACTGCATGCAGGGAGGCTAGGGCCGGGCCGGGCCGGGTGGTGGTCGTTGCGCGTGTGGCGAAACCGCTTCGCCCGGCTCGGGCCCGGCGTCAGCCCGCCGTCGCCGCGTCCTCGGCGACCGGTGTCCGCGCCGGGTCGGGCGCGGCGAGGCCGCGCAGCGGGCGGTTCCTGACCACGTAGCAGATGAGCAGCACGTACAGACCGCCGAACAGTCCCAAGGTGGGACGCAGGCCGATGTTCTGGGCGAGCCAGCCCGTGGCGAAGATGCCGACCGGCGCGGCGGCGAAGGCCATGGCCATCACCGCGCCCCAGACCCGGCCCAGCGCCTCCGGCGGGGTGGAGCGCTCCACCACGCCGGTGACCAGGGGATTGACCGGTCCGCTGGCCAGTCCGATGGCGAAGGTGATCACCAGCATGATCCACAGCCCGGGCTCGGCGACCATGGCCAGCCGGGCGGCGCAGATCAGCGCGAAGCAGCCCACGAAGGTGGCCCACCGGTTGGCCAGCAGCCTGCGGCTCGCCGGGGCGTAGGCGAACGAGCCGACGACCGCGCCGATGCCGTTGGCCGCGAGCAGCAGCCCCACCGCCCGCTCGCCGCCCAGCAGTTCACGGCTGTAGACCGGCAGCACCACCGGGGTCAGCGCGTCGTCCAGGAAGTTGGTGCACACCACCACGCTGATGATGGCCGCGAGGACCGGGGTGCGAAGGATGTAGCGCGCGCCCTCGGTGACCTCCCGCAGCAGGCCAGGACGGGCCCCGGCGGGCTCCGCCGCGTCGCCCGGCCCCGCCTTTCGGGCCCGCGGGGCGGGCTTTCCGCCCGGCACCGCCATGATCAGCAGGGCCGACGCGAGGAACGTGCCCGCGTCCACGTAGAGCACGGCGGTCGGGCCGGTCAGGCCCGCCATCAGCGCGGCGAGCGGCGGGCCGATCACGAACGCCACCCGCTGGGCCGAGGCGAACAGCGAGTTGGCGGTCTCCGAGCGCACCTGCCCGCGGGCGGTCACCCGGGGCAGCAGCGCCAGCCGGGCCGCGGCGCCGGGCGCGTCGGCGAGGGTGCGCAGGAACAGCAGCGCCATCAGGGCCGGCAGGGCCAGACCGATGGTGCCGTGCAGCAGCGGCACCGCGGCCATGCACGCCCCGGCGGCCAGGTCGGCGACCACACTGGTGCGCTTCGGGCCGACCCGGTCGGCGATCACGCCCCCGGCGAGCCCGGCCACGATCATGGGCAGCGCGTTGGCGAACCCCGCCGCGCCCGCCTCGGTGGCGCTGGACGAGATCTGCAGCACGTAGAGCGGCACCGCGACCAAGGTCATGGTGTTGCCGATCCAGGACAGGTAGTTCGCCGTCACCAGCGCGGTGAGGGGGCGCCTGTCACGGGTGGTCGTCGATGTCATGCGGAGGGGCTCTTCTTCTCTCGGGTCAGTTCGGCGAGCATGCGGTTCACTTCGTGCAGGGACATGCCCGCCGTCGAGGGCGGTTGGGCGCCGCGCCGTCGGGTCAGCCGGGTGAACTCCTCGGCGGCGCCGGCCGCCGCGGCCCGCACGGCCGCCCCGTCGACGGCGTCCGGGTCGAACTTCCAGGTGAACACCGCTTCCTCGCCGTCGGTTTCGAAGAGGACGGCGACGGCGTGGTAGCGCGTGGCGTCGTCGTTCCCCGATGGCCCGATCTGCTCGCCGACGGTGAACAACCGCCCGTTCTCCGCGCCCGCGAGCAGCGTACCCAGGTAGTTGAAGGACAGCTCGGCCCGTCCCCAGTCGGCGGCCTCGCGGCGCACCTCGGGATCGGCGGACCAGCGCAGCGCCTGGTAGCCCTTGCCGCCGTCCGGTACGGCGTCCAGGGCGCGGCCGACCTGCCGCAGGTGGCGGGCGGGGTCGTCGGCGAAGGGCAGGCGGAGCGGGTGGCTGGTGGCGTGGAAGCCCACGGCACGGGCCGGGTCCCAGCCGTCCGCGAGCGGCAACTCCCGCCCGGGGGCGATGAGATCGAGGACGACGTCCCGGCCGCCGAACCAGGGCCGGGTGGCTCGGGCGACCGCCGTCAGGGCCACGGCCGGCCGGTCCGTGGTGTCGGCGCCCGGCGGCAGCGCCGCACGCACGCGGTACGCCGTCTCGCCGCCGATCCGGTCCGGGCCGCCGGTGCGGCAGCCCAGCGGGGCGGCGCCCGCCAACTGGTCCCGCCAGTACTCGCGTTGCCCGCGCACATCGTGGTCGCGCCAGGCGGCCGCGTACACCGACGGGTGCCGCGCCTCGGGGGCCGGCCGGGCGCCGTGGTAGGCCCGTTCGAGGTCGTCCACCAGGATCTGCCAGGACAGGCCGTCCACGACCAGGTGGTGCGCGGTCAGTACGATCCGGTCGGGCTCGCCGGGGATCAGGGAGGCCGCGAACAGCGGTCCCTCGCGCAGGTCGAAGGCGGCGCGGTGGGCGTCCGCCACCCGGGCCGGATCGGCGCCCGGCGCCTCGACGCGCCACAGCCGGCGGTCCGTGGCGTCCACGTGCCAGCCGGTGTCCGTGCGCCGGAACGCCGAGCACAGCCCGGGATGGGCGGCCGCCACCCGTTTGACGACCACGGCCAGCCACTCGGGGTCCAGCGGCCGGGCGGCGGTGAGCACCAGGCTGTGCGCCCACAGCTCCGGGTGCGGCAGGCCGCCCTCCAGCAGGTCCTCCTGCTCGGGGCCGACCGTGCCCTCCGCCGCCGCGGTACTGCCCTGGAAGGTGTCCGACTCCGGCCGGACCAGGGCCAGTTGGCCGCGCATGGTGGGGGCGCGGAACAGCTGCCGGGCGGTGAGGGCGAACCCGGCCCGGCGCAGCGCGTGGGCCAGCCGGATCGCGGTCAGGGACGTACCGCCGCACTCGAAGAAGTTGTCGTCCGGGCCGGGCTCGGTGCCCAGCACCTCCCGCCAGACCGCGGCGATCCGGCGCAGCTCGCCGGGGTCCACCGGGGCGGGCGCCGCGGGCGCCGCCGCGGCCGTCCGCGCCGGGGCGGGAGCGGGGGCCGCGGCGCGGGCGCGCAGCGGTTCGTCCGGCCGCTCCACGAAGACCCGCACCAGTTCCAGGAGACGCCCCACGAGCCGGTCGACGGTGGCGTCGGTGAACAGCTCGGTGCGGTACTCGAACCGCCCGTACATCCGGTCACCCGCCCGCCACCAGCCGACCGTGATGTCCATCGGCGACACGCCGTCCTCGACCTCGACGCCGTGCACCTCGGCGTCGGGCACCCGGACCACGGTGTCGTCGAAGTCCAGCACGAGGTGCATGGTCTGGAGCAGGGGGTACCGGTCGAGGCTCCGCTCGGGCGACACCGCGTCGACGATCTCGCTGAAGGGCACCTCGCGGTGGTCGGCGACGGCGGCCGAGGCCTGCCGCACCGCGTGCAGGATCTGCTGCGGCGTCGGGTCGGCGGGCAGCCTGGCGCGCAGCGGGACGTTGGTCAGCAGGAACCCGATCAGGTCGTGGGTCTCGGGCCGGCCGCGGGTCGCGCTCGGCAGGCCGACGACGATGTCCCGCGACCCGGTCTCCTCGTGCAGCAGGCCCACGTAGACGGCCAGCAGCGCGTCGGACAGGGTCAGCCGCCGGGCGCGGCACATCGCGAGGAAGGCGGCGCTGAGCCCGTCGTCGAGCCGGAAGTAGTGGTGCTTGCCCTCGTGCCCGCGGCCCTCGGGGGGCGCGTCGTAGGGCAGCGGCAGATGCGCCGGCACGCCCGCCAGGTGGGCGCGCCAGAAGTCGCGGTGCGCCCGGCGGCGTTCACCGGTGAAGAACCGCCGCTGCCAGACGGCGAAGTCGCCGTACTGCACGGGGAGTTCGGGAACCCGCGCGGGACGGTTCTCGCGGGCCGCGCGGTAGTGCTCCAGGAGTTCGCGGTTGAGGCGGACGAACGACCACTGGTCGGTCACCGAGTGGTGCATCGTCTCGATCACCTGGTACTCGTCGTCCGCGCCGCGCACCACGACCACCCGCAGCAGCCCCCCGGCGGCGAGGTCGAACGGCCGTCGCACCAGCGCCCGCACGGTCTCCTCGACGGCGTCCGGTTCGGCCCGCAGGTCGAAGAACTCGACCGGCGTCGCGAACTCCTCGCTCACCCGCAGCACCGGCAGGCCGTCGCGGACCTCCACCCGGGAGCGCAGCAGTTCGTGGCGGCGCACCAGCGCGGTGACGGCCGCCCGGAACGCCTCCTCGTCGAAGGCGCCCTTGAACCGCAGCCCGGTGCTGATGTTGTACGTGTGCCGGCCGGGATCGAGCTGGTCGAGGATCCAGATGCGCTCCTGGTCCAGACCCAGCGGGGAGACGGAGCGGTCGCCGGAGCGCCGGGTGAGTTCCGGCTCGGCGGCCGGGCCCTCCTCCCCGTGCCGCAGTCGGCGCTGGAGGGCCGCCCGCTGCTCGGGCGTCAGCCGGGCCAGCCGGTCGGCGACGGTGCGCGGTCGAGTCACGGTCACTGGCTCCTGTCGGCGTCGGCAGTGGTGGTGGACGGGCCGGCCGGCAGCAGCTCGGCCAGCCGGGGCAGGCCGGCCAGCACGTCCCCGGCCGGCAGCCCGAAGTCGACGAGGCAGCCCACCTCGTCGGCGCCCGCCTCGGCGAGCCGGGCCAGCACCCGGGCGGCCTTGGCCGGCGTGCCCAAGAGCGAGGGCCCCGCCAGGTAGTCCTGGAAGGCGGCCTCCAGCAGGACGGGTTCGTCGCCGCCGCCGGTCTGCGCCCGGTAGGAGGACAGGTAGTCGTGCAGCGCGGGCCGCAGCCTGTCCTCCACGTCGGGCTCCTCGCTGACGTGCGCGTGGGTCATCACCACGACGTCACCGCGGCCGGCGTGCCCGGCGTCCCGCCAGGCGGCCCGGTACCGGGCCACGTTCTCCCGCAGCCGGGGCAGGGTCTGGCCGAGCAGCGCGGTCATCACGCCGTACCCGGCGGTGCCCGCGGCCCGGAAGGTCTCCGGGTGCCCGGCCGCGGTGATCCACACCGGCAGCTCGGGCTGCACCGGGCGCGGCTGGGTGAGCACCCGCGCCGTGCCGCCCGCGGTGCCGGGGAAGGACAGTTCCTCGCCCGCCCACAGCCGCCGCACCTGTTCGACGGTGCGCATCAGCGTCTTCTTGCGCTCGTCGTACGGCTCCCGGGCCAGCACGAAGTCGTCCGGGTGCCAGCCGCTCGCGAAGGAGACGCCCACCCGGCCGCCGGAGATGTTGTCCACCACCGCCCACTCCTCGGCGACGCGGACCGGGTGGTGCAGCGGCGCGGCGACGCTGCCGGCCCGCAGCCGCAGCCGCCGGGTCACGGCCGCCACCGCGGCGGCGAGGACGGAGGGGTTGGGGTGCGAGCCGCCGAAGTCCACGAAGTGCCGCTCGGGGAACCACGCGGCGTGGAACCCCCGCTCGTCGGCGAACTCGCAGGCCCGCAGCATCATCGCGTAGTAGTCGGGGGCCGCGAGCGCGCGGGCCTGCGGGAAGAAGTACAGGCTGAGCCGGACCGGCGGGACCGCGTCCGGCGGCCCGTCGGCGGCCGGGGCCCGCCGGGCGCGTTCGCGCAGCCGCAGCCGCAGGGCCGTGCGCTGCTCGGGGGTCAGCTGTCCGAGCCGTTCGCCGATGTCGCTCACGCCTGTCCCTCCCCTTCGCCCTGACCCTCGATCTCGGCCAGCAGCTCCAGCAGTTCCGCGTCGTCGCGCTCGTCGAGGAGCTCTTCCACCCGCGCCGCGAAGTCGCCGAACGTGGAGTGCTCGTACAGGTCCTGGAGGCGGACCTCGACCAGCAGCTGGTCGTTGACGACGGAGATCAGCTGCGCCGCCTGGAGCGAGGTGCCGCCCAGTTCGAAGAAGTTGTCCCGCGCGCGGATCGCCGGGCCGCCGAACGACTCCTGCCACAGGTCGGCCAGCAGGGACCGCGTCTGCGCGCCCTCGGACGCGTCCCCGGCGCCCGGCTCGTCCTGCCCGGAGCGGGCCGCGACGACCTCGGGGACACCGGGCGAGGCCGTACCCGGCGCGGCCACGTCCCGCGCGGGCGTGCCGTCCGGGCCGGCGGCGGGCCAGTGGCGGGTGTCGGCGAACGCGTAGCCCGGGACCCGGGCCGGGGCGGCCGGCGGGGCGACCAGGTCGTCGGTCGCGCAGCCCGCCGTCCAGGCGGCGCCGAGCGCGGCCAGGTGCACCGTCGCCTCGTCGCGCCGCCCGTCGCCGAGGAGTTCGGCGATGACGGGAGGGTGCTCCGCGCCCCGGATGGCGCGCCGCAGCTGCGAGGCGAACGTCCGCCCCGGACCGGCCTCCAGCACCACGTGCGGCGCCGCGTCGAGCAGCACCTCCACCCCCTCGGCGAAGCGGACGGTGGCGCGCAGCTGACGGCCCCAGTAGGCCGGGTCGGTGGCCTGCGCCGCGTCCAGCGGCGCCCCGGTGACGTTGGACAGCACCACCTCGCGCGGCGCGTGCAGGGCGAGGGTCCCCACCACGTCGGTGAACGCCTCGGCGGCCTCGGCCATGAACCGGGAGTGGAAGGCGTGCGCGGTGGCCAGCCGGCGCACCCGCACCCCCGCGGCGGCGCAGCGGCGTTCCACCTCGGCCAGGTGCTCCGCCGCCCCGCCGAGGACCACGGTGTCGGGCGCGTTCACCGCGCAGACGTCCACCGGCAGCCCCGCCGCCAGCTCCCGCGCCGTGTTCTCCCCGGTCAGCACGGCGGCCATCACACCGGCCGGCGCCCGGCTCATCAGCCGGCCGCGTTCGACCACCGCCCGCGCCCCGTCCGCCTCGGAGAACACGCCCGCCCAGGTGGCGGCGACCAGTTCCCCGACGCTGTGGCCGAGCAGGACCGACGGGGTGACACCGTGCCGCCGCAGCCCGTGCAGCAGCGCGAGCTCCACGCTGAACAGCAGCGGCTGGACGACATCGGTGCGCAGCCAGCGCGGATCGTCGTCCGGCCAGGTCCAGCAGCCCTCCAGGTCCGGCCCGCCGCACGCGCGGACGAGAGCCCGGGTGCCCGCCCACTCCCGGGCGAAGTCCGCGTCGGCCGCGAGCAGTCCGCGCCCGGTACCGGCCAGCGCCACCCCCTGGCCGGGCAGGAGCACGGCCACCGTCGGCTCCGGCACCGCCTTCGTCCGGGCCGACGCCGACTCCAGCGCGTCCGCGAGCGCGGCGCGCGCCGACGCCTCGTCCGCCGCCTCGACCGGGCAGGCCCAGCGGTACGGCAGCCGCCGCCGGCCGTGCCAGAGCGTGCCGAGGACGTCGCCGACGGGCCGGGTGCCCCCGCGCACCGCGGCGGCGAGGCCGGCCGCGGTGCGCTCCAGCGCCTGCGGGCTCGCGGCGGAGAGCACCGCGAGTCCGCGCCCGGGCGGGCTCGCGGGCGGCTTCGGCGGCCCGGCGGCGACCGCCGGTTCGGCGAGGATCACATGGGCGTTGGTGCCGCCCAGCCCGAAGGAGCTGACCGCCGCGTACCGGGTGCGCCCGGCGGGCCAGGGCATCGCCTCGCGCGGCAGGTGGAAGCGGTCCGCGCCCAGCGGCGCGTCCGGGCCGTCCCCGGGCTGTGCGGGGACCGGCGGGATCACCCCGTGCTGGACGGCGAGCACCGCCTTGATCAGACCGACCACGCCCGCCGCGGTGTCCGTGTGCCCGATGCCGGCCTTCACCGCGCCCAGCGCGCACGGCTCCGCCGCGTCGCCGTACGCCTGGGCCAGCGCCGCCAGTTCGACCTGGTCGCCGAGTTCCGTCGCGGTGCCGTGCGTCTCGATGAAGCCGATGTCCGCCGGTTTGCGCCCGGCCACCGCCAGCGCCTCCTCCAGCACCGCCGCCTGGCCGCGGGGACTGGGCGCGACGAGGCTCATCCGGTCGGCGCCGTCGTTGTTGACCGCGCTGCCCAGCAGCACCGCCCGGGCACCGCGCCCGGCCTCCTCGGCCCGGCGCAGCACCACCACCCCGGCACCGCTGGCGGGCACGGTGCCCCGGCTGCCCCGGGTGAAGGGCCGGCAGCGGCCGTCGGGGGAGAGCACGTCGCCCTCCTGGTAGGTGTAGCCCGCGCCCGGCGGCAACTGGACGGTGACCCCGCCCGCGATCGCGAGGTCGCACTCGTAGGTGAGCAGGCTGCGCAGGGCCACGTGGACGGCGACCAGCGAGGTGGAGCAGGCGGTCTGCACGGTGAGGGCCGGCCCGGTGAGGCCCAGCCGGAAGGCGAGCGAGGTCGCCAGGTAGTCCTTGTCGTTGCCGAGGGAGATCTGCTGGCGGCCCGCGGCCCGCACCAGCGTGGGGTCGGCGTCCACATAGCGGTGCCGGTAGCCGCTGTCGCCGCAGCCCAGGAAGACCCCCACCCGGCCCGGGTCGCGCTCGGTGTCGACGCCCGCGTCCTCCAGCGCCTGCCAGGCGACCTCGGTGACGACCCGCTGCTGGGGGTCGGTCACCGCGGCCTGGGTCGGGCTCATGCCGAACAGCTCCGCGTCGAACCGGTCGACGCGGTCGATCCCGCCGACGCCGAGGGTGCCGTCGGCCAGGACACCCGGCAGTGCCACGTGCCCGCGGACCACGTCGGCCCAGAAGGTGTCCGGGTCGGCGGCTCCGGGCACTCGGAGGGCCATTCCGATCACCGCCACCGCGTTGTCGGGTGCGTGCATCTGCGTCCGCCTCGATTCCTGGTACCTAGAGGGTCGATGAGGGCCGCCGGCCGACGCGCCAGCCGCTGAGGGCGCGGGAACGGTCGCGGCCCCGGGCCGCGCCCCGCGCCGCGGGTCCGTCGGCCGCGGCGGCACCGTCGAGGTGTGCCGCGAGGGCGCGCACGGTGGTGTGGCGGAACAACTCGGCCGCCGTGAGCCGGGGATGGGCGGTGCGCAGCGCCGCCAGCACCCGCAGCACCCCGTGCGAGGTCCCGCCGAGCTCGAAGAAGGTCGCGTCGTGGTTCTGGACGGGGCGGCCGAGGACCGTCTCCCACACCCGGCACAGGCGCGCCGCCGTGGACCCGCCCGCCGTGGACCCGCCCGCCGGGGGCGGCCCGGCGGGGGCGGCCGGCCGCGGCTCGGCCGCCCAGCGGGCCAGGGTGTCGCGGTCGAGTTTGCCGTTGGGCAGCTGCGGCAGCGCGGGGACGCGCAGCCATGCGCCGGGGACCGCGGCCGGGGGGAGCCAGGCCTCGGCGTGGGCGCGCAGCTCCCGCAGCGGGCCGGGGGCCGCCGGGCCGGGCGCTCCGTCCGCCGCGACGCCGTCCGGCAGGAACGCCACCAGGTGGGTGGAGTCGGCGTTCGGGGCCACGGCGACCTCCGGCGCGCCGCCCGCGCGCAGGGTGGCCTCCACCTCTTCCACCTCGATCCGCTGGCCGAGGATCTTGCACTGTCCGTCCCGGCGGCCGAGGAACCGCAGCCCCTCCGGGCCGTCGAGGACGACCAGGTCCCCGGTGTCGTAGCCGCGCCCGCGGCCCCCGCCGAGCGTCACGAACCGCTCGGCGGTCAGCTCCGGGCGGTGCCAGTACCCCTCGGCGACCCCCAGGCCGCCGATGACCAGCCGGCCTGGGCAGCCCGGGGGCAGCCGCCGGCCCAGCCCGTCCAGCACGTGGCAGGACTCGCCCGGCAGCGGCAGCCCGATCCGGACGGCGGCGCCCCGGACGACCCGCCAGGTGGTGGACCACACGGTGGTCTCCGTGGGGCCGTAGCAGTTGACGACCGGCCCCGGGACGGTCGCCGCCAACTCGTCCGCCAGGTCGGGGGCGAGGGGCTCGCCGCCCACCAGCAGGGCGCCCAGCCGGCCCAGCAGGGCGCGGCCCGCCGGGTCGGCGAGCAGCAGCCGGGCGATGGTGGGCGTGCACTGGTACAGCGCCCCGGCAGGCACGTCCTGCTCGGCCGCCTGCCGGTGCCCGGTCACCAGGACGGTGCGCCCCCGGGTGAGCGGCCACAGCAGTTCCAGGACGCTGATGTCGAAGGACAGGCTGGTGCCCGCGACCGTCAACGGCGCCCCGGGCAGGGTCTGTTCGCACGCGTCGAAGAGCGCGGTCAGCCGGGCGTGTCCCACCACGACGCCCTTGGGCCGGCCGGTCGAGCCGGAGGTGTGCAGGATGTACGCGCGTCCGGCCGGGTCCGCGCCGTCCTCCTCGCCGTCCGCCGGTACGGCGGCGCCGGCGTCGGCCATGTCCAGCGGCAGGACGCCGGGCGTGTCCCGCAGCGCCCCCGGCAGCTCCCGGTCGCCCAGGACGACGGCCGGGGCGGTGTCCGCCACGATGAACCGCAGCCGATCCGCCGGGTACTCGGGGTCCAGCGGCACGTACACCGCGCCCGCCCGCCAGACGGCGAGCACGGCCACCACCAGGTCGGTGCCCCGCGGCAGGCAGATGCCCACCCGGTCCCCGGGCCGCACCCCCCGGCCGGTGAGCGCGCGGGCCACCGCGCGCGACCGCCGCTCCAGGGCGGCGTAGGAGAGCGCCCGCTGTCCGTCGGTGACGGCGGTGGCCTCGGGCGTCGTACGGGCGTGTCGCAGGACGAGTTCGTGCACCGGCCGCGGGTCGGGGTCCAGCAAGGCGCCTTCGAGGACGGCCAGTTCGGCCTCCTCCGTCTCGCCGAGGAGGTCGATCGCGGCGAGCGGGCGCACCGGGTCCTCGGTGAGCCGCTCCAGGAGACGGGCCACGTGGTCCACCGTGTTGCGGGCCCGCTCCGGCGGCAACGCGCCCTCGCGGTACACGAGTTCGAGCCGTATCCCGCCGTCGGGCAGATGGCGCAGGGCCAGGCAGCAGTCGTACTCGGCCTCCCCGGTGTCCGTCTCGCCGACCGTCCAGCGCAGCCCGCCCGCCTCGACCGGCGGCACCGGGACCGTCTCGGTGCACAGGATCTGGGCGAGCGGCTTGCGGCCGGGCTCCCGTACGGCGCGCACGCAGGACAGGATCTCCTCGAAGGGCAGTGCGGCGTGGTCCAGCGCGTCGAACAGGGCGTCCACGGTCCGGTCCACCACCGTCGAGGTGTCCGCCCCGGCCAGGCCGACGCGGACCGGGACGGTGTTCTGGAGACAGTCGATGCGCCGGTCGCCGCCGTCCCCCCGGCCGCTCACCGGGACCGCGAGGACGACGTCGTCCCGGTCCAGGTACCAGGCCGTCACCGCGCCGACCGCGGCGAGGAACTGGGCGAACGGGCTGGCGCCGGTGGTCCGGGCGCGCTGCCGCAGCCGGTCGCAGAGCGCGGCCGGCAGGTCCCTCACGACGGTCCGCTTGCGCCGGCCGGCCGCGGGCCGCGTCCAGGGCAGTTCGGTCCGCCGGGGGCAGCCCTCCAGGTAGCGCCGCCAGAAGGCGCGCAGCCGTTCCCCGTCCGCGCGCGGCGCCGGATCGTCCACCGGGGCGTCCGCGGCCGGTGCGGCCGAAGCGGGTTCGGCGTAGGCGCCGGTGAGCGCGGACAGCAGCAGGGCGGTGGAGTCGTCGTCGAAGACCGCGTGGTGCACGGCGATCAGACAGTGGGTGCGGCGCGGGCCGACCAGCGCCCTGATCCGGCACAACGGGCCGCCGCCGTGTTCGAACGGCACCGCCAGCGCGGCGGACTCCGCCGCCACCAGCGCGTCCGGGTCCGCGGTCGTCCGCATCACCAGGTCCACCGCGTCGGGGTCGTGCACCCGCCGGCGCAGCCCCTCGGGGTCGAGGTGCAGCGAGGTGCGCAGCGCCGGGTGGGCCGTGACCACCGCGCGCAGCGCCTCCCGCAGCCGCTCGGGATCGGCCGCCCCTTCCGCGGTGATCCGCTTGACGAGGGTGCGGGCGGCGCCGCCGTCCTGCTGGTCCAGCAGGAAGAACCGCAGCTGTCCGGGGGTGGCCGGGCGGGTGTCGGGCCGGCTCATCCGGCGGCCTCCCCAGGTGCGCCGGCCCTGTCGCGCAGCAGTGCCGTCATGGCCGCCGGGGTGGCATGGCGGATGACCTCCTTGAGGGCCAGTTCCGGCAGTCCGGCGCCGCGCAGCGCCGTCTTGAGCCGCAGTGCGAGCAGGGAGGTGCCGCCGAGGTCGAAGAAGTTGTCGTCCGGGGCGACGGGCACGTCCAGCACGTCGCGCCAGACCCCGACGACCCGGTCGAGGACGTCACCGGCCGCGTCCGGGGAGCCGGCGGGGCCGGCCGGGGCGTCCGCGTCCGGTTCCGGGGCGGGCAGCCGCGCCTTGTCGAGCTTGCCGTTGGCGGTGACCGGAAGGGCCGTGAGCGCGGTGACGGTCTGCGGCACCATGTACTCGGGCAGCCGGGCCGCCGCCCGGCGCAGCAGCCCGTCGGTGGACCCGCCGTCCGCGAGCACCACATAGGCGTCCAGACGGGCCTCGGCGGTGCCCGCGCCGTGCACGACGACCGCCGCGGACGTGACCGACGGGTCCCGCAGCAGGGCGTCGCGGACCTCGCCGAGTTCGATGCGGAAGCCGCGCACCTTCACCTGGTCGTCCAGTCGTCCCAGGTGTTCCAGCACCCCGCCGGGCAGCAGCCGGCCCTGGTCGCCGCTGCGGTAGAGCCGTCCGCCCGGCACCCGCGGGTGGCGGTCGGTGGTGAAGCGTTCGGCCGTCAGCTCGGGGCGGTCGAGATAGCCGAGCGCCACCCCCGCGCCGCCCACGTGCAGTTCTCCGGCGACGCCGGGCGCCACCGGGCGGCCGTGCGCGTCCAGGACGTATATCTCCCAGCCGGGCAGCGGACGGCCGACCACCCGGCTGCCGGTGCGGGTGTCCTCGCGGGTGACCGTGTGGGTGGTGCTGTGCACGGTGGTCTCGGTGATGCCGTACATGTTCTCCACGCGCGCCCCGGGATACCGCTCGAACCAGGGCGCCAGGGTGCGCGTGTCCAGCGGTTCGCCGCCGAACACCACCAGGCGCACCGACAGACCGCCCCGCGCCAGCCGGTCGGTGGCGAGCAGCAGCCCGAACGCGGTCGGCGTCTGGCTGAGGACGGTCACCTCCTCGTCCTCCAGCAGCTGGTGGAACTCCTCCGGGTTGCGCGAGACCGCCCGGGGCACGACCACCAGCCGGCCGCCGGTGAGCAGACAGACCCAGATCTCCCAGGCGGAGAAGTCGAAGGCGAACGAGTGGAACAGCGACCACACGTCGTCCGGGCCGAGGCCGAAGTCCTCGCGCGTCGCGTTCAGCAGCGAGGTGACGTTGCGGTGCGTCACCAGCACGCCCTTGGGCCGGCCGGTGGAGCCGGAGGTGTGGATGGCGTAGCAGGGCAGATCCGGGTCGACGGCGGGCAGCGGCCGGGCCGGGTCCCGGGGGCGGGTGTGCACCGGCAGCCAGTCGATGTGCTCGGGCAGGTCCGCCGGGCGGGAGTCCGCGTCGCCGACCACCACCCGCACGTCCGCGTCGCCGATCACGAGGGCCAGCCGCGCCTCGGGGTAGGAGGGGTCGAGCGGCACGTACGCCGCTCCGGTCTTCAGCACGCCCAGCAGGGCGACGATCAGATCGCAGGAGCGTTCCATGCGCACGCCCACCCGGTCCCCGGCCCGCACCCCGGCCTCCGCCAGCGCGCGGGCCACGGTGTCGGAACGCTCGTCGACCTCGGCGTAACGCAGCGCGGTGCGCCCGTCGTTGACGGCGATGCGGTCGGGCGACAGCCCGGCGCGCCGGGTGAACAGCGCGGGCACGGACAGCTCCTCGGGCGCGAGGGGGGCGCCGAGCCCGGCGTCCAGGACCCGCTGCCGGTCCGCTTCGTCGAGGACACTCACCGAGACCAGGCGCGCGTCCGGCCGCTCGGCGAACTCGCGCAGCACGGCGACGAGCTGTCGGGTGAACAGGGCTGCCTGCTCGGCCGAGAACCACCGGTGACGGAACTGGAGCAGCCCCCGCGCGGCGCCCTCGGCCGCCATGTCGACGTACACCAGCAGCGGGAACTTCGCGGCGCCCGCGAAGGGGTGGGGGAGCGGCCGCGCGGTGAGTCCCGGCAGCCGCAGGGGCGGCGGGGTCCACAGCGGGGCGACGGCGGCGGTCAGCGGACCGGCGCCGGACTGGTGGCCGGCGGGCAGCACGTCGAAGAGCGGCAGGTCCGCGTCCCGGTAGGCGGCGAGGCACTGGCGGTGGCAGGTGCGCAGGAAACCGGCGACGGTGCCGTCCTCCGCGAGACGGACCGGGACGGGGACGGTGTTGCTGAAGTAGCCGATGGTGTGCCGCTGCGCGGCCGGCCGGCGGGTGACGAAGCTGCCGACCAGCGAGGCGTCCGTGCCGCCGTTGCGCGCGAGCACCAGCCCCACCGCGGCGGTCAGCGCCGAGTAGCGGGAGATGCCCAGGGTGCGGGCGGTGCCGGCCAGTTTCCGCCATACGTCGTCCGGGACGGTGAACGGCAGCTGGCCGCCGTCGGCGTCGCCCGCCGCCGCGTCGCCGCACCCCCAGGCCGGTTCGGTACCGAGCGGGAGGGCGGCCAGTTCGGCGCGGCGGGCGGCCGCCCGGCCGGCCCCGCGCAGGGCGGCCCCGGCCGCGGCCGTCGCCCAGCCCGGATAGTCGCCCGGGGACCGTGTGGTGTCGCCCGTCAGCACCTCGGCGACGGCCGTCTCCATCGCCTGGTCGTCGACGACGAGGTGACTGGCGGTCAGCACCAGATCGGCGTCGCCGTCCTCTCGGCGCAGCAGCGCCCCGCGCATCAGCGGCCCGTGCCGGGTGTCGATCGGGCGCAGGCACTCCGCCAGGCGCCGGTCCGCGCCGTCGTCGTCCGCCGCGGACGGCGGGAGGGTCTCGTCGCGCCATTCCGGGGCGGTGTCCGACCGGGCCATGCCGAGGGCCGGGCCGTCGTCCACGAGGCGCGAGGACAGGGCCGGATGCCTGCGCACGAGGGCCCGGAAGCGCTCCGCGAGCAGTTCGCCGTCGAAGGTGCCGGTGAGGCGGTAGGCGGCGACCACCGTGTGCATCCCCGGCCGTTCGGCCAGGGCGTCGGCGAGGTGGACGCCGACCTGGTTGGGCGCGAGCGGCCAGCCGGCCCCGGCCGGCCGGGCGGCGCCCGCCGGGTCACCGCCGTCGATGGCGCTGGCGTCCGGGCCCGGCCCCACGAGCCCGCCACTGCGGTCGATCACGGCTTGCCTCCAGTCGGTGCGTGTCCTGGTGGTGACGGGCTGGACCGCGGCGCGGGCGGCGCCGCGGAACACCGGCCGGCCCGGGTGTCTTCACCGGCGCGCCGGTGCGGCCCCGTGCGGACCGGCTCACTCATAGTCGATCCAGTCGACGGCCTCGATCGCGGCCACCGTCTCGGCGAGCGCCGCCGGGTCGGGAGCGGCCCCGCTGAGCGCGGCCACGTTGCCGGCCGCGCCGATCCGCCAGTCGACGGGCGCGCCCGGTTCGACCAGTGGCACCACCCGCTCCACGAACGGCAGCCGGCGCAGCTCCGTCAGGTCGCGCACCGCCTTGACCCGGGTGGCCCCCACGGGCGGCACGATCAGATAGTGGAAGACGGCGGGACCGCGCCCCACCGGGTCGGGGGTGGTGTACGGGCGGCCCAGCGCCGCCTTGACGGCGATGTCGGCCGGCACGCTGCTGCCCGCGCGCACGCCGAGGTCGTCCACCCAGGCGCCCAGGCGGCCGTTGACCTCGATGACCCGCGGGCCGTCGGGGGTCAGCTTGATCTCGACGTCGGCCACCCCGTGCACACCGAGGGCGCCGACCGCCCGGCACGCCAGGTCGGCCACCTCCCGGACCAGGTCGTCCGGTACCACCGACTGCCCGCCGTAGGCGCCGCGTTCCCGGAAGGGCTCGGCGAGCGCGAACTTGCTGCTGACGAAGACCGGGCGCACATCGTCGCCGCGGGCGACGCAGTCCACCGCCATGTAGTCGCCCCACGGAGCCTCGACCGGCATGCCGACCAGCAACTCCTCCACGACCACCGCCGTTTCGGCCGGCCCGCCGATCCCGCCGAGCGCCGCCGCGACCACCGCGCGGCACTCGTCCGCCGTGGCGACGGCGGTGGTGTTGCGGCTCGACGCGCCGACGACCGGTTTGACGATCGCGGGCAGTCCCACCCGCGCGATGGCCGCGTCCACCTGGTCGGCGGCGGTCACCGTGCAGAACCGCACGGTGTCCAGGCCCACTTCGGCGAACCGCTCGCGCTGGCGGTCCTTGTTGGTCACCGCCTCCCGCAGGGCGGGCGAGTGGTACGGCAGGCCGAGCGCCGCGGCCAGCCGGACGGTGTCGGCGATGCGGAATTCGCTGAACGTGATGATTCCGGCGGGGTTCAGCCCGCGCAATTCATCGACGACCGACGCCTCGGTGCGTCCCGCGGAGTTCACCACCCGGCCCAGTCTGCCGAGGACCGGGAGCATCTGCTGTGCGTGTTCCGAGTCCGCGGCGACGAATGCCATTTCGCAGCCATTGGCGCGGGCGACCTGGGAAAGACGGAGCGGTGCGAGGCTTCCGACGTCGTAGACGGCGAGGAGTACCGGTGAATCGCTCAAGTGGGTGGTCCTTCCCAAGTGTTCGACGGTTCTCTCGCCGGGCCACAGCGGGGTTCACGCGGCGAGAAAGGCATCCGTGTACATGAGAGGCGGAAGAAGCATAGCCAGCGACCAGGGCCCGGCAAACATCGGTTTTCGGCCACCGCCTCCCGGATGGTTTCGCCGGAGGTTGCCGGGTGACCTGCGTCACATTCACCGACGAAAGGTTTCGCCATCTGCGGCGCCGACCAATTTCATAGCGTTGGCAGCCCAATCCCGTCCGTTGGTCCGCGTCGGTCTCGGAATCGTCGTGCCTTTGATGAGATGAGGAGCCAGATGAGCCAGACTCCCGGTACGGAAAACGGTGCGGACCGCATTCCGGTGTTGTGGGCAGAAGTCCTCGGAACCGGTTCCGACCCGAATCTCGGTTTTCTGGAGAACGGTGGGGATTCCTTCCGGGCCCTCACTCTCTCCACCATGATCCACGAGGAGACGGGCGTCGAGGTGGATTTCCTCGACATCCTGGAGAGCGAGAACGCCCACGCATTGCGCGAACGCGTGCGCTCCGCGGCCGACTCGTCCTGACGTATTCGGCCGACGGGCCCCGGAAATGAGAATCCGCGATCGGAGGAAACACGTGTCCGCTCCGCGCGTCGCGGAAGAGACGCCCTGCCCAGAACCGGCCGCTCCCCGGCCCCTCCGGATGATGTGCGTCCCCTACGCGGGGGCGGGCGCCGGTGTGTACCGGGGATGGCGGCAGCGACCCGGCGCGGTCCTCGACGTGGTGCCCATCCAACTCCCCGGACGCGAGGAGGAGTTCGCGGCGCCGTTCCACCGCACGGTCCGGGCGGCCGCCGAGGACGTCGCCGGCCGGGTCGCCGGGCACGCCGACGGGGCCCCCTACGTCCTCTTCGGCCACAGCCTCGGCGCCCTCCTCGCCTACGAGGCGACCCGCCACCTGCTGGAGACCGGCGGCCCCCCGCCCCGGCACCTGGTGGTCAGCGGCTCGGTGAGCCCCCGGCGCCGCCGCCCCGAGAAACTGTCCGACGATCCGGTGCGGGCCGTCGCCCAGTTGCGCGAACTGACCGGGCAGCCGGAAGCCTTCGCCGACCCCGAGATCCGCGACCTCCTGCTGCCCGCCCTGCGCGCCGACATCGCGATGTCCGAGGGCTACCGCCCGCAGCCGCACCGCCCGCTGCCGGTCCCGCTCACGGCACTTCGCGGCACCGCCGACGCCTCCGTCCCGGCCGCCGACTGGCGGGACTGGGCGGCCTACACCTCGGCGGGCTTCCAGGCCGTCGAGTTCCCCGGCGGCCACATGTACCTCACCGAGTCCTGGCCCGCCGTGCTGCGCGCCCTCGCGGAGCTGGTGTGACGACCCCCGGTACGCAACGAAAGGAGCCGCCCGTGGCAGCGGCCGCCCCCGCGACCCTCCATGAGCTGTTCGCCCGCTCCGCCGCCCGCCATCCGGACCGCACCGCGCTGGAGGTGGACGGCCGGACCTTCGGCTACGCGGAGCTGGACCGCCTGTCGGACCGGCTGGCCGGACGGATCCTGCGCCGGACCGGCCACCGCCCCGCACGGGTGGGGCTGCTGGCCGCCCGCAGCCTCACGGCCTACGCGGGCTACCTGGCCGCGCTGCGGCTGGGCGCCGCGGCGGTGCCCATCAACCCCGCGCACCCGCCCGCCCGGCAGCTGGCCGTCGTCAAGGACGGCAACCTCGACCTCGTCGTCGGCACGCCCCCGCGCGCCCGGGGCGGTACCCAGGCGCCGCCCGACCTCGGCGTGCCCCTGCTGCTCGTCGACGAGGCGTCGCTGACGGAACCGGCCGACGGCACCGGCGCGGCGCGGGGCGACGACGGCACGGACCCGGGCGGACCGGCCGCCGCGCCGCCGCGGCCGGACGACATCGCCTACATCCTGTACACCTCGGGCTCCACCGGAGCGCCGCGCGGTGTGCCCGTGCGGCACGCGAACATCGTGCCGTTCATCGACTGGGCCGTCGACGCCTGCGGTATCGGCCCGCAGGACCGCACCTCCCAGAACGTCGAGTTCTCCTTCGACGTGGCCGTCTACGAGATGTTCGTGACCTGGGCGGCCGGCGGCGCGCTGGTCGTGCCCCGCGCCAACGACGTGCTGCGGCCCTCCCGGTTCGTCAACGAGCACCGGATCACGCACTGGTTCTGCGTGCCGTCCCTCGGCAGCCTCGCCGAGCGCACCGGCGCGCTCGCCCCCGACTCGATGCCCACCCTGACCAAGGTCATGCTGGGCGGCGAACGGCTCACCGCCGAACAGGCGCGGCAGTGGGCCGAGGCCGCGCCCAACGCCGTACTGCACAACATGTACGGGCCGACCGAGATGAGCGTCGTCTGCGTGCACAAGGACCTCGGGGGCGCCGGCCGGCTCGTGCCCGCCGGCTCCAACGGGACGATGCCCATCGGCGAGGTGCTGCCGCACCTGGAGAGCGTCGTGCTCGGGGAGGACGGCCTGCCCGCCGAGACCGGCGAGTTGTGCCTGCGCGGGCCCCAGCGGTTCGCCGGCTACCTCGACCCGGCCCACAACGAGGGGCGGTTCCTGCGCCGCCGGCCCGGGGAGCCCGCGGTCGCCTTGCCGGCGGGGGAGGAGCCCCGCGACACGGACTGGTACCGCACCGGCGACCTGGTCCGCCCGGAGGGCGAGGGACTGGTCTTCCTGGGCAGGCTGGACGACCAGGTGAAGGTGCGCGGCCACCGCATCGAAGTGGGCGAGGTGGAGGCGCAGTTGACGCGCCACCCCGCGGTCCGGGAGGCCGTCGTGGTCGCCCACGGGTCCGGGCCGGAGGCGACGCTGGTCGCCCACTACACGGGCACCGCCACCCCGCCCGCCGCACTCACCGGCTTCCTGCGCGGGCGGCTCCCGCACTACATGCTGCCGAGCCGCTTCCTGCACCGGGAGTCGTTCCCGCTGAACACCAACGGCAAGATCGACCGCCGCTCGCTGCCCGCCCCCGATCCCGGCCCCGGACACACACCGCACTGAGCCGCGCGCCCGGCCGGGGTGCGCGCGCCCACCACCACTTCGACCCGCTGCGGAGGAGACATGTCAGGCACCACGACCGGTGAGGTACCGAAGATCCTCCTCATCGGTTCCGGTGACCTCACCATACGGTTGGGTCATCTGCTGGCGAGCGCGGAACCGGAGACGCGGCTCGTCCTCGCGAGCCGCTCGGCGGAGCGCGCCACCCGCTTCGCGAACCTGACCAAGCTGGCGGCCGCCAACCTCGGCCGGATACGCGAGGTCGAGGCGGTGGCCATGGACATGGCCGACGTGGACCGCACCGCGGAGCAGCTGAGGCGCATCCGGCCGACGATCATCTTCATGGGCGCCTCCATCCAGGCCGCCCGCGCCATCATGGACCTGCCCGAGGAACTGTTCCGACGGCTCGACGAGGCCCAGCTCGGCCCCTGGCTGCCGATGCACCTCACGCTCGTGCACGAGCTGATGCAGGCGGTGCGCCTCGCGGAGTCGCGGGCCGTCGTCGTCAACGGCGCCTACCCCGACGCGGTCGGCCCCGCCCTCGCGGCCCTCGACCTGGCGCCCGACGTCGGGATCGGCAACATCGGCAACATCGTGCCCGGCATCACCTGGGCGGCCGCCGAGGAACTGGGCGCCTCCCCGGCCGAGGTCGAGGTGAAGGCCGTGGGGCACCACTACTTCAGCCACCACGTGCACCGGTTCGGCGAGGCCCGCGGCATCCCGCACCTGCTCGACGTCCGCGTCGCGGGCACCCCGGCCACGGTCGACGCCGACGCGGCGTACGCCCGGCTGGCCGGCGGCCTGCGGCGCCAGGGCGGCAAGGAGGGCCAGCAGCTGACGGCCACCTCCGCCGCGCGCCTCCTGCTCGCGCTGCTGTCCCGCACGGAGCAGTCCCTGCACGCGCCCGCCCCCGGCGGCATGACCGGCGGCTACCCGGTCCGGGTCTCGCGCGAGGGCGTGCGGCTCGACCTGCCGCCCGGCACCGCCCCAGCGGCGGCCGAGGCCGTCAACCGGCGCTGCCAGCTCCTGGACGGGATCGAGCGCGTGGCCGCCAACGGCACGGTCCAGTTCACCGAGGAACGCATGGCGGTGATGCGGGAGATGCTGGGCTACCACTGCACCGAGCTGAAGGTCGCCGACGCCCGCTCCGCGGCGACCGAACTCGCCGGGCGCTACGACGCCTTCCTGCGCCGGCACGGACTGGGCGCATGACCGCGCACACCGTGCTCTTCGACCTCGACGGCGTGCTCGTGGACAGCCAGGACGCCGAGGTGCTGGCCCTGCTGGAGTTCGCCCGGACCGTGCACGCCCGGGTCCCGGCCGAGGGCTTCGCCGAGCGGGTCGCGGGCCGCCGGATGAGCGAGTCGGTCGCCATCATCGGGCAGTACACGGACACCCCGCTGCCGGACGACGCGGTGGAGCGGGTCCGGGAGATCGCCGAGCGGTATCTGGCGACCCGGTTGCGCGCCACCCCGGGGATGGCGGCGGCCCTGCGGGAGATCACGGCACCCGTGTACGTGGTGTCGAACTCGCCCCTCGGCATGATCGAGGACCGCCTGCGCCGCACCGGCCTCGCCGGCTTCTTCACCGGCCCGCACTTCTCGGCGTACGAACTGGGCACGTGGAAGCCGGACCCCGGCCTCTACCGGCAGGCGGTACGGACGCTGGGGGCGGACCCGGAGACCGTCGTCGCCATCGAGGACAGCGAGGTCGGCGTGCGCTCCGCCCACGACGCGGGCCTGCGCGTCCACTGGTACCGGCCGGACCGGCCGCGGGAGAGCCGGTGCTCGGGGCGCGTCCGGGTGTTCGGGGACATGAGCGCACTGCCCGCGCTGCTCGCCGCCCGGGTGTGACCGGGCCGCCCGCGCCGCAACCGTCCGCGCGTGATCCGCGTCCCCTGTTTCCGTGGTTCGAACGGCACGGGGGCGGACGGAAGAGGCGGCAAGGTGGAGAACGGGTTCATCGGCGTCATCGTGTGCGGAGCGGTCGCGGTGCTGCTCCTGGCGGTCGGAGCGCGCGACGGCGCGCTGGTCTGGCGGCTGCGGCGGCACGGCATACGCACCTGGGGCGTCGTGGTGGACAACGTACGGGTGGAACGGCGTGACACGGGCCCCTCGTGGGCCCCGGTCATCGCTTTCGCCGACCTGCGCGGCCACCGGGTGGAGTTCACCACCCGGATGCGCGGCGGCGGCATGGGACTGGCGACCGGCCGCCGGGTGCCGGTGGTGTACCTGGCGCACGACCCGCAGGGCGCGCGGGTGTCCATGTGGCGGCACACGGTGGGCCCGGTCGTGTTCGCCCTGCTGGCGGGCCTGGTCTTCGCGGGCGCCGCGGTGCTCGTCGCCGTGACGGCGTGAGCGGGCCGCGGCCCGTCACGGCTCAGGCGGCCGCCGGGACGGTGAGCCGTCCGTCGTGGACCTCGGCGATCCGGTCGGCCGCGCCGAGGTGGGTGCGGTCGTGGGTGACCAGGACGGTGGCGGTGGGCTGATGACGGGTGAGCCGGGCGAGCAGGGCGACGACGCCGGCGCCGCGCTCGTGGTCCAGGGCGCTCGTGGGCTCGTCGACCAGCAGGACGGTGGGCTCGTTCATCAGGGCGCGGGCGATGTTGACGCGCTGGCGCTGGCCGCCGGAGAGCTGGTGCGGACGGCGGCCCGCCCGGTCGGCCAGGCCGACCGCGTCGAGGAGTTCCATGGCCCGGCCGCGGGCCCCGGCGGGGGAGCGGCCGTCGAGGTGCGCCATCACCTGGAGCTGCTCGACGGCGGTGAGGGAGGGCAGCAGATGGGGCTGCTGGAAGACGATGCCGATGGTGCGGCGGCGCAGCTCGGTCAGTTCGCGCCGGCTCAGCCCGGTGGTGCGGGTGCCGTCGACGGTGACGGTGCCCGCGTCCGGCGTGACCAGGGTGGCGGCGACGGCCAGGAGGCTGGACTTCCCGGAGCCGGAGGGGCCGACCACGGCGGTCAGGCTGCCCCGGGGCACCTCCAGGCTGACCCGGTCGAGGGCGGTGAGGCGGGTGTCGCCGTCCGGGTAGGTGAGGGTGACATCGGTCAGGTGCAGGCTCATCGGGCGCTCCCCAGGGCGGTCAGCGGGTCGACGGAGGTGATGCGGCGGACGGACAGGACGGCTCCGAGGGCACCGAGGACGATCGTCACCGCGGCCGGCGTCAGGACGGTGCCGGGGGTGAGGACGAACGGCACGGTCCCGGCGACGAGGGCGCCCACGCAGGCGGCGGCGCCGGTGCCGATCAGGGTGCCGCCGGCCAGCAGGACGACGGCCTGCCCGAGGGCGTCGCGCAGCAGCCCGGCGGTGGAGGCGCCCAGCGCCTTCAGAACGGCGACGTCACCGCCGCGCTGAATGGTCCACACGGTGAAGAAGGCCCCGACGACCAGCGCGGAGATGGCGAACAGAAAGCCGCGCATCAGCTGAAGGGAGCCGTTCTCCGAGGTGTAGGAGCCGATCGCGGACAGCGAGTCGCCGAGGGCGACGGTCCTGGTGCCGGCCTCCCGGTCGGTGGCCGCGAGCGCGGCCTTCGAGGTGGTGGTCAGGGCGATGACGGTGGCGGCCGGGCGTTGCCCGCCGCCGGTGGGCGGCGCCACCTTCCGCCAGACGTCCAGGCCGGTCCAGATCACCGGGGTGTGGCTGAAGAAGGCGTCGCCCCGCACCGCGGCCACCGTCAGCTGCTGCCCGGCCAGGGTCACGGAGCCGCCGGCCGCCACCCCCAGGTCGTCGGCGGCCGCGGTGGACAGCACCACCGTACGGTCGCCGATCGCGCCGCCGTCCGGGGCGAGGCGGGAGCCCGTGCGGACGCCGAAGGCGGAGACCGCGGCGCTCCGGTCCCCGGCGGTGGCCCGGGTGGTGGTGATCCCCAGCGGCTCGGCGCTCTCGACACCGGGGGCCGCCGACCACCGCCGCCACTGCGCCCCGGTGACGGCGGAGTCGGTGAACGACAGGTCCCGGCCGGCGGCGGGGGCCTGGAAGACGATCTCGGTGGCGGGCAGTCCCGTGACCGCCGAGACGTTCTGCCGGCCCAGTCCGGCGGTCAGCCCGGACAGCAGCCCGACCAGCAGGGTGATCAGCACGATGACGGTTCCCATCAGGGCGAACCGCCCCTTGGCGAACTTCAGGTCTCTCCAGGCGACGAACACGGCCCTGCCTGTCCTGTGTGGTGGTGGACATCGGTACGTCTCCACCGTCGCCGCCGGACCCCCACGGGCGCGTCCCCCGCCGGACGGCACTTCCCGGGCCGAAGGCCGCCACCCGGCTTCCATCTTTCGATGGAGGCCCCCGACCGGGAGCTTCCGTAGCCTGGAGGCACTGTGAACGCCGCCGCCCCCGCCCCGACCCCGACCACCCGCGCCCTGTCCTGGTGCCTGCACCTGCTCGTCGTCGGCCTGCTCGCCCTGGCCGCCGCACGCGCCGTGACCGACGGCCGGCCGCACACCGGGGCGGTCGTCGCCGCCTCGGCCGTGTGCGCCGCGGTGTACGCGGCCGGGCCGCTCCTGCCGGGCGTGCGCCGGTCCCGGCGGGCCGCCTCCCTGTGGCTCGCCGCGGTGGGCGCCGGATGGCTGGCGCTGCTGGTCCTGTCCGCGGACGCGGTATGGGTGGCGTTCCCGCTGTACTTCCTCCAGCTCCACCTGCTGCCGCGCCGCGCCGGACTCGCCGCCGTGGCGGCCACCGCGGCGGCCGCCGTCGCCGGCTTCGCGGCCCACCAGGGCTCCTTCGGCGCGGCCATGGTGATCGGACCCGCGCTGGGCGCCGCCGTCGCGGTCGCCGTGGTGTGGGGGTACCAGGCCCTCTACCGCGAGAGCGAACGGCGCAGGCGCCTGATCGAGGAGCTGACCGCCACCCGCGCCGACCTGGCCCGGGCCGAGCACACCGCGGGGGTGCTCGCCGAGCGCGAGCGCCTGGCCCGCGAGATCCACGACACCCTCGCGCAGGGGCTGTCCAGCATCCAGTTGCTGCTGCGCGCCGCCGAACGCGCCCTGCCCGCCCGGCCCGCGGTCGCCGCCGGGCACGTGACGGCGGCCCGGCAGGCCGCGGTGGACAACCTCGCCGAGGCCCGCCGCTTCGTCGCCGCCCTCACCCCGCCCGCCCTGGACGGCACCACCCTGGCCGACGCGCTGGCACGCCTGTGCGCCACCACCAGCGCCCACCACCGGATCACCGCCCGCTTCCGGCTCGACGGCCACCCCGTTCCGGTGGCCACCGCGCACGAGGTCGCCCTGCTGCGGGTCGCCCAGTCCGCCCTCGCCAACACCGTCCGCCACGCCGACGCCACCAGCGCCGAGGTCACCCTCGGCTACGGCACGGACCACATCGCCCTCGGCGTCGCCGACGACGGCACCGGCTTCGACCCCGGCCGCCCGCCCGCGCCCGACCCCGGCAGCGGCGGCTTCGGGCTGGCGGCCATGCGGGCCCGCATGCACGCCCTCGGCGGCACCCTGGCCGTCGAATCGGCCCTTGGCCAGGGCACCTCGCTGACCGCCCGACTCCCGCTCGACCCGCCCGCCGACACCACCCCGAAGGCCCGCCCGTGACCGACGACACGCCCATCCGCCTCCTGCTGGCCGACGACCACCCCGTGGTCCGGGCCGGACTGCGCGCCGTGCTGGAGACCGAGCCCGGCCTCGTCGTCGTGGCCGAGGCCGCCACCGCGGAGGACGCCGTCGCCCGTGCCGCCGTGGGCGACGTCGACGTGGTGCTCATGGACCTCCAGTTCGGCGGGGGCATGGGGGGCGCGCAGGCCACCGCCCTGATCACCGCCCGGCCCGGCGCGCCCCGCGTCGTGGTCGTCACCACGTACGACTCCGACGCCGACACCCTGCCCGCCATCGAGGCCGGCGCCACCGGCTACCTCCTCAAGGACGCGGATCCCGAGGACCTGGCCGCCGCCGTGCGCACCGCCGCCGCGGGCCGCACCACCCTCGCCCCCACCGTCGCCGAGCGGCTCATGAACCGGCTGCGCGCCCCCGGCACCGCCCTGACCCGGCGCGAGACCGAGGTCCTCGCCCTGGTCGCCGACGGCCTGTCCAACCAGGCCGTCGCCCGGCGCCTCCACCTCACCGAGGGCACCGTCAAGTCCCACCTCGCCCGCGTCTACGCCAAACTCGGCGTCGAATCGCGCACCGCCGCGGTCGCCACCGCCACCGACCTGGGACTCATCCGCCGCTGACCGGCCGCGGCACACAGCACCTCGACCGCGCCGCACCGGCCCTTCGGGGGGCGAGCGCCGCCGAGGGGGTGGCGCGAGCCGGTCCGGTCATATGGGAATCTTTGATGTTCCTGGGGGCGGGTGCGGGATCGTGAACGAGGGGGGCGGGGCGCGTGGGGCACGGCGAGCGGCAGACGCTTGCGCGCGGAGCGCGGCTGTACGAGGCGGCGCAGGCGGTCGCCGGTGACCACGCCGGGGCGGTCGAGGCGGTGCGGGCGGCGCTGAAGCCGCTGCACGACGCGGCCGTCCAGCGGGAGCTGGACGCCATCCCCGTCGCCCGGCTCCAGGACGTCACCGAGGGCCGCCTGCGGCTGGGCAACGTCGACAAGAGCGGCCTGGGCACGGTCGGCCAGGTCCTCGAAGCGGGCCCCTACCGGCTGCGGCAGATACCCGGCGTCGGACAGCGCACCGTCGACCAGATGCTCGCCGCCGCCCGGCGGCTGTCCGAGGCCGTGCACGAGACGGTGGCCGTCCGGATCGACGTGGACCGGCCGGACCCGGCCACCACCGCGCTCGTCGAGGCCCTGCACGTCCTGGTGGCGGCGGGCCCCGAGGCCCGGCGCGCGGTGGACGAGGCCGCGGCGCTGTCCCGGCGGCTCGGCCCGCTGCTGACCGAGGCCCGGCCCGCCGCCGGACGGCTCAGGATGCTGCTGGCCGGGCGGGAGAAGAGGGCGCGCGCCCTGACGGCACTCGCCGGCCTCCGCGCCCTGGTGGACGAGGCGGACCGGTCCGGCCTGCCAGAGTCGCTGGCCCAGACCTCGGTGGACCTGCTGCGCGGCACGCCGTCCGACGTCGCGGCCTGGGCGGACTTCGAGCTGCGCTCCGCCGACTACTACGGCCTGCTCGCCGAGATCTCCGGGCGGCTGCCGGACGCGGCCGCCGCCGAGGGCTTCCTGCCGGAGGAGATCGCCGAGCGGGTGCGCACCCAACGGCTCGACGACACCCACCGCCGGGTCTCCCTGCGCGGTTACCAGTCCTTCGGCGCGCGCTTCGTCCTCGCACAGCGCAAGGTGCTGCTCGGCGACGAGATGGGCCTCGGCAAGACCATCCAGGCGATCGCCGTGCTGGCGCACCTGGCGGCCGAGGGACAGACCCACTTCATGGTCGTCTGCCCGGCGAGCGTCCTCGTCAACTGGACCCGCGAGATCGAGGCCCGCAGCGCACTGCGGGTCACCGTGCTCCACGGCCCCGACCGGCACGACGCGTTCGCCGACTGGCGGGAGCGCGGCGGGGCCGGGGTGACCACCTTCGACGCGCTGCGCGGCTTCCCGGTGCCGGACGGCGGGGAGGTCGGGCTGCTCGTCGTGGACGAGGCGCACAGCGTGAAGAACCCGGGCGCCAAGCGGTCCCAGGCCGTGGCCCGGTGGACGGAGCTGTGCGAGCGCGCGCTGTTCATGAGCGGGACCCCGATGGAGAACCGGGTCGTCGAGTTCCGCAACCTGGTCGGCATGCTGCACCGCGGCATAGCGGACTCCCTGGGCGAGGGCGACGCGCCGGCCGGGTCGGTGGCCTTCCGCAAGGCCGTCGCCCCGGTGTACCTGCGGCGCAACCAGGTGGACGTCCTGACCGAACTGCCGAGCCTCCAGCAGAGCGACGAATGGGAGGAGCTGAGCGCGTCCGACGAGGAGGAGTACCGCGAGGCCGTCCGCGCCGGCAACTTCATGGCGATGCGCCGGGCCGCCTATATGCGGCCCGAGGGCTCGGCCAAGCTGGAGCGGCTGCGCGAGATCGTCCGCGAGGCCGGCGAGAACGGGCAGAAGACCGTCGTCTTCTCCAACTTCAAGGACGTGCTGGGCGTGGTCCGGGATCAACTCGCCCCCGGCACCCAGGTGTTCGGTCCGCTCACCGGAAGCGTCCCGGCCGGGCGGCGGCAGCAGCTGGTCGACGGCTTCTCGGCCGCCACGGGCCCCGCGGTGCTGCTGGCGCAGATCCAGGCGGCCGGCGTCGGCCTCAACATGCAGGCCGCCTCCGTCGTCGTCATCTGCGAACCGCAGATCAAGCCGACCATCGAGCACCAGGCGGTGGCCCGCGCCCACCGGATGGGCCAGGTCCGGCCGGTCCGGGTGTACCGCCTGCTCGCCACCGGGGGCGTGGACGAACGCCTGGTGAGGCTGCTGGAGGCCAAGACCCGCCTGTTCGACGCCTACGCGCGCCGCAGCGCCGTCGCCGAGGCCACGGCCGACGCGGTCGACGTCTCGGACACCGAGCTGGCCCGCCGCATCGTCGAGGAGGAACAGGCCCGCCTCGGCGTGGCGGACGACCGCCCGCTGCAACCGAGCGAGTGACGCGGCCCGGCGCGCACGGCCGCCCCGGACCGCCGCGCACCGAGCGGGTTGGGGCGGCACCGCGACGACGGCCGGGGCCCGCCGCCGGGCCGGACGCGGACGTCACCCGATCGCCACGCCGCGCCCGGCCCGGATCCGGCGGCACGGCCAGCACGCTGGAGACACCCGGGAGCGCGCACGGACGCACCGGGACCCGAGCGCGGACGGGGGCCGGCCCATGGCGGACGAGACGACCGGGACGACTGCCCGGAGCACGGACGACGCCGGGGCACCGGCCTGTCTGGTCACCGGCGCCGGCGGCTACCTCGGCGGGCGGCTCGTGCCGGAACTGCTGGACGCCGGGTACCGGGTGCGCTGCCTGGTCCGCACTCCGGGCAAGCTGCGCGACCACCCGTGGGCCGGCCGGGTGGAGATCGTCCGCGGCGACGTCACGGACGCCGGGTCGGTGGCGCGCGCGATGGCGGGCATGGACGTGGCCTACTACCTGGTGCACGCGCTCGGCACGGGCCGCGACTTCGAGCGGACCGACCGCCGGGCGGCCCGGACCTTCGGCGAGCAGGCCCGGCTGGCCGGGGTCAAGCGCCTGGTCTACCTCGGCGGACTGACCCCCGCCGGGGTCCCCGAGCGGGAGCTGTCCCCGCACCTGCGCTCCCGTGCCGAGGTCGGCCGCATCCTGCTCGACTCGGGCGTGCCGACCGCCGTGCTGCGCGCCGCCGTCGTCATCGGATCGGGCTCCGCGAGCTTCGAGATGCTGCGCTACCTCACCGAGCGGCTGCCGGTGATGGTCACCCCGCGCTGGGTGCACACCCGCATCCAGCCCATCGCCGTCCGCGATGTGCTGCGCCTCCTGGCCGGCTGCGCCCGGCTGCCCGCCGACGTCACCCGCACCTTCGACATCGGCGGCCCGGAGGTGCTCACCTACCTGGAGATGATGCAGCGGTACGCCGCCGTCGCCGGCCTGCCCCGCCGGGTGATCCTGCGCGTGCCGGTGCTCACCCCCGGACTGTCCAGCTACTGGGTCGGGCTGGTGACCCCGGTGCCGGCCGCCATCGCGCGGCCGCTGACGGAGTCGCTGCGGTACGAGGTCGTCTGCCACGAGAACGACATCGAACGGTACGTGCCCTCCCCGCCCGGCCACCCCCTCGGCTTCGACCGGGCCGTCGCCCTGGCGCTCCAGCGGGTCCGCGAGGCCCGGGTGGACACCCGCTGGTCGTCCGCCTCCGTGCCGGGCGCCCCGAGCGATCCGCTGCCGACCGACCCGGACTGGGCGGGCGGCAGCCTGTACACGGACGTACGGGCACGCGCCGCCGACGTGCCGCCGGAGGCGCTGTGGCGGGTGATCGAGGGCATCGGCGGGGAGCACGGCTGGTACTCCTTCCCGCTGGCCTGGGCGGTACGCGGGCGGCTCGACCGGCTCGTCGGGGGAGTGGGCCTGCGCCGCGGCCGGCGGGACGCACGCCGGCTGCGGGTGGGCGACTCGCTCGACTTCTGGCGGGTGGAGGAGATCGAGCGCGGCCGGCTGCTGCGGCTGCGCGCCGAGATGAGGCTGCCGGGCCTGGCTTGGCTGGAGATGCGGGTGGAGGACGACGGCCACGGAGGCTGCCGCTACCGGCAGCGGGCGCTGTTCCATCCCCGGGGGCTGCTCGGCCACCTGTACTGGTGGAGCGTCTCGCCCTTCCACGCCGTCGTCTTCGGTGGCATGGCCCGCAACATCGTCCGCGCCGCCGCGGCATCGCGGGACGGTGCCGTGCGCCGGTCCCCGGAAGGAGGCTGACCACGTGGCCGCTTCGGTCGTCCTGTTCACGTCGGACCTGCGTCTGTACGACCATCCGCCGCTGCGTGCGGCGCTGGCCGCCGGGGACGAGGTGGTCCCGCTGTTCGTCCGTGACCGCGCGGTCGAGGCGGCCGGTTTCGCCACCCCGAACCGGGCCGCCTTCCTCGCCGACTGCCTGGCCGACCTGGACGCCGCCCTGCGCGAGCGCGGCGGGCGGCTCGTGGTGCGCTCCGGGGACCTGGTGACGCAGGTGTGCCGGGTGGCGGCACAGGCGGACGCCGGGGAGGTGCACATGGCGGCCGCGCACAGCGCCTTCGCCACCCGCCGGGAGGACCGGCTCAGGCGGGCGCTGGAGGCCGCGGGGCGCCGGCTGGTCGTGCACGACGCGGTGACCGTGGCCGTGCCGCCCGGCGCGGTGACCCCGGCCGCCTCCGATCACTTCGCGGTCTTCACGCCGTACTACCGGCACTGGGCGCGGGTCCGTCCGCGCGCGGTCCTGTCCGCCCCGCGCCGGGTGTGCGTGCCGGACCGGGTGACGGGCGAACGGCTGCCGGTGCGCGGGGCCGTCACCGGCGTCTCGCCCGCCCTGCCGCAGGGCGGCGAGCGCGCGGGCCGCGAGCGGCTGACCGCCTACTGGCGCACGGGCCTCGCCGACTACGCCGACACCCAGGACGACCTGGCGGCCGACGCCACCTCCCGGCTCTCCGCGCATCTGCACTTCGGCACCCTCTCCCCGGTGGAACTGGTCCACCGGGCCCGCCGCCACGGCGGCCCGGGCGCCGAGGCGCTGGTACGGCAGCTCGCCTGGCGCGACTTCCACCGCCAGGTCCTCGCCGCCCGCCCCGACGCGGCGCACGCCGACTACCGCACCAAGGGCGACCACTGGCGCACGGAGCGCACCGCGCGGGACGACATCGAGGCGTGGCGGCAGGGCCGTACCGGCTATCCGGTGATCGACGCGGCGATGCGGCAGCTGCGCCACGAGGGCTGGATGCACAACCGGGCCCGGCTGCTGACCGCCGGCTTTCTGACCAAGACGCTCTACGTCGACTGGCGGATCGGCGCCGCCCACTTCCTGTACTGGCTGGTCGACGGCGACATCGCCAACAACCAGCTCAACTGGCAGTGGATGGCCGGCACCGGCACGGACACCCGCCCCAACCGGGTCCTCAACCCCGTCCTCCAGGCCAGGCGGTACGACCCCGACGGCGCCTATGTGCGCCGCTGGGTGCCCGAACTCGGCGGTGTCGCCGCCCCGGCCGTCCACGAGCCGTGGAAGCTGCCCGGCGAGGTCCGGGCCGCGCTGGACTACCCCGACCCGGTGGTCGGCCTGGCCGAGGGACTGGACCGCTTCCGCCGGGCCCGCGGCCGGTAGGCAGGCCCCGCCCCGCCGGCCGGAGCCGAGGACGGCGTTCCGCCCGACCGGTGTCTTCAGCCCGCGCACGGCCATGACCGGTCGGCCCGGTCCCGCCGGGGCGTGACCGGCGCCGGGGTGCGCTACTCGGCGACCGGCTCCGTGCGGCGGCCGCGGCGCGCCGCCATCACCGCGTAGACGAGCACGCCGACGAAGAGGAACAGCGCGCCCTGGTACACCGCCGCATAGCCGGCGCCCGCCATCAGCCAGACCGAGAAGACGGCCGCGACCGCGGTGATCACCGAGTCCCGCACCAGCCGCCCGCGGTCCACCGACGCGGCCCGGCCGGAGACGAGGTGGAACAGCTGCGCGGCGGTGGCCAGCAGGTACGGCACCGTCGCCGTGAAGGTGGTGACGAGGACCAGCACCTCGAAGACCTTGCCGGAGCCGGACAGGTAGTTGTACGCGGTGAGCAGGGAGGCGAGCACCACGGTGACGCCGACGCCGACCGTCGGCACGCCCCGGCGGCGCCGGGTGAACGCGGCCGGGAAGAGCCCGTCGCGCGCGGCGGCGTACGGGGTCTGGGCGCTGAGCAGGGTCCAGCCGTTCAGGCAGCCGATCATCGACACCAGCGCGGCGAGCGCCACGGCCCAGCCGCTCCAGCTGCCGCCGAACATCGCGTTCACGGCGTCCGAGAACGGCGCGGTGGAGTGCACCAGGCGGTCGTGGGCGACCGTCCCGAACACGGACAGCGTGCCCAGCAGGTAGACCAGCGCGGCGCCCGCGGTGCCGATGACGGTGGCGCGGCCCACGTTGCGGCGGGCGTTCTCGACCTCACCGGCGCTGACCGCCGCGGACTCCACCCCGAGGTAGGAGAAGAGCAGCAGCGCGGCGGAGGCGGACACCGCGCCGATCGCGCCGTGGCCGCTGGAGTTGAACGGCCCGAGCCGAGAGGGATCGAAGAAGAACAGCCCGCCGATCGCGACGAGCAGCAGCGGCACGAACTTCAGCACCGTCGAGACCACCTGCACGGCGCCCACGTAGCGGGTGCCCGCGAAGTTGGCCAGCGCCGGCAGCCACTGGATCACCAGCGCGGCCAGGCACGCGGTCCAGCGGTGGCCGCCGACCGGGATCAGCACGTCCAGGTAGCCGACGGCGGCGACGGCGAGCGCGGCGTTCGACACCCAGGTGGTGATCCAGTACGACCAGGCCGCGAGGAAGCCCGCGAAGTCGCCGAACGCCCCGCGCGCGTAGACGTAGGGGCCGCCGGTGCGGGGGTCGCGCGCGGCGAGCCGGCCGAAGACCAGGGCGAGGGCGATGGCGCCCACGGTGAGCACGCCGAAGGCCACCAGGCTGACCGTGCCGTAGGGGGCGATGGAGGCGGGGAGCAGGAAGATGCCACCGCCGATGATGTTGCCCATGACCAGCGCGGTGGCCACCGGGAGCCCGAACCGGCGGGCGTGCCGACTGGAACCGCCGCAGGAGTCCTCGACGGCGACCGCGGGGTTCTCCGAGGGGGCCGGAGCCGACGGGGATGCGGTTCCGGTGACGTGCATGGGTGGTGCGCCTCTCATCAAGCCGATGCCCCGGGATCGCCGGGACCCGGCCATGGTCCGTGATGCCCCCACCTGCCGCAAAATCGCCGTTTCTTGTACCGTCCGGGATGCCCGCGAACGGAAAAAACTGAGGTCGGGACCCTCGTGCGCCGTGAAATCTCCGGTGCTCCCGAACGGTCGAACTGCGATGATCCGCTGGTATGAGAACCGAGGGGTCCGTTCGGCCGGAGGAGCGCGTGCTCCTCGTGGAGTCCCGCGCCGCCGACGCCGCGCTCGCCGCGTTCGGCGCCTGCCTGCCGCCGCGCGCCGCCGGCGAGGAGGTCGTCTTCCTGGCGCACGGCTACGCGGACGTGCCCCTGGGGCGACGGTACGACTGCTGCTTCCCGGCGGACGACGAGGGCGCCGTCACCTGGGTCACGGTCACCGTCGTCGCGGTGACCCAGCAGTTCGGCCGCCCCTTCGACGGCATCCCGCACGGCTGGCGGACGCTGGCCCTGCTGCGGTTCGAACCCGAGGTGCCCGCCGTGGTCCGCGCCCTGCCCCGGGCGTCCGTCTGGTGCGAGCACCCGGTCACCCTGCTCGTCGGGGACCGGGACGCCTGGGCGGCGCGCCGACGGGAGTACGGCGGGTTCGGCCACGTGCTGCGCCGGTGGACGGAGCACCGGCGCACGGACGCCGGCCGCCTGGCGCGGCAGGCCGGGGTGCCCGAGGCGTGGGTGCGGGGGGTGCTGTGCGGCGGGCCGCCCATGGACGTCCTGCTCCGGCGGCTGGCCCCGGTGCTCGGGCTGCGCACGCCGGACGTCTTCGCGCTCGCCGGCCGGTCGTCCCCGTACGATCCGCCGCCCTCCGGGGCCCGCGCCGGGGCGTGGGTGCCGGAACTGGTGCGGCACGCCGTGGCGCTGCCGCCGGAGGGGCTGGGCGAGCTCCGCCGGTTCGCCGCAGGCCTGCACCCGGTGCACCCCGAGGCCGCCGACGCCCCCGGCGAACCGGACCACGACGCGGCCGACGGCCCCGGCCCCCTCCTGATGCGCCTCGCCCGCACGCGCAACCTCGGCCCCGCGGCCACGGCCAAGACGCTGGCGGTGCTGACCGGGCGCCACTGGTCGGCCGCCACGTACCACGCGCTCGCCCGGGGCGGCAGGGAGGTCACCGACGACCTCCTGGCCGACTTCGCCGCCGTGTTCGGGGTCCCGGCCGCGGATCTGGCCGTGCTCGTCGGTGCCGGGCCGTGCGCCGCGCCACCCCCCGCCCCGGCGGTCGATGGGGCCGCCGAGCTGATCCACGACGTCCGCGCGCTGACCGCCGACCAGCTGCGCCGGGCGGTCTCCTTCGCCCGGTCGCTGCGGGAACGGTCCTGACGCGGGGAACGGTCGCGGCAGGGGAACGGCCGCCGCGCGGGACACGCGTGCCCGCGCCGCCCAAGGCGCTTGGCGGCGCGGGCGGTTGGGCGGCCCGGCGCCGGCGGCCCCGCGCCGCGACCGCCTCGGGTCTCTCCGGTGGAAACCCCCTTGACGGCCGTGCCCACCGGGATCGACACTCCTGGGAGGGAATCCTAGTGAACAGGTAGGGAATCATGGCGCGCCTCGAAGCGGTCGCCGGCCGAGCGGGCCGCACGCCGCCGCGCACCCCGCTGCTCACCTCCCGCCGGCACATCGACCTGCTGCGTGTCTGCAGCGCCATCGGCGTCCGGCGCTGAACCCGGGCCGGGTCCACGGACCCGGGGCCCGCGCCGCACCAAGCCTCCCGGCGGCTTGCGCCGCCATCCCTCCGACGGCCACCGCCGACGCGCCCCTCGCACGCCCACGACCCGGGGAGACGCATGACCATCACTCCGCTCGCCGCCGTCCCGCCCACCCACCGCGCCGCCGCGCCCCTGTTCCGGGGCAGGCTCGGCCGGGACGCGCGCAGCGGCCACTACGCCGTGGCCCACCGCTACCGGCTCCACCTGTCCACCGCCTGTCCCGCCGGACTCCGCCTCGCCGTCGGCCACACCCTGCTCGGCCTGGACGACAGCTGTCCGGTCACCTTCCTGCCCGCGCTCCCGGACGGCGACGGCGGCGGCCACACCGCGCTGCGCCCGCTGTACGAGGCCGGCGCCCACCACTACACCGGCCCGGCGCTCGCCCCCGTGCTGAGCGACGACTGGTCCGGACGGATCGTCAGCAATCACGCCCCCGACATCCTGCGCGACCTGGACCGCTTCCCGCGCACCGGCCACGGCCCGCTGTTCCCGGCCGGCCTGGAGTCCGTGATCGAGGCCGTCGAGCGGATGTGCGGCGAGGGCATCGAGGACGCCGCCCAGCGCGCCGGTTCGGCCGGCACCGATCCGGCCGGGCGGGCAGCCGCGCTGGACGTGCTGCTGGACACCCTCGGCCGCCTGGAACGGCGGCTGGCGGGGGAGGAGTACCTCGCCGACGGCCGGCTCACCGCCGCCGACATCGAGCTGTGGGTGTCGCTGGTACGGCTCGACACGGTGCACCGCTGCCACCTCGACGCCCACGCCGTGCAGCGCGTCGCCGAGCACCGGGCCCTGTGGGCCTACGCCCGCCGGCTCACCGCCCACCCCGCCTTCGGACACCACCTCGACCTCGACGGCATCGCCCGCCGCCACCAGGACGGCTGCCGGGGCCTGGAGGCCGCCGGAGCCGCCGTCCAGATCCTGGACTGGGCGGCCCACGCCACCGGCTCCCCGAACACTCCCCGCAGGTGAGAGGGGCCCGGCTCCATCCAACAGGCGGACAGGCGTTGACATTCGCGGCGCCGACTGCCTTACTTGCGGCTCAAGTACGGTCATGAGCGTCAGCGCCAAGCCCTGGCTCGCTGACCGGCAACCCTCGCGACGCGGTGGGGTGCCCCAGGTGACGACCGGACCGGACGACGACTTCGGTAAGCGCGGAGGCCCCACGGGGCCGCGACAGTGACAGGTGACGCCATGTACGCAGCCGGCAGGACGGCCCCGAGCCGCCCCCTGGGCTGCGTACCGCCGTGCGCCGCGCTGGTCGCCGACCGCGCCGTCGACCTGCTCCGCGTCAGCAGCGCGCTGTGTACCGCGCCGGGCGCCGCCACCGGCCGCCGGGGCTGACCCACACCTTCCGCCCCGGCGGCCGCGGGCACCGCTCGCCGCCTGCTTCCGGATCAACTCCGTTTCCTCTCCCGTGCGTTGCGACGCCTTCGCCGCGGGCCCGCGCACCCGCGGCGGGCCGCGTCCGGCCCGTCGCACCCGGGACGTCCCGTCCTTCGCCGGAGCCCGCCATGAGTCGACCCCCTGGCGCCGCCGTCTCCCTCGCCGAGGCGCCGCCCGCCCAGTCCCCGCCAACGCCCCCGGCCGCACAGCGCGTTCAGCCGCTGCGCCGGCCCGGCAGGTGGATCGCCACCGCCGTGGTCCTGGTGCTCGTCGCCCAGATCGCGCACGGCCTGGCCACCAACCCCTTCTACCAGTGGGACCGTTTCCGCTACTGGTTCCTGCGGCCCACCGTCCTCGACGGACTCCTCGTCACCCTCGAGGTCGCCGCCCTCAGCGCCGTGTCGGGGCTGCTCGGCGGCGTGCTGCTGGCCCTCGCGCGGCAGTCCGGCAGCCCGGTGCTGCGCGCGGTGGGCTGGACCTACACCTGGCTGTTCCGCTCGGTGCCGCTGATCGTCGTACTGATCTTCCTCTACAACTTCTCCGCCCTGTACAAGACGCTGAGCCTCGGCATCCCCTTCGGGCCCGCCTTCGTCACCTTCGACGAGTCCAGGCTCGCCACCGACATGACGGTCGCCGTCATCGGGCTCAGCCTCAACGAGGCGGCGTACGCGGCCGAGGTGGTGCGCGGCGGGCTGCTCTCCGTCGACCAGGGCCAGCACGAGGCGGCCGCCGCGCTCGGCCTGCCCAAGGGCTACCAGTTCACCCGGATCGTCCTGCCGCAGGCCCTGCGCTCCATCGTGCCCAACTACGTCAACCAGCTGATCGGCCTGGTCAAGAGCACGTCCCTGGTGTTCTACGTGTCCCTGCTCGACCTGTTCGGCTCGGTGCAGACCATGGGCAGCACCTACCCCGGCGACATCGTGCCGCTGCTCCTCGTCGCCACCGTCTGGTACCTGGTCCTGACCAGCGCCGTGTCTGTCGTCCAGTACTACGTGGAGCGGTACTTCGCCCGGGGCGCCACCCGCGCCCTGCCGCCGACTCCGTTGCAGAAGGCACGTGCCGCCCTCACCGGATTCCGGGCCCGGCTGCGCAAGGAGGCCGCCGTATGACCGCCACCGCCACCCCGCCCACGGTCCCGGCCGCGCTGGAGGTGCACGACGTCCACAAGTGGTACGGCACCCACCGCGTCCTCGGCGGCATCGACCTGACCGTGCGCCCCGGCGAGGTCACCGTCGTCATCGGGCCCTCGGGATCGGGCAAGTCCACGCTGCTCAGGGTGATCAACCACCTGGAGAAGCCCGACATCGGCCAGGTCAGCGTCGGCGGCGAACTCATCGGCGTCCGGCGCGTGGGCGGGCGGCTCAGGGAACTCGGCGAGCGCGCCGTCCTCGCCCAGCGCGGCCGGATCGGATTCGTCTTCCAGAACTTCAACCTCTTCCCGCATCTGACCGTCCTCGACAACGTGGCCGCCGCCCCGGTCGCCACCGGCCGCCTCGGCAGGCCCGAAGCCCGGGAACTCGCCCGGGAGCTGCTCACCCGGGTCGGCCTCGGCGACCGCACCGGCGCCTACCCGCGCACGCTGTCCGGCGGCCAGCAGCAGCGGGTCGCCATCGCACGCGCCCTGGCCCTGCGCCCCGGCATCATCCTCTTCGACGAGCCCACCTCCGCGCTCGACCCGGAACTCGTCGGCGAGGTCCTCTCCGTCATCAAGGACCTCGCCACCAGCGGCACCACCCTGGTGATCGTCACCCACGAGATCGGCTTCGCCCGCGAGATCGCCGACCGGATCGTCTTCATCGACGCCGGCCGGATCGTCGAACAGGGCCCGCCCGCCCAGGTGTTGGACAACCCCCGGCACGAACGCACCCGCGACTTCCTCGCCCGGGTCCTGTGACCCCCGCCCACGACCGACGCACCAGCGAACGACAAGGACCGCCATGCCCAGCCACCCCTTTCGACGCCGTCTGATCCGCGCCCTGTCCGCGGCCACCGCGGTCGCCTCCCTCGCCGGCACCCTCGCCGCCTGCGGCGGCGACAGCGAGGCGGCCACCACGACCGACGCGGCCGGCACGGTCACCGTGGGCCGGGTCTCCAACGGGGCCGCCAAGCCGACCGAGTTGAAGGTCTCCGAGGTCAAGGCCCTCAACGCCGAACTGCCCGCGGCCGTCCGCAGGAGCGGCACCCTGAAGATCGCCGTGGGCGCGCTGCCCGACGGCTTCCCGCCGCTCGCCTACATCGGCGGCGACCAGAAGACCCTCACCGGAGCCGAGCCCGACTTCGGCCGACTGGTCGCCGCGGTCCTCGGACTCAAGCCCCAGTTCTCCAACGCCACCTGGGAGAACATGTTCGTCGGCATCGACAGCGGCAAGGCCGACGTCGGCTTCGCCAACATCACCGACACCGAGGAGCGCAAGAAGAAGTACGACTTCGCCTCCTACCGCAAGGACAACGTGGGCTTCGAGGTGCTGAAGAAGAGCACCTGGAACTTCGACGGCGACTACGAGAACCTCGCCGGGAAGACCGTGGCCGTCGACAGCGGCACCAACCAGGAGAGGCTCCTCCTGGAGTGGCAGAGCAAGCTGAAGGCCGAGGGCAAGACGCTCACGGTCAAGCGCTACGCCGGCAAGAACGCCACCTATCTGGCGCTGACCGGCGGCAGGATCGACGCCTACTTCGCCGCCAACCCCGGCGTCGCCTACCACGTCACCCGCACCGCCGCTTCACCCGACCCCACCCGCAGCGCGGGCACCTACTCCGGTGCGGGCGCGAGCCTCCAGGGGCTGATCGCCGCCACCACCAAGAAGGACAGCGGCCTGGCCAAGCCCATCGCGGACGCCGTCAACCACCTGATCAGGAGCGGGCAGTACGCCAAGTGGCTGGCCGCCTACAACCTCTCCGACGAGGCCGTGGCCAAGTCCGAGGTCAACCCGCCCGGCCTGCCGCTCAGCGACTCCTGACGGCGGACGGAGAAATACCCGGCCCGCGACCGCGGACACGGGAACACCCGGCGGGAGGGGGACGTTGTGACTCATGACGAGATGTGCGAAGGCGCCGCGCAGGCGGCCCGCCGAGCCCGGTGGACGGAGGTGGCGGACATGAGCGAGGACCCGAGGCGCGTCCCGTGCGCCCGCGTCCTGCGCACCGCCCGCTCCGCCGTGCTGCACTCCCGGCCCCACATAGACCTCCTGCGCGTGGCCGGCGCGCTCTGTCGCCCCTGACACCCCTTTCCCCGGTCACTCCCCGGTTTTCTCCGGTCCCGCCGGCGGTGCGGATCGCCCGCACCGCCGCGCCCCTCGCCGTACCCCGACACCGGTGCGTCCGGCACACCCTCGTACGGACACCCAGGAAGGCCACCGACCCGTGTCCTCTGCACCCGACTCGCACAACCCCGACCACCTCCATCTCGCCGTCGCCCTGGAAGGCACCGGCTGGCATCCCGCCTCCTGGCGCGAGCCGGTCGCCCGTCCCGGGGAACTGTTCACCGCCGGATACTGGGCCGAGCAGGTCGCCGAGGCCGAGCGCGCGCTGCTCGACTTCGTGACCTTCGAGGACGGCCTAGGCCCGCAGTCCTCGCGCCCGCTGGAGCCCGACGACCGCACCGACCAGGTCCGCGGCCGGCTCGACGCGGTCCTCGTCGCCTCCCGCGTCGCCCCGCTCACCCGGCACATCGGCCTGGTCCCGACCGTGGTGGCCACGCACACCGAGCCGTTCCACATCTCCAAGGCGATCGCCACCCTCGACTACGTCAGCACCGGCCGCGCCGGACTGCGGGTGCGGATCAGCGCACGGCCCGACGAGGCCGACCACTTCGGCCGCCGCACCATCGCCCGTGTCGAGGCCCCCGACAGCCCGGACGCCCAGGAACTGCTCGGCGACCTGCTGGACGAGGCGGCCGACCATGTGGAGGTCGTGCGCCGGCTCTGGGACAGCTGGGAGGACGACGCCGAGATCCGCGACCGGGCGACGGGCCGCTTCATCGACCGGGACAAGCTGCACTACATCGACTTCGAGGGCCGCTTCTTCAGCGTCAAGGGCCCCTCCATCACGCCCCGCCCGCCCCAGGGGCAGCCGCTGGTCACCGCCCTCGGCCACCGCACCCTGCCGTACCGGCTGATCGCCCGCCAGGCCGACCTCGGATACGTCACCCCGCACGACGCGGCGCACGCCCGGGCGATCGTCGCCGAGATCCGCGCCGAGCAGCGGGCGGCCGGCCGGGCGGGTCAGACCCTGCACCTGTTCGGGGACCTCCTCGTCTTCCTGGACGACAGCCGCGCCGCGGCCGAGGCCCGGCGGGAGCGGCTGGACGCGCTCGCGGGGGAGCCGTACACCGGCGACGCCCGGATCTTCACCGGTACGGCCGCCGAACTCGCGGATCTGCTGGAGGAGTTCGCGGCCGCCGGGCTGACCGGGTTCCGGCTGCGGCCCGCCGTCGCCGGGCACGACCTGCCGCGCGTCGGCCGCGACCTGGTGCCCGAACTCCAGCGCCGGGGCCGCTTCCGCACCGCCTACGAGGCAGACACCCTGCGCGGCCTGCTCGGCCTCGCCCGCCCCGCCAACCGCTACGCCGCAGCAGCGGCCACCGCCGTCTGAGCCGGAGGACCGTACGACCATGAGCAAGCCGCTGAAGCAGATCCACCTGGCCGCCCACTTCCCCGGCGTCAACAACACCACCGTGTGGAGCGACCCGGCAGCCGGCAGCCACATCGAGTTCGACTCCTTCGCGCACTTCGCGCGCACCGCCGAACGCGCCAAGTTCGACTTCCTGTTCCTCGCCGAGGGGCTGCGCCTGCGCGAACAGGGCGGGAAGATATACGACCTCGACGTGGTCGGCCGCCCGGACACCTTCACGGTGCTGGCCGCCCTCGCCGCCGTCACCGACCGGCTCGGGCTGACCGGCACGATCAACTCCACGTTCAACGAACCGTACGAGGTGGCCCGCCAGTTCGCGAGCCTGGACCACCTCTCCGGCGGCCGCTCCGCCTGGAACGTCGTCACCTCCTGGGACGCCTTCACCGGCGAGAACTTCCGCCGCGGCGGCTTCCTGCCGCAGGAGGAACGCTATTCGCGCGCCAAGGAGTTCCTGGCCACCGCGAACGAGCTGTTCGACTCCTTCGGCGCCGGCGAGGTCCTCGCCGACCAGGCCACCGGCACCTTCCTGCGGGACGCCAAGGCAGGCGCCTTCGTGCACCGGGGGCAGCACTTCGACATCCACGGCCGGTTCAACGTGCCGCGCTCCCCGCAGGGCCGCCCGGTGATCTTCCAGGCGGGCGACTCCGACGAGGGCCGCGAGTTCGCCGCCTCCGGCGCGGACGCCATCTTCAGCAGGTACGCCGGGCTCGCGGAGGGCCGGGCGTTCTACGCCGACGTCAAGGGCCGGCTCGCCAAGTACGGCCGCCGCCCCGAGGAGTTGCTCATCCTGCCCGCCGCGACCTTCGTGCTCGGCGACACCGACGCCGAGGCCGCCGAACTCGCCCGCGAGGTGCGCAGGCAGCAGGTCAGCGGGGCCACCGCCCTCAAGCACCTGGAGTTCGTCTGGAACCGCGACCTGTCGGCGTACGACCCGGAGGGACCGCTGCCCGACGTCGACCCGGTGGTGAGCGAGGAGCACATCTCCCGGGGCCGTGCGCAGGTACGGATGTACCGGGACCCGGTCGCCATCGCCCGCGAGTGGCGGCAGCTCGCGGAGGCCAACAAGTGGTCCATACGCGACCTGGTCATCAACACCGGCAACCGGCAGACCTTCGTCGGCGCCCCGCGGACCGTCGCCCGCTCCATCAACGAGTTCGTGCAGGCGGACGCCTCCGACGGGTTCATCCTCGTGCCGCACATCACCCCCGGCGGCCTCGACCCGTTCGCCGACAAGGTGGTGCCCCTCCTCCAGGAGCAGGGCGTCTTCCGCGCCGACTACGAGGGCACCACCCTGCGCGACCACCTGGGCCTGGCCCACCCCGACTCCGCCGCCCCGGCCGCCGAGCGGGCCGCCTCCTAGGGCCCCGGACAACGGCGTGGCCGCGGACGTCACCTCCCCCGTGGGTGACGTCCGCGGCCACTCCCCCCGTGCCGGACTATGGCCTGTCCCCTCCGCGCGCCCTCACCAGCACATCACCGCCGTCCGCCCCGACCCCCACGTGGAGTACAGACGGACCCGGACGACGTAGCGGCGCCCCCGGACCAGCCGGACCCGCACGGCCGCGTTGTCCGGGGTGCCGCCGTCGTCGTGGCCCGCGAGGAAACGCGGTTCCCCCTCCCGCTCCTCGAAGACCACCAGCACGGCGTCGGCGTCGCCGAAGGTGCCCACGGTGTAGTCGCGGGTCTCCGGCGGCTCGACCAGGAAGTCCGCCTGCTCGCCCGGGCCGAGGGCCAGTGGTGCCGAACAGAACGGCTCCAGCGGCCGCGGCCCGCCCCCGCCGGCCGGCGGATACCAGCGCAGCACGAACTCCCGGTCCAGCTCCGAGGGTGTGCCGGCCGGACGCAGCCCCCCGCGGTACCGCTCCGGCTCCAGCACCAGCCCCGGACCGAACGGCAGGGCCATCACGGAGCACGGGTCCCACACCGCGCCCCTGGACTCCCCGGCGTCGAGCGCACGCAGGACGTTGGTGTACGTCGTCTCCCGGCTCCAGTGGTTCGGCGGGCCCGCCAGCTCCGCGTAGACGGCCTCGTCGTCCCAGTGCAGCCCGGCGGACGGGTTCTGGTGCTCGTGCACCAGGCCGAGCGCGTGCCCGATCTCGTGCAGGACCGTGCCGCGCTCCCCCTGCGCGGTCACGTCCCACCCGAGATTCATGGTGCGCTCGGCCCGGCCCACCGCCAGCGCCTCCCGGCCCACCGCGGACCAGGACCCCCCGCCGGCCTGGAACCCGATCCGCAGCTCGGCCTCCCCCCGGTCGCCGACCTCGGCGAAGGCGACGCCCACCCCCAGTGCCTCCCACTGCGCGAAGCACTCGCGGACCACGTCCTGCTGCTCCTTGCCGCCGGCCCACGGCACCCGGCGCAGCTCCCCGGTGCCGGGCACCGGGATCACCGAGGCGTCGTGGCCGGCATCGAGGAAGCAGTAGTGCAGCACCGTGCCGTTGACCCACATGCGCCGCCCGGCGAGCAGCGCGCCCAGCCGCTCGGCGGTCAGCCCCGGTCCGAAGGACGGGGCCGGCTGCCGCGGTAGCGAGCACAGGCGTCGGGTCATGCGGAAACAGTGCCCGCCCGCCCGGTGCGGGCGCCTGAGTCGGGGGCTACTCAAGTCGCCCTGTATCAAACCTGAGTACGCCTGCTCTGTCAGGTGTGAGGACTTACGAACAGGACGCGAAGACCCTCGAACTGCCCTGGCCGTTCACCGGCCGGGCGGACGAACTGGAGTTGGTGCGGGGGGCGTCGGCCACCGGCCGGCGCGGCATCGTGGTGACCGGGCCCGCGGGACGCGGCAAGACCCGGCTGATCACCGAGGCGGTCCGGGGCACCGAGCACGCCCGGGTGACCGGCACGCCCGAGGCCCGCCACCTGCCGTTCGCGGCGTTCGCGCACCTGCTGGACGGCACCGGCTCGCTGCACGGAGCGGTGCGGGCGCTGTCCGGGGTCCGGCTCCTCGTCGTGGACGACGCCCACCTGCTGGACGAGGCCTCCGCGGCGCTGGTCCACCAGCTCGCCGTGCACGGCCGCACCCGGCTGGTCGTGGCCGCGACCGACGGCGTCCCGGCGCCCGGCGCGGTGTCCCGGCTGTGGACCGGGGAGGTGCTGCCCCGGCTGGCCCTTGCCCCGCTGCCCGCCGAGGACACCGCCGAACTCCTCGCCGGAGCCGCCCTGGAACCGCTCACCGTGCGCCGGCTGCACCATCTGTGCCGGGGGGACCTGCGGCTGCTGCGCGACCTGGTGACCGCGCTCGTGGCCGGCGGCCGGCTCGTGCCCGTGCCCGGCACCGGCGAGCGGGCCTGGCGCGGGCCGCTGCCGGTCACCCCGGCGGTGCGCGAACGCCTCGCGCCGGTACGGGAGCGGACCGGCCCCGGCGAACGCGAGATCCTCGAACGCCTCGCCTTCGCCGAACCGGCGACGCTCCCCCTGTCCGGCTTCGACCCGGCGGCCCTCGGCCTGTCCGGCTCCCACCCGTCCGGCTCCGAACTGGATGTCCTGGAGCGCCTGGAGACGGACGGGCTGATCGTGGTGGGTGAGGACGGCGCGGTGGCACTCGCCGACCCGCTGCACGGCCCGGCCCTGCGCGCCGCCACCGGCCGGCTGCGGGCCCGCCGGCTGACCGGCGGCCCCTACCGCCTCGGGGCCGCGCTCGACGCCGAACAGCACGATCTGCGACGGCGGATGGCCGAGCTGGACGTGCGGCCCGCGCCCACGCCGGTGGGGGACTGGCTGCTGGCGGAGGGCGGCCCGGTGCCGGCCGGGTACGCCGCCGTACGGGCCCGGTACGCCCGGCTGCGGGGCGAGGTGCGGGACGCGGCGGCGTGGGCGCGCGAAGGGCTGCGGCGGGAACCGGGGCACGCCGGGTGCGGCGCCGAACTCGCGCTCGCCGCAGCCGAGTCCGACGAGCCGGGGCGCCTCGGGCCCGACGGTGACGACGGCCACGCGCACCGCACCGCCGTACGGCTCGGCCTGCCCGCCGGTCCGCTCCCGGCGGGCAGCGTGTTCGCCCGGCACGCCGAGGCGCTGGCGCGGCGGGACGGGGCCGCGCTGGACCGGGCCGCGATGGCCCTGGAGGAGCGCGGTTTCCTGCTGTTCGCCGCGGAGGCGCACGCCCAGGCGGTACGGGCGCACCGGGACCCGCGGGCCGCGCGGCGCTCCCGCACCCGGGCGCTGGCGCTCGCCCGCCGCTGCCAGGGCGCGCGCACCCCGGTCCTGGCCGGGCTGGTGCTCGGCGAACTCACCGCGCGCCAGCGGCAGATCGTCGCCCTCGCGGCCTCGGGACTGAGCAACCGGGAGATCGCCGAGCGGCTGACGCTGTCGGTGCGCACGGTGGGGAACCATCTGTACAGCGCGTACACGCGGCTCGGCACCGGGGACCGGGGGGCGCTGCCCTGCCTGGTGGCGGAGACGGCGTAGCCGTACCGCCCGCGGCCCCCGCCGGACCGTTCCGCACGCCCGGCTACGCCGCTCCGAAGGCCGCGAACGCCCAGCCCGTGGCCTGGTGCACCGTGTCGGAGGGCAGGGTGGTGCGGGCGTCGCGCAGAGCCTCGGCCAGCGACAGGCCCGCGGTGAGGCCCTTGTGCAGGGCGAGCATCAGCGGAATCACGGCGGCGTCGTTGACCGGGGCGCTGCTGGCGACCACCCCGGCCGTGCCCAGCGGCAGCAACGCGGTGACCAGACCGAGGAGTTCATCGGCGCCGACCGAGGCGAGACGGGCGGTGTCGCAGCTGGAGAGGATGATGCGGTACGGGCTGCGGTCCAGGCGCTCGAAGTCGTGCACGATCAGCGGGCCGTCGGCCATCCGCAGCGCGGAGAACAGCGGGCTGTCGGCCCGGAAGGTGCCGTGCGCGGCCAGATGCGCCAGCCCCGCGCCGTCCAACTCCGCCAGCACCCGCGGTACTTGCGCGCCCTCACCCTCCAGGACCGTCGCCGTGCCGTAGCGGTCGGCCAGCTCCGGCACCTCCGCGCCGCCCGTGGCGAGACCCGGGCCGCGCACCAGCACGGTGCGGCCGTCCCGGGGCGGCTCCGTCTCCCGGGCGCGCAGCCAGCTGCCCGCCGACGGCGACACACTGAGCACCCGGTCGCGCAGCGCGGGCAGCAGCGCCCAGGGCACCCGGTGCAGCGCCCCCGGCGGCACGATCACCACCGGCCCCGTCCCCAGCTGCGGCACGGCACCACCCAGCAGCAGCTCCTGGAGCCGTTCGCCCGCCGCCTCCACCAGCGGCAGCCGCGCCTCCGCCCCCGGGTGCGCGAGCCGCCGCAGCCCCGCCTGCACGTACTCGGCCTCGGCCACCGCCTCCGCGAGCGGCCCGGCCGCGAACCGCCGCACCCTGCCCTGCCCGCACAGCAGCACATGCACCCGCCCCCCGACCACGGCGAGTTCCACCAGCCGGCCGTCGCCGAGCCGGTCCAGCAGCCGGGACACGTCGAAGCGGCTGCCCTCGTGCGGGGCGGAGCCGCGGATATGGCGGGTGCGCGAGCGGATCTCCCGCTCCAGGCGCCGCTGTTCCCGCTCCAGCGCCGGGACCGGACGGCCCTCCATCCGGGCCTCCTCCGCGCGGGCCGCGATCTCCCGGTAGGCGGTCAGGCCGCTGAGCAGCGCCGGGTCGGCGGGCGGCCGGGTCGGCGGCGCGGACAGCACGGTCGCCCGCCACCGCTCGCTCCACTCCAGCAGCCGCCGGGGACCGCCGTGGGTGAGGCTCACCTCCTGGGCCAGCGCCGCCAGTTCGGCGCCCTGCGCGGTCACGTGGGCGCGCAGCTCCGAGGCGCCCAGCGTCATCCGGTGGTCGTCCAGCACGTCCAGACCGCGCCGGCAGGCCTCCAGGACGCCCCGCCGGGAACCGGCCGCGCGGGCCCGCAGCGCCTGCGCCGCCCAGCCGGTCATCCGGGCCGGCGCCGGACCCGCGTGCCGGCCGCGGGCCGCCACCGCCAGATGCCGCTCCGCGTCCGCCGTCCAGCCGAGCGCCAGCGCGATCCGGCCGGCCAGCAGCGAGGCCTCGGGCGCTGCGGGGGAACCGAAGGAGGCCAGCCGTTCGGCCACCGCCGCCGCGTCCCCGACCAGCCGCCCCGAGCGGCGCCCGTCCGCCACCCGCGCCTCGATCAGCACCAGCCGGGCGTGCGTCTCCCACCACAGCCGCCGCTGCGCCGCGAACAGCCGTACCGCGACGGCCGCGCGGGCGATCGCGGTGGGCGCGTCCCCGGCCGAGCGGGCCGCCCGCGCGGCGGCCAGCAGCAGTTCGGCCTTGCGGGTGGACTGCCCGCCGATCCGGTCGAGCAGGGCGATCGCCGCGTCCGCCTCGGCCAGCGCCTCCGGGGCGAGGCCGGCGGCCATCAGCACCTCACAGCGCCGGATGGACAGCATGTAGGTGGGCGTGCCGAGCTTCGCGTACCGTTCCTCCGCCTCGTCCAGCAGCCGCAGCGCCGCCGGGACGTCCCCGGAGCGGAAGGCGGCCAGCCCCCGGCTCTCCACCGCGTCCGCCTTGTCGTGCTCCTGGCCCGTGGTGCCCCACAGCCGCTCCGCCGCCGTGAAGTCCGCGTCGGCCCGCTCGACCGCGCCGAGCGCCAGGTGCACGGTGGCCCGCAGGGTCAGCGCCCGCGCGGTCCAGATGTCGTCGCCCAGCTGCCGCAGCACCGGCAGGGCCCGCCGTACGTCCTCCAGCGCCTCCCGGTGGTGCCCCAGCACCCACCAGACGTAGGCCCGCCGGTAGAGCACCCGGGCCCGGGTGTGGCCGGTGCCGCGCGCGACCCCCCGCTCGAAGGAGGCGAGCCCCTGCCGCGTGCGCCCCGCGTGCACCAGTGCGACCCCCAGCGTCGCCAGCACATCCGCCTCGCGGTCCGCCGAATCGGCGCGCGCGGCCAGGTCCCGAGCCCGCCGCAGATGCCGCAGCGCGACGCGCAGATCGCCGAAGTCCCGCTGCCAGATGCCGAGCACCTGGTGGGCGATGCTGGCGGCCAGCGGCGCCGGGGCGGCTTCGAGCACCAGCTCGGCGCGCGCCCTGGCCTCGCCGGGGTCGGCGAACACCATGGGCAGCAGTTCGAGGACCGGCTCGCTTCCCGCTGTCACGCCTCGCATCGTAGTGGCCTGTATCAGATGGCGGACCGGCGGCTCTCACTCTCGTAGACCGTCTTCAGGGGGATGACACGGCATGGCACCTCAGCGATTTCGTGAGCAGTTCGACCACATCCAGCGCTCGATGCCCGATGTGCCGCTGGCCATGGGCGCGGACGACGACGCCCGTCCGCTGTACGAGAAGGGGGTCGTCCTCGCCCGGTCCGGTGAGGAGGCCCGGGTGGTGGAGGACACCGTGCGCGCCCACTTCGCCGAGACCCGGGGCCTGCTGCCCGACCACGTGCGCCGCGACGGTCCGGAGCGGGGCCGCGGCGGCGTCACCCGGATCAGGGTCGGCGACCCGGCCCTCGGCGAGGACACGGTGCCGCACGCGCTGGGTGCCCTGCGGGCGGCCGAGGACCGGCACGGCCGCCGGCTGGTGAGCCGCAACCACGTGGTGCACATCGCGGTGAACGCCTGCCCGGGCGACGAGCCGGTGCCCATCGCCCGCTCCGGATCGCCCAACCCCGCCGCCGCCGGGACCGGTCACGACCCGCGGACCGCCGTCCGGGTGCTGGTGGTGGACACCGGACTGGTGAGCGACCACCGCGCCTACCCGCTGCTCGCCCACACCAGCGGCGACACCCAGGCGACCGAGACGGACGACGGGGGAGTGCTGCGCCAGTACGTCGGCCACGGCACCTTCATCGCCGGGATCCTCGCCGCCGTCGCACCCAACACCGACATCACCGTCCGCGGCAGCCTCAACGACGCCGGCGCGGTGCTGGAGTGCGAGTTCGGCAGCAAGCTGTTCGAGGCCGTCGAGCAGGACGGCTGGCCCGACGTCATCAGCCTGTCGGCGGGCAGCCCCGCCGCCGGACTGCACGGGCTGCTCGGACTCGAGGCGTTCATGCGCGAACTGCGCGCCCACCGCACCCTGTTGGTCGCCGCCGCCGGGAACAACGGGAGCGACGTCCCGTTCTGGCCCGCCGCCTACGCGGCCCTGCCCGAGTACGCGGACAGCGTGCTGTCGGTCGGCGCGCTGCGCTCGGACGGCGAGGGCCCCGCCTGCTTCAGCAACCACGGCCGCTGGGTGCGGGTCTACGCCCCCGGCGAGCGGCTCACCAGCGCCCTCACCGGCTTCGCCGCCCCCGTGCCCTACCTCTACCAGCACTCCACCTACGACGACTGCCGGTTCGGCTTCGACTACTCCTGCACCTGCCGCTACCCGCGCCACACCGGGGTGCTGAGCGAGGACCGGGAGAGCACCGGCGGCAAGCCGGACCAGGTGATGTTCGACGGACTCGCGCAGTGGAGCGGCACCTCCTTCGCCACACCGGTCGCGGCCGGACTCGTCGCCGCGCTGATGACGGCCGACGGGGAGCGCGACCCGCGCAGGGCGGGCCGCCGGCTGCTGGCGCGGGCCACCGACCGCACCGACGTGCGCGGGGTGCGGATGCCCGCGCTGCGCCCGCCGACCTGGCGCCCCGTCCCCGTACCGGCCCCGGCGCTGCCCGCGTGACGGCCGGAACCCTCCGCTCCACGGCGTACCATGACGAGCCGTACACGAGGGGTGGAGCCGTGGACCGAACAGAGGTCGGCGCGCTCGTCCGGTCCGCCGTCGACGGGGACGCCGCGGCCTGGAAAGCGCTGGTGGAAGGCATGAGTCCGCTGGTCTGGTCGGTGGTGCGCAGCCACCGGCTCTCCGAGGCGGACGGGCGCGACGTCTACCAGACGGTGTGGTTCCGCTTCGCCCAGCACCTGGGGCGCATCCGGGAACCCGACAAGACCGGTGCCTGGCTGGCCAGTACCGCCCGCCACGAGTGCCTGAAGGTGCTCAGGGGCAACACGCGGCTCACCCTGACGGACGACCCGCAGGTCCTGGACCGGGCCAGCGAGGACCGTACGCCGGAACAGACACTGATCGACTCCGAAGAGGCGGCGGACCGGGCCGAGCGGGCCCGCCGGCTGTGGCAGGAGCTGGACGAACTGGGCGAGCGCTGCCGGCAGTTGCTGCGCGTGCTGGTGGCCTCGCCGCCGCCCAGCTATGTGGAGATCTCGGCCGCGCTCGGCATCGCGGTCGGCAGCATCGGCCCCCTGCGCCAGCGCTGTCTGCGCCGGCTGCGGGACCGGATGGACCAACGGGGTGCGGCGTGAACGGTGAGACGAACGGTGCCGGGGGATCTCCCCGCGGGGACGACAAAGGCGAGGCGCAGGACGCGCTGCTGGAGGAGGAGCTGCGGCAGGCGGCGGCCGTCCTGGACCCCGTCCCCGACGCCCTGCGCCAACTGGCCGTCGACGCCTACGCGTTGCACGACCTGGACGCGAAGATCGCCGAGCTGACCTTCGACTCGCTGGTGGACGCGCTGCCGGTGCGCGGGGTCACCGACGCCCCGCGCATGCTGACGTTCCGCGCGGGCCCGGTCACCGTCGACGTCGAGGTCACCGGGGACGGACTGATGGGCCAGGTGATGCCGCCCGGCTCGGCGCGGATCGAGGTGCTCGGCGGTCCGGGCGCCGCCCGCCCGGTCCCCGTCGACACCCTCGGCCGCTTCACCAGCGAGGACCCGCCGTCCGGGCCGTTCGCGCTGCGGCTGCGCACCGGCACCGAGGTGATCGTCACCGAGTGGCTGCGGGCCTGACCGGACGCCTCACCAGGTGACCGGCAGGGTGCGCGGCCCGCGGATCATCGTCTGCTGCCGCCACCGCACCTCCTCGGGCGGTACGGCCAGCCGCAGCCCCGGCAGCCGGTCCAGCAGCGTGTCCACCAGCAGTTCGAGCTGGAGACGGGCCAGGACCGCGCCGGTGCAGTAGTGGTGGCCGTTGCCGAAGGCGACGTGCGGGTTGGGGTCCCGGTCCGGCATGATGCGGTCCGGGTCCTCGAACAGCGCGGGGTCGCGGTTGGCGGCCAGATAGGAGACGTACACCGGCTCGCCCGCGGCGATCCGGTGCCCGGCGATCTCCACGTCCTCCAGGGCGATCCGGGCGAGCCCGACGGTGCTGCGGTGCGGGATCCAGCGCAGCAGCTCGTCCAGGACCGGGCCGCGCTCCGCGGGCCGCGCGCGCATCCGCTCCATCAACTCGGGCCGCGTCAGCATGAGATACAGCATCTGCCCGCAGTTGTGGGTGACCGCCTCGCCGCCGATCTGGAGCGGGCCGGCGAGTCCGACGGCCTCCTCCTCACCGATCTCGCCGCGCGCCACGGCACCGGCGAGCATCGAGTAGACGTCCTCGCCCGCACTGCGCGCCCGCGCCCGGACGATGGCGGTGATCCAGCCGTACAGGCCGTTCTTGGCCCGGTCGGCGGCCGCGGCGCCCCCGGTCAGGGAGATGATCTGCCGGGTCCAGGCGTGCACCTGCTCCCGGTCGGTCTCCGGTACGCCCATCACCTCGCTGACGACGTACAGCGGGAACGGCTCCAGCACCCGCTCGACCAGGTCGGCGGGCGGGCCCTCGCGGACGATCCCGTCGACCAGCTCGTCCAGGATCTCCTGGGCGCGGGGCCGCAGCCGCTTCATCGCGCCGACGGTGAAGGCACCGGCGATGGGCTTGCGCAGCCGGTTGTGGTCCGGCTGGTCGGCCCAGGCCAGCGAGCCGGGCCGGGGCGCGAAGTTCGGGGCCAGCCGGGTGACCCGGCCGCGCGCGACCTCCGCGCGGCTGAACCGCGGGTCGTTGGTGATCAGCTTCACGTGCTCGTACCGGGTGGCCAGCCAGGCCCACCCCTCGCCGAACGGCAGCCGGATCCGCGTCAACGGCCCCTCGCGCACCAGACCCGCGAGCACCGGGTCGAACTCCGTGCCCTCCAGATCGATCACGGGCCACTCCCGGACGGGCGGCGGCTCCTGTCCGGTGGACGTGCTCGTCTCGATGGTCGTCATGCCCTCCACGATGGGGCGGGGCGCGAACGGTGTCGTGCGGGGTTGCTCCGGGCGGGTGGGGCCTTGGCCGGGGCGCTCGCGGGAGACGGGGCGGGCGCGGCCGCGAGCGCCGGGCCGCGGCACCGTCACACGGCGTCCACCAACGCGGCCAGTGCCGCGGCGAGTCGATCGAGGCCCGGGCCCGCCGGGCCGCCCGGTTCGCGCATGTACGTGTCCCGGCGGACCTCGATCATCAGTGCCTCGACCCGGGCATCGGTGCCGTAGTACTCCAGCGGTACGTAGGTCCCGCTGAACGGGCTGTCCAGACCCGTGGGTCCGCATCCGGCGAACGCCTCGCGGGCCGCGTCGGTCAGCCGGGGCGGGGTGTGGAAGGGGTCCGTGCCCAGGCAGACCGGCGGGCGCGGGCCGTCGCCGTGGAGTTCGTAGGGCAGCGCCTCGGCCGGATACGAGTGCACGTCGATCACCACGGCCCGCCCGGTCCCGGCCAGCCGCGCCGCCACGGCCCGCGTCATCGCCTCCGCGTACGGCCGGAAGTACCGCTCGACCAGCGGCTTCGGATCGCTTTCCGCGGGCCGCAGCTCTTCGCGGTGGGTGGTCCGCGTGTACACCGCGCCCATGCCGACGGCACGCATCTCCTCCCGCTCGTCCGGGAACCGCTCCGGATCCACGACCAGCCGGGACAGCCGGTTCACCAGCCGCCACGGCCGTACCCGGGCAAGCCCCGCGGCCCGCTCGGCCAGCTCCGCGGTGTGGGCGTCCGTGATGTGGTCCAGCTCCCGCCGAAGCGCGGCGTCGTCCAGCACGATCCCCCGGCGCACGTCCCCGGGAATCGCCCGCGCCGAGTGCGGCACGTGCAGCAGCACGGCCGACTCCGGCGCGCCGGGGAGGAGTTCGAACGACGGCATGGGCGGCTCCCTACGGGACGGGTACGGCGTGGACCAGGGCCGGGCGGTCCCGTCCGCATCCGTGCGTGCCGCCCCTCAGCCCAGCAACTCGCGGACGAGGGACCCCACTTGCTCCGACTCGATCAGGAAGCCGTCATGGCCGTACGGCGATTCCAGCACCCGCGGGCGGTCCGCGCCAGGGATCAGCGACGCCAGCTCCCGCTGCTGGGCGAGCGGGTAGAGGCGGTCGGAGTCGACGCCGGCCACCAGGGCGGGGCAGGTGACGCGGGCGAGGGCCGCGCGCGGACCGCCCCGGCCCCGGCCCACGTCATGGGCGTTCATCGCCTCCGTGAGGGTGACGTAGCTCGCCGCGTCGAAGCGCCGTACCAGCTTGGCCGCGTGATGGTCCAGATAGGAGTCGACCTGGTAGCGGCCACCGCGCCAGGGGTCCTCCGCGCCCTGGGGAGCCCGGCCGAAGCGGGTGGCCAGTTCCGGCTCGCTGCGGTAGGTGATGTGGGCCAGCCGGCGGGCGAGGCCCAGGCCGGTCGCCGGGCCCCGGCCCGAGTCGTGGTAGTCGCCGCCCTGCCAGCCGGGGTCCGAGCGGATCGCGCGCAGCTGGACGCCGGCCCAGGCGATCTGCTCCGCGCTCGCCGCCGCCGTCGTGGCGAGCAGCAGCAGCGCCCCGGTGCGCTCCGGGTACGACACCGCCCACTCCACCGCCCGCATGCCGCCCATCGAGCCGCCCACCACCAGCGCCCAGCGTTCGACGCCGAGCGCGTCCGCGAGCCCCGCCTCCGCCGCGACCTGGTCCCGCTGGGTGAGGAAGGGGAACGCGCCGCCCCAGGCCCGGCCGTCCGGGCGCGTCGAGGCCGGCCCGGTGCTGCCCTGGCAGCCGCCCAGCACATTGGGCGCGACGACGAACCAGCGGTCGGTGTCCAGCGCGCGCCCGGGCCCGACCAGCGGATCCCACCAGCCCGGCGTGGGGTGCCCGGGCCCGGCCGGACCGGCGACATGGCTGTCGCCGGTCAGCGCGTGCAGCACCAGCACCGCGTTGGACGCGTCCGGCGCGAGCCGCCCCCAGGTCTCGAACGCCAGCCGGACGCCGGGCAGTTCACCGCCCGCCTCCAGCGGCAGCGGCCGTCCGGCCGGGTGCCACCGGCGGCGGCCCGGCGGGTCCCCCTCCCGCCAGGCCCCGGTGACCGGCAGCCGTTCCGTGGCCGTGACCGGGTTCACCTACGCGCCCTTGGCCGCGCGGAAGCCGGCCTCCAGATCCGCCTTGAGGTCGGCCAGGTTCTCGATGCCGACGGACAGCCGCACCAGCCCCGGCGTGGTGCCGGAGGCCGCCGCGGCCTCCTCGGTGAGCTGGCTGTGCGTGGTGGACGCCGGATGGATGATCAGACTGCGTACGTCGCCGATGTTGGCGAGGTGGCTGAACAGCTCCACCCCGTCCACGAACCGCTTGCCCGCCTCGACGCCGCCGCGCAGCTCGAAGGAGACGATCGCGCCCGCCCCGCGCGGCAGGTACCGCCGCGCCGCCTCGTACCACGGGCTGGACTCCAGGCCCGCGTAGTGGACGGTCTCCACCTCGTCGCGCCGCTCCAGCCACTCGGCGATCGCCTGTGCGTTGGCGGTGTGCCGCTCCAGCCGCAGGCTCAGCGTCTCCACCCCCTGGAGCAGCAGGAACGCCGAGTGCGGGGCGAGCGCCGGGCCGAGGTCGCGCAGCAGCTGCACCCGCAGCTTCACCCCGAACGCGCCGGGGCCGAGGGCCGGCCAGTAGCGCAGGCCGTGGTAGCTCGCGTCCGGCTCGCTGAAGTCCGGGAACCGGTCCGGGTGCGCGCCGAAGTCGAAGGTGCCGCCGTCCACCACCACGCCCGCGATCGCGGTGCCGTGCCCGCCGAGGAACTTGGTCGCCGAGTGCACCACGACGTCCGCGCCGTGCTCGATCGGCCGCAGCAGGTACGGGGTGGCCACCGTGTTGTCCACGATCAGCGGCACCCCGGCCGCGTGCGCCACGTCCGCCACCGCCCGCACGTCGAGGACGTTGCCGCGCGGGTTGCCCAGCGCCTCGGCGAACAGCGCCTTGGTGTTCGGCCGGATCGCCGCCCGCCAGGCCTGGGCGTCGTCCGGGTCGTCCACGAAGGAGACCTCGATGCCCAGCCGGGCCAGCGTGTGCCGGAACAGGTTGTACGTGCCGCCGTACAGCGCGGCACCGGCGACGACGTGGTCGCCGGCGCCCGCCAGGTTCAGGATCGCCAGGGTCTCCGCCGCCTGTCCCGAGGCCAGCGCGACCGCCCCGACGCCGCCCTCCAGCGCGGCGATCCGCTGCTCGAACACGTCGGTGGTGGGGTTGTGGATCCGGGTGTAGATGTTGCCGGGCTCGGCCAGCGAGAACAGGTCGGCGGCGTGCCGGGTGTCCCGGAAGACGAACGAGGTGGTCTGGTAGACGGGGGTGGCCCGGGCGCCGGTCGTGGGGTCGGGGACCGCCCCGGCGTGGATCTGCTTCGTCTCGAACGACCAGGCGGCGGAGTCGGGCTGCGTGCTCATGGTGCGTGCTCCTCGTGCGGGGCAGGGCGGTGACGTGGCACGAGGTAAGCACGCGCGAGCACCGTCCGACAGGCACGGCGAGCAGCCGCCACGAGGACGTCATGGACGACAACACGGGCGCAACGTCCGCGACACACACGGCCGTTGTCCCGGCCGTGTGCCGGTTGTCACCGTCCCGTCACAGCCGGCGGCGGGTGAAACGCGGGCCGGTGCAGGACGCTCTCCCCGGGTGTCAGCAGCTCGTCACAGCAGAGGACGCCCATGAACCACCGTCATGTCTCCGCCGCCGTCGTCCTGGCCTCCGCCGCCGCGCTCCTCGCCACCACGTGCGGGTCGGCCGGCGCCAGCCCGAACGCCCCGGTGCGCACCGCGAAGGCCACGGCCTGGAAGCCGTGTCACCTGCCCACCGGGTACCAGCGCTTCGTCGAACTGGACTCCGCCAAAACCGTCAAGGGCGGCACCGTCGTGCGCGTCACCCCGCAGACCTGCAAGGTGAACAAGGCGAACGACGAGGACGTCGTCTACACCCCGAGCGGCGCCGCCCGGTCGGTCGGCTTCGCGTCGGGCGCCTCCGTCGAGGTCCTGCGCGACACCACGACCGTGAAGGTCGCCCCGCAGTGGCTGGTGAAGCACAAGCTCGCCAACAGCCCGTACTTCTACTTCCGCGTCGACGGCAAGGGGCGGATCACCGCCATGCAGGAGATCTACCACCCGTAAAACGGGACGGCGCTCCGCCCACCGCGCGGTGGGCGGAGCGCCGCCATGAGTCCGGACTAGCCGAGCGAGGCCAGGGCCGCGTTCCAGGTGGCCGACGGGCGCATCACCGCGTCCGCCTTGGCCTGGTCGACGCGGTAGTAGCCGCCGAGGTCGGCCGGCTTGCCCTGGACGGCGTTCAGCTCGTCCACGATCTTCTGCTCGTCTGCCGCGAGGGACTCGGCGAGCGGCGCGAACGCCTTGGCCAGGTCGGCGTCGTCGGTCTGCTTGGCCAGCTCCTGCGCCCAGTACAGGGACAGGTAGAAGTGGCTGCCGCGGTTGTCGATGCCGCCGACGCGACGGGTCGGGGACTTGTCCTCGTTGAGGAAGGTCGCCGTGGCGCGGTCCAGCGTGTCGGCGAGCACCTTGGCGCGGGCGTTGCCGGTGGCCTGCGCGAACTGCTCCAGGGAGGGCACGAGCGCGAAGAACTCGCCGAGCGAGTCCCAGCGCAGGTAGTTCTCCTTGACCAGCTGCTGGACGTGCTTGGGCGCGGAACCGCCGGCGCCCGTCTCGAACAGGCCGCCGCCCGCCATCAGCGGGACGACCGACAGCATCTTGGCGCTGGTGCCCAGCTCCAGGATCGGGAACAGGTCGGTCAGGTAGTCACGCAGCACGTTGCCGGTGACCGAGATGGTGTTCTCGCCGCGGCGGATGCGCTCCACCGACAGCTTGGCGGCCTCGACCGGGGGCAGGATGCGGATGTCCAGGCCCTCGGCGTCGTGCTCCGGCAGGTACCGCTTGACCTTGGCGATCAGCTGCGCGTCGTGGGCGCGGCCCTCGTCCAGCCAGAACACGGCCGGGTCGCCGGTGGCGCGGGCGCGGGTGACGGCCAGCTTGACCCAGTCGCGGATCGGGGCGTCCTTGGTCTGGCAGGCGCGGAAGATGTCGCCCTCGGCGACCTCCTGCTCGATCAGCACGTTGCCGGCCTGGTCGACCAGGCGGACGGTGCCCGCGGCCGGGATCTCGAAGGTCTTGTCGTGGGAGCCGTACTCCTCGGCCTTCTGCGCCATCAGGCCGACGTTCGGCACCGAGCCCATGGTGGACGGGTCGTAGGCGCCGTTGGCCCGGCAGTCGTCGATGACGGCCTGGTAGACACCTGCGTACGAGGAGTCCGGGATGACGGCGAGGGTGTCGTGCTCCTGGCCGTCCGGGCCCCACATGTGGCCGGAGGTGCGGATCATCGCGGGCATGGAGGCGTCCACGATGACGTCCGAGGGGACGTGCAGGTTGGTGATGCCCTTGTCGGAGTCGACCATGGCCAGCTCCGGGCCCGCGGCCAGCTCCGCGTCGAAGGAAGCCTTGATCTCGGCGCCCTCGGGCAGGTTCTCCAGGCCCTTGAGGATGCCGCCGAGGCCGTCGTTCGGGGTGAGGCCGGCCGCCTTCAGCGTCTCGCCGTACTTCGCGAACGTCTTCGGGAAGAAGGTGCGCACCACGTGACCGAAGATGATCGGGTCGGAGACCTTCATCATCGTGGCCTTCAGGTGCACGGAGAACAGCACGCCGTCCTGCTTGGCGCGGGCGACCTGCGCGGCGAGGAACTTCTCCAGCTCCGCTACGTGCAGCACGGAGGCGTCCACGACCTCGTCCTTCAGGACCGGTACGGACTCGCGCAGCACGGTGGTGGTGCCGTCGGCGCCCACCAGCTCGATCTTCAGCGAGCCGTCCTCGGCGATGACGACCGACTTCTCGGTGGAGCGGAAGTCGTGCTCGCCCATGGTCGCCACATTGGTCTTGGACTCGGGGGTCCAGGCGCCCATGCGGTGCGGGTGGGTCTTGGCGTAGTTCTTCACCGACGCCGGGGCGCGGCGGTCGGAGTTGCCCTCGCGCAGCACCGGGTTGACGGCGGAGCCCTTGACCTTGTCGTAGCGGGCGCGGATCTCGCGCTCCTCGTCGGTCTTCGGGTCGTCCGGGTAGTCCGGCAGCGCGTAGCCCTTGCCCTGGAGCTCGGCGACGGCCGCCTTGAGCTGCGGGATGGACGCCGAGATGTTCGGCAGCTTGACGATGTTCGCCGCCGGGGTCTTGGCCAGCTCGCCCAGCTCGGTCAGCGCGTCCGGGATGCGCTGGTCCTCGGTCAGGTACTCCGGGAAGACGGCGATGATGCGCCCGGCCAGCGAGATGTCGCGGGTCTCCACGGGCACACCGGCCTGCGAGGCGTACGCCCGGATCACCGGCAGGAAAGAATGCGTCGCCAGGGCCGGGGCCTCGTCTGTGTACGTGTAGATGATGCTCGAGTCAGTCACCGGGTGCTCCGCTCCACGTCTGTAACATTGCTCGACATCAAGATATCTCGTGCCGGGGGCGGGCTCGACAGGGGTGGGTACCGGGTCCGCTGTTTTGCGCCGGGCGGGGCCGCCGATCAGCCCGAGCCCGCCGTCCGCCCGGGGCCGCCGGTCAGCTCGCGTTCGATCCAGCGGCAGATCACGTCCACCACGTACACGTGTTCGGACCGGCTGAGTTCCCGGCCCTTCGGGATGCCGTGCCACCGGGCCAGACAGCCCCGGCAGCAGGTGGCGGTCGCGTGCTGGGCGACGAAGACGGGATGGCCCCGGTACGGGGTCTGCTTGCCGTCCTTGTACGGCGCGGCCGGGGCCAGCCGCTTCGCGATCAGGTCGTAGGCGTGCCACCGGACGGTGGCCGGTCCCTTCAGCTCGGCGGTGGCCCGGTCCCGCCCGCGCAGGTGGAACCGCGCCCGGAACGGCTGCCGGGCGAGGTCGTCCAGCAGCCGGTCGAGCGGGTGGGCCCCGGGCGGGACGGGGTCGGGCGAAACGGTCATGCTCCTTCGAGCATACGGGCCGCCCCGGCGGCCGCCCGCTACTCGGGGACCCCCTCGGCGCTGCGCTGCTGCGGGATCATGAGGCCGCCCTGCTGGAGGGCGACCGTGCGCACGGGGGAGGGGATGCGGATGCCCTCCTCGCGGTAGCGGCGGTGCAGGCGCTTGATGAACTCGTGCTTGATCCGGTACTGGTCGCTGAACTCGCCGATGCCCAGGATCACCGTGAACCCGATCCGGGAGTCCCCGAAGGTGTGGAAGCGGATCGCGGGCTCGTGATCCGGCAGCGCGCCGTCGACCTCGTGCATCACCTGCCGCACCACGTCGGCGGTCACCCGCTCCACGTGCTCCAGATCGGCGTCGTAGCTCACGCCCACCTGCACCGGCACCGTCAGCCGTTGCTCGGGCCGGGTGTAGTTCGTCATGTTGGCCTTGGCGAGCTGGCCGTTGGGGATCACCACCAGGTTGTTGGACAGCTGGCGCACCGTCGTCTGGCGCCAGTTGATGTCGACGACGTACCCCTCCTCACCACTGCTGAGCCGGATGTAGTCGCCGGGCTGGACGGTCTTGGAGGCGAGGATGTGGATGCCGGCGAACAGGTTGGCGAGGGTGTCCTGCAACGCGAGCGCCACCGCGAGACCGCCGACGCCCAGCGCGGTGAGCAGCGGCGCTATGGAGATCCCGAGGGTCTGCAGGACGACCAGGAAGCCGATCGCCAGGACCAGCGCCCGGGTGATGTTGACGAAGATGGTCGCCGACCCGGCCACGCCCGAGCGGGACTGGGTGACCGATTGCACCAGCCCGGCGATGACCCGGGCCGCCGACAGGGTGGCCACCAGGATCAGCCACACCTCGAGGATCTGGTCGGTGTGGTGCTGCACGGTCCTGGTGAGCGGCAGCACGACCGCCGCCGTCGCCACACCGGCCGCGATCAGCGCCCACGGCACGATCGAACGCAGCGCGTCCACGATGACGTCGTCACCGCTCCAACGGGTCCGCTTGGCGGCCTTGGCCAGCCAGCGCAGCAGGGTCCGGGAGCAGAAGGCGAGCGCCAGGCCCGCCGCCACGGAGATGCCGGCCAGGACGAGGTCGTCCAGGGTGAGCGCGCGGTTCACCGGTCACCTCCGCCGCGCCGGGTCCCTGCGGAGCGCCGTATGTGAGGTCTCGTCACGTTGTCACCTGCTCGATGTGCGGGATGTCGAACGTGCCGGTCCCGGAACTCCGGTGACCGGCACGAGCGTTCATCCTGCCGTATCCGGAACACGACATACCACCGGGGCGGCTTGCCCCCGCGCGGCCCCGGATCAGATGATGCCCTCCGCGAGTTCGGCCTGGTCGCGGTCGCTGCCGTAGGCCGCGGTGGGGGTGCCGTAGGAGCGGCGGGCGACGTACCACCAGACGCTGGCCAGCAGGAGGACGGCGGCCAGGGCCACCGCCGCGTAGTTCATCGTGCCGGCGGTGACCGGCGAGGACTGCGGCAGACAGAACAGCACCGTCACGCACGCCACCCAGACCACCGCGACCCAGCCGACGGGCCTGCTCCACCGGCCCAGGTGCCAGGGTCCCGGCCGGAACCGGTCCCCGGCCCGCAGCCGCAGCAGCACCGGGATGGCGTAGGCGGGGGTGATGCCGATGACGTTGATGGCGGTGACCGCGTTGTACGCCGTCGCCGAGTACAGCGACGGCAGCGCGAGAACCCCGGCCACGCCGACCGACAGCCAGACGGCGGCCACCGGGGTCTGGGTGCGCCGGCTGACCGTGCGCCACAGCCGGGAGCCGGGCAGCGCGCCGTCCCGGCTGAACGCGAACACCATCCGGCTGGCCGCGGCGACCTCCGCGTTCCCGCAGAACAGCTGGGCCGCGATCACCACCAGCAGCAGCGCCTTGGCGCCGCCCGCGCCGAGGCCGTCCAGCAGGATCTGGGCCGGCGGCACCCCGGTGGCGGTGGTGCGGGTCGCGTCGTAGTCCTGGATGGCGAAGGTCAGCCCGGCCAGCAGCACGAATCCGGCCAGCCAGGACACCCAGATGGCCCGGACGATGCCCTTGGCCGCGGACACCGAGGCGCGCGAGGTCTCCTCCGACAGGTGCGCGGAGGCGTCGTAGCCGGAGAAGGTGTACTGGGCGAGCAGCAGTCCGATCGCCGCCACGTACAACGGGTTCGACCAGCCGGTCTCGTTGACGAAGGTGGTGAACACGAAGGACGGCGAGCGGTGGTGGTCGGGCACGATCGCGAGCGCGCCGACGATGAGCGCGACACCCGCCAGGTGCCACCAGACGCTGACCGAGTTGAGCAGGCTGACCACGCGGACCCCGAACAGGTTCAGCACCGCGTGCAGCAGGAGGATGGCGCCGAAGATCAGCATCGTCCTGCCGGGCGTCGGGGTGAAGCCCCACTGGAGATGGGCGAACGCACCGGTGAACAGGGCGGCGCCGTAGTCGATCCCGGCGATCGCGCCGAGCAGGCCGAGCAGGTTCAGCCAGCCCGTGTACCAGCCCCAGCGGCGCCCGCCGAGCCGGTCGGCCATGTAGTAGAGGGCGCCCGAGGTCGGATAGGCGCTGGTGACCTCGGCGAGCGCGAGCCCGACGCAGAGCACGAACAGGCCCACGCCCGCCCAGCCCCACAGCATCACGGCGGGACCACCGGTGTTCAGCCCGAAGCCGTACAGGGTCATGCAGCCGGACAGGATCGAGATCACCGAGAAGCTGATGGCGAAGTTGCCGAACCCGCCCATCCGGCGGGCCAGCACCGGCCGGTAGCCGAGTTCGCGCAGCCGCCGCTCCTCGTCCTGCTGCGGCAGCCCCGCGGCGGCGGACGGCTCGGGAGTGGGAGACATGCGCGGACCTCCGGAGATCGAGTGGGCTCGGACGGGGTGTTCGGACGGGATGCCCGGGGAGGGGCTGCGGACTCGGGGGACGTGGTCGTGGGCTCGCGGGGGGCTCAGGTGGTGCGGGTGGGGCCGGTGGCGATCCGGCAGCGGTCGCGGGCCGCGGTGAACACGTCCACGGCACGGTCGCGGCCCCGGGCGCGGTACAGCCACGGCGGCGGGGTGAAGTACGGGCCGATCGCCTCGAACACCGCCGCCGCGGCGGCGTACTGCCCGGTGCTCCACAGGGCGTGGGCCAGGTGGTTGAGGTCCGGCTGGGCCCGCCGGTCGGCCGGCGCCTGCTCGAACCAGGAGGTCAGGGCGGTGCGCGCCTCCCGGGCGGCGGTCTCGGTCGTCCAGCGCGCCTGCCGTTCGCCCAGGCGGCGGTGGCGTTCGACGCGGACGTACAGGGGCAGCAGGTGCAGGGCGGAGCCGGTCGGGGCCTGGCCGGCGGCCCACCGGGCGTAGCCGGAGGCCTCGTCGAGGCGCCGCTGGAGACCGGTGGGCTCGTCGGCTCCGGTACGGGGACGACCGGGGGCCCCGTCGGGACCGGCTCCGGTACGGGGGCGACCGGCGGCCGCCTCGCTCCCGGCGCCGGTACGGCGCGCGGCCTCCGTGAGCCCGGCAACCGGGCGAACGGCGGCCTCGGTGACCCCGGCGCCCGGGTGACCGGCCGGCTCCGTGACTCCCGGGCCCGGCCGGCCGCCCGCCTCCTGGAGCCCGGCACCGAGGCGGCCGGCGGTCTCCGCGACCCCGGAGCGTGCCGTGCCGGCGGCCGCCGCGGGCCCCTCGCGGCCGCCGTCGCGTGCGTACAGGAACTGGAGCACCCGGTGGTGGGCCTCACGGTTGTACGGGTCGCGCGCTGCGGCCTCGGCCAGCAGCTCCCAGGGGCCCGGCGGCAGCGGCGGCGCGGGCGGGTCGGCCCGGTGCTCCGCCCACCGCTGCCCGGGGTCCAGCTGGGCCAGGGCCAGCAGGCAGATCCAGGGCACGGGGTCGCGCGGCGCGAGCCCGGTCGCGGTCTGGGCGGCGTCCCAGGCCTCGATCCACAACTCATGGGCCCGCAGGTGCCGTTCGCGGCGCGCCCGCAGCGCCCGCTCCACGCCCACCCGGGCCCGCATCACCGCCGCGTGGGCACAGTCCGGCTCCTCGGCCAGCCAGGCGCGCACCACATCGCTGCCCGCGGCCGCCGCCGCGAGGATCTGGGTGCGCTGGGTCCACCGCCACGCCTCGGTGGTCTCGGCCAGCAGGGTGCGCATGGCCATCCAGCGGCCGGTGCGCAGATCCTGGAGCACGGCGCGCAGGGCGTGGTCGGGTCCGGCGGGGTCGTAGCAGGGCCTCGCTGCTTCTCGTGCCATCAGCCGAGGCCCCGGGGCCGGACGGGCACGGGCGAGGCGGCGCAGTGAGGTGGCAACAGCCCTCCCCTGGGCGGTGATCGGTCGTTCGCGGAGCGTTGTGGTCGGTGGTCAGACGTCCTGGGCTGCGCTCGAACGACGTGGTCGGCGGTCACTATAGAGGCGGCCATTACCCCTCACCATTGTTGCCAACTCAATGAGCCGAACAGGGGGATTGGCCGATTATCGGCGTGGGTTGACGCGGACCGCGGGCGGCGGCAGGCTGGCGCGGTGATCTCTGCTGCGGGTGCGGGAGGGTACGGATGACGGGACCGGCGCGATGACCGGACCGGTGCTCGCCGTCGACCAGGGCACCTCCGGCACCAAGGCCCTCGTGGTCTGCCCTGAGCGCGGTGTCCTCGGCACCGGATACGCCGAGGTCCGCCCCCGTCACCGCCCCGGCGGACTGGTCGAGGCGGACCCGGAGGAGCTGTACGGCTCGGTGCTCGCCGCCGGGCAGCGCGCACTCGCCGAGGCGGGAACGGGCGTCGTGGCGCTGGGGCTGGCCAACCAGGGCGAGACCGTCCTCGCCTGGGACCCGGCCACCGGCCGCCCGCTCACCGACGCCCTGGTCTGGCAGGACCGCCGCGCCGAGACCGTCTGCGCCGAACTGGGCGACCATGCCGAGGAGTTGCGGCAGCTGACCGGACTGCCCCTGGACCCGTACTTCGCCGCGCCCAAGATGGCCTGGATCCGCCGTCACCTCACCCGCGAGGGCGTCGTCACCACCTCGGACGCCTGGCTGGTGCACCGCCTTACCGGCGCCTTCGTCACCGACGCCGCCACCGCCGGCCGCACCCAGCTCCTCGACCTCGACCGCGTCCGGTGGTCGTCCCGCGCCCTCGACCTGTACGGCCTGGCCGGCGAACGCCTCCCGGAGATCACCGACGTCGCCCAACCCGTCGGAACCACCCGGGCGTTCGGCCCGGAGATCCCCCTCACCGGACTGATCGTGGACCAGCAGGCCGCCCTGCTCGCCCAGCGCCTCACCGCCCCCGGCGCCGCCAAGTGCACCTACGGCACCGGTGCCTTCCTGCTCGCCCACACGGGCGAACGCCCCCGGCGCGGCGGCTCGGGCCTGGTCAGCTGCGTGGCCTGGCGGCTCGCCGGCACCACCAGCTACTGCCTGGACGGCCAGGTGTACACGGCCGCCTCCGCCGTCCGCTGGCTCGCCGGTCTCGGCGTCATCGGCTCCGCCGCCGACCTGGACCCGGTCGGCGGCACCGTCCCCGACAGCGGCGGCGTCACCTTCGTGCCCGCCCTCGCCGGACTCGCCGCCCCCTGGTGGCGCGGCGAGCTGCGCGGCTCGCTGACCGGGCTCGGCCTCGACACCACGGCGGGCCACCTGGTGCGCGCCCTGTGCGAGGGCATCGCCGCCCAGGTCGCCGAACTCGCCGACGCGGCCGCCGCCGACCTCGGCACCCCCCTGACCGCCCTGCGCGTCGACGGCGGCCTCACCCGCTCCGCGCTGCTCATGCAGACCCAGGCCGACCTGCTGCAACGCCCCGTCGAGGTGTCCGCGCTGCCCGACGCCACGGCGCTCGGCGCCGCCGCCCTCGCCCGCCTCGGCACCGACCCCGCGCTCGGTGCCGACCAGGCCCTGCCGGAATGGAGACCCGCCGCGGTGTACGAGCCCCGCATCCCGGCCGGCCGGGCGGCCGAGCACCGCGCCCGTTTCCGCGCCGCCGTCGCCGCCCTGCCCGGCTCATGAGAGGCACCGGGAACGGACCGCGGCCCGCGCGGCCGGTGCGCGGGGACCGGGAACCACGGCCGGGGGCCGACGCCGACGCCCCGCCGCCGACGGTGGCCGCCTCGGGTCCGCCGCCGACGGTCACCGCCGAAGGCCCGCTGCCCCGGCGGTCGTACGACGTCGTGGTCGTCGGCGCCGGAGTCGTCGGCTGCGCCATCGCCCGCGAACTCGCCCGCCACCCACGTCCGAGCGTCGCCCTGGTCGAGGCGCAGGACGACGTGGGCCAGGGCACCTCCAAGGCCAACACGGCGATCCTGCACACCGGTTTCGACGCCGTCCCCGGCACCCTGGAGGCCCGGCTGGTGCGTGCGGGCCGGGCCCGGCTGGCCTCCTACGCCGCCGAGTCCGGCATCCCCGTCGAACACGTCGGCGCGCTGCTCGTCGCCTGGGACGAGGAGCAACTGGCCGCCCTGCCCCGGCTGGCCGAGAAGGCCGGACTCAACTCGTACACGGACGCCCGCCGGCTGGACCGGGCGGAGCTGTACGCCCGCGAACCGCGCCTCGGCCCCGGCGCGCTGGGCGCCCTGCACATTCCCGGCGAGAGCGTCATCTGCCCCTGGACCACCACCCTGGCCTACGCCACCCAGGCCGTCCGCGCCGGTGTCGAACTCCATCTGAACACCGCTGTCGGGCAGGTCGGCCGGGACGAGGAAGGCCACCTCCTGCACACCTCGCGCGGCACCCTGCGCGCCCGCCACCTCGTCAACGCGGCCGGACTGGGCGCCGACACCCTCGACCGGCGGCTCGGCCGCGACGACTTCACCGTCACCCCGCGCCGCGGCCAGCTCCTCGTCTTCGACAAGTTCGCCCGCCCGCTGGTCCGGCACATCCTGCTGCCGGTGCCCACCGCACGCGGCAAGGGGGTGCTGGTCGCGCCCACCGTCCACGGCAACGTGCTGCTCGGCCCCACCGCCGAGGACCTGGACGACAAGCGGGACACCGGCTCCACCGCCGAGGGCATCGCCCTGCTCCGGGAGAAGGGCCGCCGCATCCTGCCCGACCTCCTCGACGAGGAGGTCACCGCCGTGTATGCCGGGCTGCGCGCGGCCACCGGACAGGAGGACTACCGGATCGCCGCCCACCCCGAACTCTCGTACGTCACCGTCGGTGGCATCCGCTCCACCGGACTGACCGCCTCCCTGGCGATCGCCGCCCATGTCACCGGCCTGCTCGCCGCGTGTGGGCTCGACCTCGGACCCGAGCGGGAGCTCGACCCGGTGCGCATGCCCGACCTCGGCGAGACCCTCCCGCGCCCCCACCAGCGCGCCGGCCTCGTCGCCGCCGACCCCGCCTACGGCACCCTCGTCTGCCACTGCGAGCGGGTCTCCCTCGGCGAGATCCGCGACGCCCTCGCCGGCCCCCTGCCGCCGCGCACCCGGGAGGCCCTGCGCCGCCGCACCCGGGCCGGGGCGGGCCGCTGCCAGGGCTTCTACTGCGGAGCGGCCGTCCGGGAGCTGCTGGAGCGGCGGTGGAAAGGGGAACGCGCATGACGGACGCCCGACGCGTCGACGTCCTCGTGGTCGGGGCCGGGCCCGCCGGTCTCGCCGCGGCGGCCCGGCTCGCCGCCGCCGGGGCCGGCCGGGTCGAGGTGCTGGAGCGGGAGGCGATGCCCGGGGGAGCGCCCCGGTACTGCGCCCACGGCGGCTTCGGCACCTGGGGCCGCCCGCTGACCGGCCCCGCGTACGCCCGCCTGCTCACCCGGGCGGCCCGGCGGTCGGGCGCCGTGCTCCGCACCCAAGTGAGCGTGCTCGACTGGGCGGACGGCGAGAACGTCCTGCTGACCGTGGGGCCCGGGGGACCGGAGGCCGTCGCGGCCCGCGCCGTCGTCCTGGCCACCGGGGCCCGCGAACGCCCCCGCGCGGCCCGCCTGGTGCCCGGCACCCGGCCCGCCGGCGTCTACACCACCGGCGAACTCCACCAGGCCGTGCACCTGTTCGGGCAGCACATCGGAACCCGCGCGGTGGTGGTCGGCGCGCAGGACGTCTCCTACGCGGCGGCCGGGACGGTCCGCGCGGCCGGTGCCGAGGTCGTCGCCCTGGTCACCGAGGACCCCCGCGCCCGCACCCGGCGCGCCCGCGCGCGGACGGTCCGGCCGGCCCCCCGCATCCCCCTGCTCACCGGCACCACCGTCACCGAACTCCTCGGCCACGGACGGCTGTCGGGCGTCCGCGTCCGCCACCGGGACGGCCGCACCGCCGTACTGACCTGCGACACCGTGGTGTTCACCGGCGACTTCGTCCCGGACCACGAACTCGCCCGGCGCGGCGCCCTCGACCTCGACCCCGGCACCCGCGGGCCGGCCGTCGGCACCGCCCTGCACACCTCGCGCCCCGGCGTCTTCGCCGCCGGGAACCTCCTGCACGCCGTGGAGCCCGCCGCGACCGCCGCCCGCGAGGGGGCCAGGGCGGCCGGTGCCGTCCTCGGCTTCCTGGCGGGCGCCCCCTGGCCGGGGCCCGGCATCCCGGTCACCGTCGAGGCGCCGCTGCGCTGGATCGCCCCCAACCGCCTCACCCCCGGCGCCCGGTCCGCGCCCCATGTGCTGCGCACCGACGCCCCGTTGCCCCGCCCCGTCCTCCACGTCCACCAGGACGGCCGCCTGCTGCACCGGGCCCGCCTCGGCCCCGGCACCGCCCGGCCCCACCGCACCCTGAAGCTCGGCACCGGCTGGCACGAGCGCGTCGACCCCGGCGGCGGTCCGGTACGGGTGAGCGCCGGCTGAGCCGGACCCGTTGTCGGTGCCGTGTGCGACAGTTCCGGCGTGACCGAGATCAACACCGCACCGTCCGGCCTCGACACCGTCGACTGGTCCGCGCTGACACACGCCTACGGCCCCGCCGACGACCTGCCCGGACTGCTGCGCGACCTGTGCTCCGCGGACGCGCGGCAGCGCCACAAGGCCCTGCACGAGCTGTACGGCAACATCTTCCACCAGGGCAGCCGGTACCCGGCGACGGCCGCCGCGGTGCCGTTCCTGGCCCGCATGGCGGCGGACCCCGCGCTGCCCGACCGGGCCGCGCTCCTGGAACTGCTGGCCGCCCTCGCCATCGGCTACGACGAGGCGCATCTGCCCGGCGGCGTCGCGGTGGCCGACTGGCGGGCCGAGGCCGAGAAGGCCCGCGCACAGGACCCGGCGGCGGTCCGCGCCGAGTACGACGCCTGGGTCGAGGCGGCGACCGACGACAAGGACCGGCGGATGCGCGAGTTCCGCCGGGACATGTACGACCACGACGGGCACCTGGCGGCCATGACGGCGGAACTGGCCGCCTACGACGCGGTACGCGGCGAGATACCGGCGCTGCTCCCCCTGCTGAGCGATACGGACCCGGCCCTGCGGGCGGCCACGGCGTATCTGTCGGCCTGGTTCCCGGAGGCGGCCGGGGACAGCCTGCCGCGACTGCTGGCGCTGCTGGACGAGGAGGACGAGCCCGCGGTCCTGGCCACCGCCCTGGTCGCCGTCGGACTGCTCGGCGACGGCGACCACGCCGGCGATCGTGACCGCGAGGGCGCGCGCGGGGCGGAGGCGGTGGCCCGGCTGCGGCCGTTCCTCACCGCCGGCGAACCGGTGGTGCGCTGGGCCGCGGCCACGGCGCTGGCCCGGCTCGGCGCCACGGGGGCCGAGGGCGCGGTGTGCCCGCGGGTGCCGGCCGAACTCGCCGCCGTCGCCGAGGAGTCGGGGACCGACATGCCGCACGTGCCCTTCCACGAGGGCGACCTGCGCGGCTACTCCGCCGCCTCCCTCACCCTGCTCGCCGACCGCTTCCCGACCGAGGCCCTGGACGCGGTGACCGGCGCCCTCGCCGCCACCACCGGCCCGGCGAGCTTCGCCGTCGCCTCGGCCGCGCTGCGGCTGGCCTTCGGCGAACCCGGCCCGGACGGCCCCGGCGCCTTCGCCGAGCTGACCGAGCCCCAGCGCCGCCTGGTCCGGGCCCTCGCCGGGCTCGACAAGGACACCTGGCAGTGGGCGAACCTCTGGAGCATCGTCCGCTCCTGGGGGCTGCCCGTGCCGCGCGACGCGCTGCGGGCCTACGCCGGGCTCCCCGAGGAGTGACCCAAAATGGGGGCGCGGGCGGGGCGCTCAGCCGAACGAACCGTGCCGCCCCGCCCCCGACGCGAACCGGGCGGCGCCCTCCACGCCCTCGGCCAGCACGCCCGTGCCGTGCCGCAGTTCGGCGCGCAGCGCCGCCTCCTCGGACAGGCCCTCCTGGTCGAGGACCGAGGCGCGGTCGCCGCGCAGACACGGCTGCGGGAAGCGGGCGATCCCGGCGGCCAGCGCCTCCGCCTCGGCGCGGGCGGTACCGGCCGGCACCACCCGGTTGGCGAGCCCCATCGCGTACGCCTCGTGGGCCGGCACCGCACGGCCGGTCAGGATCATGTCCATGGCCCGGCTGGTGCCGACCAGCCGGGGCAGCCGCACGGTGCCGCCGTCGATCAGCGGCACGCCCCAGCGGCGGCAGAACACGCCGAACACCGCGTCCTCCTCGGCCACCCGCAGATCGCACCACAGGGCGAGCTCCAGACCGCCCGCCACCGCGTGCCCGGCGACGGCCGCGATCACCGGCTTGGACAGTCGCAGCCGGGTCGGACCCATCGGCCCGTCGCCGTCCTCGGCCACCCGGTTGCCCCGCTCGGTGCCGATCGCCTTCAGATCGGCACCCGCGCAGAACGTGCCGCCCTCACCCCACAGCACCGCGACCCGCGCGTCCTCGTCCGCCTCGAACTCCCGGAAGGCGTCGGCTAGTTCGGCGGCCGTGGGGCCGTCCACCGCGTTGCGGGCCTCGGGCCGGGACAGGACGACGGTGGTGACGTACTCCTTGCGCTCCACGCGGACCGGCACGGCGGGCACTCCCTCTCCAGGCGGCTGGGAGGGTCACTCTGCCTCAGATGACCTTCAGCCGCACCAGCGCCGCCAGCGTGAGCGCCCCCGGCAGCAGCGGCAGCCACACGGTGATGATCCGGTAGGCCAGCACCACCGCCGTGGCCAGGGCCGCCGGACCGCCGACCGCGACCAGGGCCACGATCAGCGCCGCCTCGACCGAGCCGATCCCGCCCGGGGTGGGCACCAGGGCGACCGCGACCGTCGCCGCGAGGTAGGCGAGCGCGATGTGGGCGGGCGGCACCGGCAGCCGCAGCGCCTGCCCGACCGCCGCGAGCCCCACCGCCTGGAGCGCGGGGAAGGCCAGCGAGCCACCCCACAGGGCGAGCGCACGGGCCGGCCGGGCGTGCACCGAACGCGCCTCGTCCAGGGCGTCCCGGAGGTACGCGGACACGCGGGCGCGCACCGGCCGTACCAGCGCGCCCGCCGCCACCGCCGCGACCAGCGCCCCGGCCGCGGCCCACAGCAGCGGCGGCGCCGAACCGTCCGGCAGCAGCGGGCGCAGGCGCAGCGCGTGCGGGAAGACCAGCAGCAGGACGGCCAGCAGAGCGAGCCGGCCCGCGCCCTCCGCGAGCAGATACAGCGCGAGCGCCGCCGAGGAGCGGGCCGGAGGCACCCCGCACACGGTCATGAACCGCAGGTTCACCGCGCCCGCGCCGAGCCCGGTGGGCAGCAGGTGATTGGCCGAGGCCGCCGCGAACTGGGTGGCCAGCAACCGGCCCTTCGGCAGCGGCTGGACCACCGCGCCCTGCCGGGTGACGGCCGCCGCCACCCAGGTCAGACAGGTGGCGCCGGCCGCCGCCAGCAGCCAGGGCCAGGACGCGGTGCGCAGTTGGCGCAGGCCCTCGGCGAGCAGCGCGCGGTCGCGCACGGCGGCCGGCACGACGAGCAGCAGCGGGACCACGCACAGCAGCCGGCGCACGGGCACCCGGCGCGGGAGCCGTACCCGGGACGGCCGGGGAGTCGGGGGGAGCGGAACGGCGGTCACATCGGCACAGGTTCGCCCGGCCGCCCCAACGGCGGGTGGCGCCGTCGCGGACGGCGGCTTACCGGGTGTGGTCGCCGAGGTCCGCGCGGGCCGTCGCCGCGGTCGGTACGGGTGAAAAGCCGCGGACATTGACCTCAATGAAGCTTGAGGTTCTACGTTTTCCTCATGAGCATGGAGACCACCGCATGGACCCAGCTGCACAGCGTGATGTACGCGCAGGCGGACCGCCGTCCCCTCGCCCGCGCCACGCTGCGCCGCATCGCCGCCTTCGCCCGGCCGCACCGCGCCGGCATCGTCCGGTTCGTGCTGCTCGGGGTGGTGACCGCGCTGCTCGCGGTGGCGACCCCGGTGCTCGCCGGCCGCGTCGTCGACGCGATCGTGTCCGGGCACGACCCGGGCACCGTCGTCCGTCTCTCCCTGCTGATCGCGCTGGTCGCCGTCGCCGAGGCCGGGCTCGGCATCCTCGGCCGGCGGCTGTCGGCGACGCTCGGCGAGGGACTCATCCTCGACCTCAGGACGGCGGTGTTCGACCATGTGCAGCGCATGCCCGTCGCCTTCTTCACCCGCACCCGCACCGGAGCGCTCGTCAGCCGCCTCAACAACGATGTGATCGGCGCCCAGCGGGCCTTCGCCAACACCCTCTCCGGCGTGGTCACCAACCTGGTCACCCTGCTGCTCACGCTCGCCGTCATGCTCACCCTGTCCTGGCAGATCACCCTGCTCGCGCTGGTGCTGCTGCCCGTCTTCGTGCTGCCAGCCCGCCGGATGGGCGGCCGGATGGCCCGGATGCAGCGCGAGGCGGCGGCGCTGAACGCGGCCATGGGCACCCGGATGACCGAACGGTTCTCCGCGCCCGGCGCCACCCTAATCAAGCTGTTCGGCCGGCCGCAGGAGGAGTCGGCGGAGTTCGCCGCCCGCGCCGCCCGGGTCCGCGACATCGGGGTGCGCACCGCCACCGCCCAGTCGGTGTTCATCACCTCCCTCACCCTCGTCTCCGCCCTCGCCCTGGCCCTGGTCTACGGGCTCGGCGGATGGTTCGCGCTGCGCGGCACCCTGGAGCCCGGCGCGATCGTCTCGCTGGCCCTGCTGCTGACCCGGCTCTACGCCCCGCTCACCGCGCTCGCCGGGGCCCGGGTGGAGGTGATGAGCGCGCTCGTCAGCTTCGAGCGGGTCTTCGAGGTGCTCGACCTCAAGCCGCTGATCGAGGAGCGCCCGGACGCTGTCGAGGTCCCCGAGGGCCCGGTCGCCGTCGAGTTCGACGCGGTCCGCTTCGCCTACCCGGCCGCCGACCAGGTCTCCCTCGCCTCCCTGGAGGAGGTCGCCGCACTCGACACCCGCGGCGGCACCGAGGTCCTGCACGGCATCTCCTTCCGCGCCGAACCCGGCCAGACCGTCGCCCTGGTCGGCTCCTCCGGCGCCGGGAAGTCCACCATCGCCCAGCTGCTGCCGCGCCTGTACGACGTCGACGCGGGCGCCGTCCGGGTCGGCGGGGTGGACGTGCGCGACCTGACGGCGGCCTCGCTGCGGGCCACCCTCGGCATGGTCACCCAGGACGGCCACCTCTTCCACGACACCGTTCGCGCCAACCTGCTGCTGGCCCGGCCGGACGCCGGGGACGACGAGCTGTGGGACGCCCTCGGCCGCGCCCGCCTCGCCGAGGTCGTACGGACCCTGCCGGACGGCCTGGACACGGTGGTCGGCGAACGCGGCTACCGGCTCTCCGGAGGCGAGCGCCAGCGGATGACCATCGCCCGGCTGCTGCTGGCCCGCCAGCGCGTCGTCATCCTCGACGAGGCCACCGCCCACCTGGACAACACCTCCGAGGCGGCCGTCCAGGAGGCGCTGACCGAGGCCCTGGAAGGCCGTACCGCCGTGGTCATCGCCCACCGGCTGTCCACGGTCCGCGCCGCCGACCAGATCCTGGTGATCGAGTCCGGCACCGTCGTCGAACGCGGCACCCACGACCAGCTCCTCGCCGCGGACGGCCGGTACGCCGAGCTGTACCGCACCCAGTTCGCCCAGCGCGACGACGAGGGGACCCCGGTGGGCGCGGCCTGACCGCCACCGCCCTCGGCGGCGGCCGGCCGGACAACCGCCGGGTCCGTACGTGTGAGGCGCCGCGAACCTGGATACGCGGACCCCACGGCATCACCCGGCAGCACGGCCCGTCCGGAAGGCCCCACGTCATGACCAGCGAAAACGCAACGGCTCCGGGATCGGAGATCACCCTTCGGGTGAACGGCAAGCCCCACACCCTGTACGTCGACCACCGCCGCGTCCTGCTGGACCTGCTCCGCGAGGACCTGGATCTCACCGGCGCCAAGAAGGGCTGCGACCACGGGCAGTGCGGGGCCTGCACCGTGCTGGTCGACGGACGCCGCCTCAACAGCTGCCTGCTGCTCGCGGTGAGCCTCGACGGCGGCGAGGTCACCACCGTGGAGGGGCTGGGCGGCGACGGCGAGGAACCCCACCCGTTGCAGCGGGCCTTCCTCGACCGCGACGCCTTCCAGTGCGGCTACTGCACCCCCGGCCAGCTCTGCTCCGCCGTCGGCATGCTCGCCGAGGCCGCGGCCGGCCACCCCTCCCACGTCACCGACCCCGCGGCCCCCTCCGGCCGCCCGGTGCCGCTGGACCGGCCCGAGATCCGCGAGCGCATGAGCGGCAACCTGTGCCGCTGCGGCGCCTACCCGGGCATCGTCGAGGCGGTGGAGGACGTGATCCGGTGAACGGCTTCGCCTACCTCAGGCCGGACAGCCTCCAGGAGGCCGTGGAGGCGTACGCCGCCCACCCCGGCGCCCGCTACCTGGCCGGCGGCACCAACCTGGTCGACCTGATGAAACTCGGCGTGGAACGCCCCGCCGTCCTCATCGACGTGGGCCGGCTGCCGCTGGACGCCGTCGAGGAACTGCCCGACGGCGCCCTGCGGGCCGGCGCCACCGTCCGCAACAGCGACCTCGCCGCAGACCCGCGCGTCCGCGACCGCTACCCGGCGCTGTCCCAGGCCCTCCTCGCCGGCGCCTCCGGCCAGCTCCGCAACGCCGCCACCACCGGCGGCAACCTCCTCCAGCGCACCCGCTGCCCCTACTTCCAGGACCTGTCCAAGCCCTGCAACAAACGTGAGCCCGGCACCGGCTGCGGCGCGCTCGAAGGCGTCCACCGCGACCACGCCGTCCTCGGCCGGTCCGACCACTGCATCGCCACCCACCCCTCCGACATGGCCGTCGCCCTCGCCGCCCTCGACGCCGAAGTCGAGCTGTACGGCCTCGACGGCGCCCGCCGCCTGCCCGTCGCCGACTTCCACCGGCTGCCGGGCGAGCACCCCGAACGGGACACCGAGATCCGCCCCGGCGAGATCATCACCGGCGTGCTGCTGCCCGCCGCCACCGCCGGACTGCCCTCCGCCTACCGCAAGGCCCGGGACCGGGCGTCGTACGCCTTCGCCCTCGCCTCCGTGGCCGTCGTCCTGCGCCTCGCGGACGGCGCGATCCAGCAGGTCGGCCTCGCCTTCGGCGGGCTCGCGCACAAGCCCTGGCGGGCCCGGCGCGCCGAGGAGGCGCTGCGCGGCGCGGCCCCCACCCCGGCCGCCCTGGAACGCGCCGTCGACCTCGAACTGGCCGACGCGCGCCCGCTGCGCGACAACGCCTACAAGGTGCCCCTCGCCCGCAACCTCGCCCTCGACGTCCTCGACCGCCTCACCCCGGCCCCCGCCGTGGCCTGACCCGCCCGCCACCGGTTATCAGGAGGAGACCCCATGCCCCGCACCGGCACCGTCCTCGGCGCCCCCGCCGAGCGCCTGGAGGGGCGGCAGAAGGTCACCGGCGCCGCCCGCTACGCCGCCGAGCACCCGCTGTCCGGCCGCGCCCACGCCTGGCCCGTGCCCGCGGCCGTGGCCCGCGGCCGGGTCACCGCCGTGGACACCTCCGCCGCCCGCGCCGAGCCCGGCGTCCTCGCCGTCCTCACCCCCGGCGACGCGCCCCGGCTCGCCGAACCCGAGGACGCCACCCTCGCCGTGCTCCAGGACCCGAACGTGCCGCACCGCGGCTGGTGCGTCGCCCTCGTCGTCGCCGAGACCCTGGAGACCGCCCGGGCCGCCGCCCGGCTGGTGCGCGTCGACTACGACGCCGAGCCCGCCGACCTCACCCTCACCATGGACCACCCGGAGAGCTACGAGCCGGAGGAGGCCAACGCGGGCCAGCCCGGCCGCGTCGAACACGGCGACCCGGAGGGCGCCTTCGCCGCCGCCGGCACCGGCGTCGACGTCGTCTACCGGGTGCCGCCGCTGCACAACCACCCCATGGAGCCGCACACCACCACCGCCCGGTGGGACGACGACCGGCTCACCGTGTACACCTCCACCCAGGGCGGCACGACGGCACGGTCCGTGCTCGCCCAGCTCTTCGAACTGCCCGAGGACCGGGTCACGGTGGTCAGCGAGCACGTCGGCGGCGGCTTCGGCTCCAAGGGCACCCCGCGCCCCGACCTCGTCCTCGCCGCGATGGCCGCCCTGCGCACCGCCCGCCCGGTCACCCTCGCCTACCCCCGCCGGTACCTGCCCACCGTCGTCGGCCACCGCGCCCCCACCCTGCACCGGCTGCGCCTGGCCGCCGACCCCGACGGCCGGCTCACCGCGCTGCTGCACGAGGTGACCACCCACACCTCGCGGGTGAGGGAGTTCGTGGAGCAGGCCGCGGTGCCCGCCCGCGTCATGTACGCCACCCCCAACCTGCTCACCGTGCACCGCGCGGTGGCGCTCGACGTGCCGAGCCCGTCCTGGATGCGGGCCCCCGGCGAGTCGCCCGGCATGTACGCCCTGGAGTCCGCGATGGACGAACTCGCCGGGGCGCTGGACATGGACCCGGTCCAGCTGCGCATCCGCAACGAACCCGAGCACGAGCCGGGCACCGGCAGGCCGTTCAGCAGCCGGCACCTGGTGCAGTGCCTGCGCGAGGGCGCCCGCCGGTTCGGCTGGGACGAGCGCGACCCGCGCCCGCGCGCCCGCCGCGAGGGGCCCTGGCTGCTCGGCACCGGAGTCGCCGCCGCCACCTACCCCGCCTCCGCCGGCCCGGCCACCGCAACCGCCCGCGCCCTGCCCGACGGCACCTTCACCGTGCGGACCAACGCCACCGACATCGGGACTGGGGCCCGCACCGTCCTCGCCCAGGTGGCCGCCGACGCCCTCGGCACCGCGCTGGAGCGGGTCCGCGTCGAGATCGGGCACAGCGACCTGCCCCCGGCCCCGCTGGCGGGCGGCTCCATGGGCACCGCCTCCTGGGGCTGGGCCGTGCACGACGCGTGCGCCGACCTCGCGGCCCGACTCGCCGCGCACACCGGCCCGTTGCCCGCCGAAGGCATCGAAGCCCGCGCCGACACCACGGGCCGGGCCGACGCCGAGGTCCCCTACGCCCGGCACGCGTTCGGCGCCCACTTCGCCGAGGTCGCCGTCGACACCGTCACCGGCGAGGCCCGGGTGCGCCGGCTGCTCGGCGTCTTCGCCGCCGGCCACATCCTCAACGCCCGCACCGCGCGCTCCCAGTTCACCGGCGCCATGATCATGGGTCTGGGCATGGCCCTCACCGAACACAGCACCCTGGACCCCGCGTTCGGCGACTTCCCCGAGTCCGACCTCGCCTCCTACCACGTGCCCGCGAACGCCGACGTGCCCGCCGTCGAGGCCCACTGGATCGACGAGGACGACACCCACCTCAACCCCATGGGCAGCAAGGGCATCGGCGAGATCGGCATCGTCGGCACCGCCGCCGCCATCGGCAACGCCGTCCACCACGCCACCGGCGTCCGCTGCCGCGAACTGCCCCTCACCCCCGACCGGATCCTCCCCGGCCTGCTGTCCGCGGGGTGACGGTGGCCGGGGCGACCTGGGAGTACGACGGCTACCAGCCTGCGGGGGAACGCCTGCGGGAGTCCCTGTGCGCCCTGGGCAACGGCTACTTCGCCACCCGGGGGGCGCTGCCCGAGTGCGCCGCCGACGACGTCCACTACCCCGGTACCTACGCGGCCGGCTGCTACAACCGGCTCACCTCCGAGGTCGCGGGCCGCCGCGTCGAGAACGAGGACATGGTCAACCTGCCCAACTGGCTGCCGCTGCGCTTCCGTCCGTGCGCCCGGCCGGCGGACGGCGTGGAGGGCTGGCTCACCCCCGACACCACCCCGGTCGCCGAACACCACCTGACCCTGCACCTCGGTCCCGGCCTGCTGGAGCGCCGCACCCGCTACCCGCTGGTCCCGAGCGGCTCCCTCGTCGTGCGCCAGCTGCGGCTGGTCCACCTGGGCGACCCCCACCTCGCCGCGCTGCGCACGGAGTTCACCGTCGAGGGCGAGGCGGGCACGGAACTGGAGGTCGAGGCCGCGCTCGACGGGGACGTCACCAACCGCGGCGTCGCCCGCTACCGCGACCTCGACGGCCGCCACCTCACCGAGGTGCGCACCGGCACGGACACCCGGGACACCGTGTGGCTGGACTGCCGTACCCGCACCTCGGACATCCGGATCGCCCTCGCCGGTCGGCTCACCGCGAACGCCCCGGCGAGGGCCGCCGCCGAACCCCGGCGCGCGGTGCAGACGGTGCGGCTCACCTGCCCGCCCGGCCGCACCCGCACCATCGACAAGACCGTCGCCCTGCACACCTCCCACGACCCTGCCATCGGCGACCCGCTGCGCGCGGCCCTCGACCGGCTGGCCACCGCCCCCGCCTTCGACGCCCTGCTCGGCTCCCACCGGGCCGCCTGGGGCCGGCTGTGGCGGCGCACCCTGCTCGACGTGCCCGGCGAGGCCGGGACCATCCTGCGCCTGCACCTCTTCCACGTGCTCCAGACGCTCTCGCCGCACACCGCGGACCTGGACGTCGGGGTCCCCGCGCGCGGACTGCACGGCGAGGCCTACCGCGGCCATGTCTTCTGGGACGAACTCTTCGTCCTGCCCTACCTCGACCTGCACCTGCCCGAGGTCTCCCGGGGCCTGCTGCGCTACCGGCACCGCCGGCTGGACGCGGCCCGGCGCGAGGCGGCCCGCCTCGGCCGGCGCGGCGCCTGCTACCCCTGGCAGAGCGGCAGCGACGGCCACGAGGAGACCCAGCGGCTCCACCTCAACCCCCGCTCGGGCCGCTGGCTGCCCGACAACTCCCGCCTCCAGCACCACGTCGGCTCCGCGGTGGCGTACAACGTGTGGCGGTACTGCGAGGCCACCGGCGACACCGCCTTCCGCGACGGCGAGGGCGCCGAGATGCTGCTCCAGATCGCCCGCTTCTGGGCCGACTCGGCCAAGTACGACGACCACCTCGGCCGGCACCGCATCCGGGGCGTCGTCGGCCCCGACGAGTACCACGACGCCTATCCCGGCGCGGATCGGCCCGGCCTGGACGACAACACGTACACCAACGTCACCGCGGCCTGGGTACTCGCCCGCGCCCTGGACCTGCTGCGTGTGCTGCCCGAGCCGCGCCGCCGCGAACTCACCGAGCGCCTCGCCCTCGACGCCGACGAGACGGCGCGCTGGGACGAGGTCTCGCGCACCCTCCACGTGCCCCGCCACGAGGGGGTGATCAGCCAGTTCGAGGGCTACGGCGACCTCGCCGAACTCGACTGGGGCGCCTACCGCGAACGGTACGGCGACATCCGGCGCCTGGACCGCATCCTGGAGGCCGAGGGCGACACCCCCAACCGGTACCGGGCCTCCAAGCAGGCCGACGTCCTGATGCTCGGCTACCTCTTCGCACCCCGCGAACTCGCCGCCCTCTTCGCACGGTTGGGGCAGCGCGTCGACGAAACCACCTGGTCCGCGACCGTCGACCACTACCTGGGCCGCACCAGCCACGGCTCCACCCTCAGCGGCCTCGTCCACGGCTGGATCCTGGCCCGCGCCCGCCGCGCCGACGCGTGGCGGTTCGTCCAGGAGACGCTGCGCGGCGACATCGCCGACGTCCAGGGCGGCACCACCGGCGAGGGCATCCACCTCGGCGCGATGGCGGGCACCCTCGACCTCGTGCAGCGCGCACTGACCGGCCTGGAGACCCGCCACGGCGCCCTCTGGCTGGACCCCGTGCCGCTCCCGCCGGTCTCCTCCTACGGCTTCTCGATCCGCTACCTCGGCCACTGGGGGATCGGCGTCCGGCTGACCCGCGGGCACCTGGAGATCGCCGTGCCCGACTCCGGCGGCGAGCCCGTCGACGTGCGGCTGCCGGACCGGGTGGTGACCGTGCAACCGGGGCGGACGGTGCGGCTGGTGCTGCCGGAGTGAGCGGCGGGCGCACCGTGGTCCGCGGGGTCGTATCCGTGCCGGAAGCTGTGTAAGTTCGCCTCCGTTACCGTTGGGTCGGTGCTGGAGGTGGGTGGGCCGTGCTGATGACCGGCAAGGTGCTGCGTTTCGACGAGGTCCGCGGATACGGGTTCATCGCCCCGGCCGAGCCCGGCGAGGACGTCTTCATGCACGCCAACGACCTGCTCGACGAGAAGTACCTCTACCACGAGGGCAGCGAGGTCGAGTTCCACCTGGAGATGGGCGAGAAGGGCCCGAAGGCCTCCCAGATCCGGCTGATCCACCAGCCCTCGCCGCACCGCCTCCCCGGCCGCCCCGTCTTCTCCGACGGCACCACCGCCGAACGCACCGGCGCACCGGCCGGCGAGGGCACCGGCGCCGCCCGCTTCCGCACCGAACTCACGGAGCTGCTGGTCACGTCGGTCGACTCCCTCACGGCAGCGCAGATCCGCCAGGTCCGGGAGCGGGTGGTCGAACTGGCCCGGGCCAAGGGGTGGTTGACGACCTGACCGCGGGGCCGCATGATCGCAGACGGCGCGTCGGCGCCCCCGTCCGGTATCGACGAACCCTGGATGACGCCATGACGACAGCCTTCCCGACCGGCGACCTGTGGGTGCGCCGCTTCCACCCCGCACCGCCCACGTCCGCCCGGCTGGTGTGCTTCCCGCACGCCGGCGGCTCGGCGACCTTCTACTTCCCCCTGGCCACCGCACTGCGCGGCGCGGCGGACGTGCTCGTGCTCCAGTACCCGGGCCGGCAGGACCGGTACGAGGAGAAGGGCATCGAGACCATCGCCGAGCTGGCGGACCAGGCGTACGAGGCGCTGCGGCCCTATGCGGACCGTCCGCTGACCTTCTTCGGGCACAGCATGGGGTCCATCGTCGCCTTCGAGGTCGCCCGCCGCTTCGAACGCGACGGCGAGGGCCCCGCGCACCTCTTCGCCTCCGCGCGGCGCGCCCCCTCCGCGTACGCCTGCGAGAACGTGCACCTGCGCGACGACGACGGCCTCATCGAGGAGATGCGCAAACTGAGCGGCACGGACCCGCGGTTGCTGGGCGACGAGGACCTGCTGCGGATGATCCTGCCGGCCCTGCGCAGCGACTACACCGCCATCGAGACCTACCGGGCCCCCGCCGACGCCGTCGTCGAGGCCCCCCTGACGGTCCTCACCGGGGACCGCGACCCGCGGGTCACCCCCGAGGAGGCCCACGCCTGGCGCGAACACACCACCGGCCCCTTCGACCTCAAGGTCTTCTCCGGCGGCCACTTCTACCTCACGGACCACATCGTCGAACTGTCCGAGATCCTCACGGGCTGAGCGGCGGCGACGGCCGGGGCCGCCCCCGCGCCGCGCTCCTGCCGTCAGAGCCTGAGCGGGAGGTGGCGCGGGCCCCGCAGCATCGCGTTCTGCCGGTACGGCGGCGGGTCCTCGACCAGCTGGGCCGTGGCCAGGCGGGGGAGCAGGGCGGACAGGGCCGAGTGGGCCTCGATGCGGGCGAGCGGGGCGCCGTAGCAGAGGTGGATGCCCGTGCCGAAGCCGAGGTGCTGGTTGTCGGGGCGCGCCGGGTCGAACCGGTCGGGGTCGGTGAAGCGGCGGGGGTCGCGGTTGCCGGAGGCCAGGGCCAGGAACACCGAGGAGCCCTGCGGCAGGGTCGTGCCGGCGACGGCGAGGTCGACCAGCGGTATGCGTTCGCGCATGTGGACCGGGGGCTCGTAGCGCAGGAGTTCCTCGATCGCCCGGGGCAGCAGACCGGGCGTGCGGCGCAGCCGGTCCAGTTCCTCGGGGTGGCGCAGCAAGGTCAGCACCCCGTTGGTGATGAGGTTGACCGTCGTCTCGTGCCCGGCGATCAGCAGCAGCACCGCGGTCTCCGCGAGTTCCTCCCGGGTGAGCCGCTGCCCCGGGTCGGGCTCGTTGACGAACGCGGACAGCAGGTCGCCGGTGGGCTGGTCGCGGCGCTGCTCGGCCAGGCCCACCAGGTACCCGCCCATGTCCGCACGGGCCTTCTCGGCCTCCTCGCGGGGCGCCTGGCCCGCGTCCGGCCGTACGTCGGCCGACGCGACCAGCGTGTCCGACCAGGCCCGGAAGAGCGGCTCGTCCTCGCGCGGCACCCCGAGCAGCCGGCAGATCACGGTGACCGGCAGGGGGTAGGCGAAGTCGTCCACGAGGTCGAACCGCCCGCCCGCCTCGAAGGGTTCCAGCAGCTCCGCCGTGATCCGGTCGATCTCGGCACGCATGCCGTCCACCCGGTGCGGGCTGTGCGGCGGGCCGAACGGCCGCATGGCGAGGGTGCGCAGCCGATGGTGCTCGGGATCGTCCAGGCGCAGGAACGGCGGCTTGGCCGTCTCCAGACCGCGGGTGCGCGGATCGGCGCTGAGCCGGGGGTCGTGCAGCAGCGCGGCGACCTCGTGGTAGCCGCCGACCAGCAGGCTGCCGTCCTCCTGCGGGACGACGGGCCCGGCCGCGCGCAGCTCCGCGTACAGCGGGTAGGGGTCGGGACGGCTGGCGTAGTCGGTGATCCTCGCCAGCAGGGTGCCGGGGTCCATGGCGGCTCCTCGAAGTAGGGGCGTGCTACACCACCGTCAGCCGGCGGTCCGGGGCATAGCCGGTGAGCGCGACCGTCGGCCCGTGGGACAGCACCGAGGGGTCCGGTACGTCGGACGGGATCGGGATCTCGGCCGCGAGGGCCCGGTCGGCGGCGCCCGGCGGGGGCGGGAACGGCGCGGCCGTCTCGATCAGGTGCTGGTAGTACTCCAGCACCTTGGCCATGTCGACGGTGACCGCGGCCGTCACCCGGCCCCGGTAGCCGTACACCATCGCCAGCCGCCGCGCCTCCAGGGAACCCTGGGCGATGACCACGTGGTCGGAGTAGGTGGGCACCCCCACCGACTTGATGTTCAGCCCGAACTGGGTCGACCAGAACGTCGGCAGGGACAGGTGCGGGCGGCGCAGCGGCCCCGGGGAGATCATGTTGTGCGCGGCCACCTCGGCCTGCGTGACCGCGTTGCCCCAGTGCTCCAGGGACAGCAGCTGGTAGCCGAAGAGCGGGTGCGGGAAGCGGGAGACGTCCCCGGCCACGAAGACGTCGTCGGTGACGATGCCGTACATGGTGAAGGCCCGGCACCCGGCGTCGCACGCCAGCCCGCGCGGGCCCGCCGCCAGACCGGACTGCGCCAGCCACTCCACGTTGCGGATCGCGCCCAGCGCCACCACGCACACGTCCGCGTCCACCCGGCTGCCGTCGGACAGCTCCGCGCCGGTGAAGCGCCCGTCGCCGAGCAGCCTGGTGACCGTCGCCCCGGTGCGCAGGTCCACACCGTGGTTGCGCTGCATCACCGCCGCGAGCTTGGACAGCGTCCCGCCGAGCGCGCCGACCAGCGGCGCGGGGCCGCGCTCGGTGACGGTGACCGCGAGGCCCCGCTCCCGGCAGGCCGAGGCGATCTCCGAGCCGGTGAACCCGCCGCCGATCACCAGCACCCGCTCCGGCCCCGCGTCGAGGCGCTCCGCGAGCCCCGCGGCGTCCTCACGGGTGCGCAGGGTGAACACCCCGTCCAACGCGGCCTCCGCCGGGTTCGGCCAGGGCCGGGCGCGGGTTCCGGTGGCGATCAGCACCCGGTCGTACGGCAGTGACTCCCCGCCGTCGAGCAGCACCCGCCGGGCCAGCGGGTCCAGACCCGTGGCCCGGACCCCGAGCAGCCACTCGGCCTTCGGGTCCTGGCGCATCGGCAGGCCCGTGGAGTCGGCCGGGGCGATGCCCAGCAGCACCTGCTTGGACAGCGGCGGCCGGTCGTAGGGCGGGTGGGGCTCGTCGCCGACCACCGTCAGCGAGCCGGTGAAGCCGTTCGCGCGCAGCGCCTCCGCGGCCCGCAGCCCGGCCAGCGAGGCGCCCACGATCACGATGCGGCCGTCCGTGAACTCACCGTGCACCGCCGCTCACCTCCTCGCCGAGGAGGATGGCCTGCACCGGGCAGGCCGCGGCGGCCTGGCGCACCCGTTCGACCTGGTCGTCGGGGACGGCCGGGGCGTACAGCAGGCCCTCCTCTCCGTGCAGCCGGAACACGTCCGGCGCGAGGAACACACACTGTGCGTAGCCCTGGCAGCGCGTGAGGTCGACAACGGTCCGCATCGTCACCACTTCCTCCTCCGCCGTCCCGTCCCGGCGAACGGGGGCACCGGGTCTCACGTCCAGCATGGGGGGAGACCGGGAGGCTCGCACGGGCACGCGGGCCGTGGCGCGCGAAGGCGGGCCCAACTCCCGTCAGGTGGGCGCGGGTTGACGGATCCGGACGAACGCCGACATCCGACCGGCCCGGCACGGAAATATTGGTCCAACCAGTTGACCACTGCACGAGCTGCGTCCACCCTGATCGCCATGGCTGAGGGACACATACGGCGTGCGGCGGTCTCCGACCAGCTCTTCGCCCTGCTGCGGGACAGGATTCTCGGGGGCGAGCTGCCGGCCGGCGCCGCGCTCACCCCCGAGCGGGAACTGGCGGCCGGTTTCGGGGTGAACCGGCACGCCGTACGGGAGGCCGTCAAACGCCTCCAGCAGGCACGGCTGGTCGAGGTCAGCCACGGTGGCCGGACCCAGGTGCTGGACTGGCGCCGCACCGCCGGGCTCGACCTCGCCGTGGGCATCGCCGCGGCCGACACCGGGCCCACCGTGCAGGACATCGCCCGCGACGCCCTGGAGATGCGGGCCTGCATCGGCGCCGACGCGGCCCGGCTGTGCGCCCTGCGCTGCTCCCCGGACACCGCCGCGGAGATCACCGCGGCCGCCGAGCGGCACGCGCGCACCGGCCCCGATCTGACCGAGCTGGACGACACCTATGTCGCCTGGTGGCGGCTGATCATCGAGGGCTCCGGCAACATCGCCTATCTGCTGGCCTTCAACAGCCTGGTGGACGGCATGATCCCGGTCGCGGACGTGCCCGCCGACCTCGGGGCCGCGGAGATCCTCGACGTCGAGGCCCACCGGCGGCTGGCCGCGCACATCGCGGCCCGCGAGGCCGCGGCGGCCGAGGAACTGGCGCGCGAACTGCTGACCCGCAGCGTGCCCAGCGCGCCGCGCGGGTGCGAGGGGGTACGGCGATGATCCCGGCCGTGGTCTACGCGATACCGGCGTTCGTGCTGCTGGTCGCCGTCGAGGCGCTGTCCTACCGCTTCCTGCCGGACGACGACGAGCGCGGCTACGAGCTGCGCGACACCGTCACCAGCATGTCCATGGGCGCCGGCAGCCAGGTCATCGCGGTGCCGTGGAAGGTGGCGACGATCGTGGTGTACGCCGCCGCGTACACCGTGGCCCCCTGGCACCTCTCGCCCGCCTCCGGCTGGACGTGGCTGCTGCTGTTCTTCGGCGACGACCTGGCCTACTACGCCTACCACCGGGCCCATCACCGGGTGCGGGTGCTGTGGGCGAGCCATGTGGTGCACCACTCCAGTCTCCGCTTCAACCTCTCCACCGCCCTGCGCCAGACCTGGACGCCGATGACCGGCCTGCCGTTCTGGCTGCCGCTGGCGCTGCTCGGCGTGCCGCCCTGGATGATCCTGATCGAGCAGGCCGTCAGCCTCGTCTACCAGTTCTTCCTGCACACCGAGCGGGTGGACAGGCTGTGGCGGCCGGTGGAGTGGTTCTTCAACACGCCGTCCCACCACCGGGTCCACCACGGCTCCAACAACGTGTACCTGGACCGCAACTACGGCGGCATCCTCATCGTCTGGGACCGGCTCCTCGGCACCTTCGAACCGGAGGGCGTGCGCGTGGTGTACGGCCTGACCAAGAACATCGCCACCCACAACCCGCTGCGGGTGGCCTTCCACGAGTACGCGGCCGCCTGGCGGGACGTCCGCCGGGCCCGCCGCTGGCGCGACCGCGCGGGGTACCTCTTCGGGCCGCCGGGGTGGGCACCCGGCGTGAAAGGGTAGCCGCGAGGGCGCGGGAGGATCACAGGTGGCCCCGCGCCCCCGGAACCCGGAAGGAACCAGATCATGTACGACATCGCGGCCCGCGACCTGACGGAGGCCACCGGATGAGCGGCACCGAGGCACCCGTGCTGCTGCGCACCGCCGGCCGGGCCGCGCACATCGTCCTCAACCGGCCCAGGGCGCTCAACGCCCTCGACCACGCGATGGTGCGGCGCATCGACGCGGCGCTCGCCGCCTGGCAGCACGATCCCGGCGTCGAGACGGTGGTCCTGTCCGGCGCCGGGGAGCGCGGGCTGTGCGCGGGCGGCGACATCCGCGCCATCCACGACGACGCCCGGGACGGCGACGGCAGCGCCTCGGCCGCGTTCTGGCGGGACGAGTACCGTCTCAACGCCCGCATCGCCCGTTACCCCAAGCCGTACGTCGCCCTCATGGACGGCATCGTGATGGGCGGCGGTGTCGGTCTCTCCGCGCACGGCGGAGTCCGGATCGTCACCGAGCGTTCACGGATCGCCATGCCGGAGACGGGCATCGGTTTCGTGCCGGACGTCGGCGGCACCCATCTGCTCGCACGGGCCCCCGGCGAACTGGGCACTCACCTCGCGCTGACAGGGGATCAGATCGGCGCCGCCGACGCCGTGTCGTGCGGCCTCGCCGATCACCACGTGCCCGCCGCGGCCCTCGCCGGCCTGGTGGACGACCTGGCGGTGATGCCCGTGTCCGACGCCCTGGCCCGGCACGTACGGCCGTCGCCGCCGGGGGAGTTGGCCGAGCAGCGGGAGTGGATCGACGCCTGCTACGCCGCCGGTACGGTCGAGGAGATCATCGGGCGGCTGCTCGACCACGGCAGCCCCGAGGCGAAGGAGGCGGCGCAGACCCTGTGCACCCGGTCGCCCCTCGCCCTCAAGGTCACCCTGGCCGCCGTGCGCCGCGCCCGGCGGCTCGGGTCCCTGGAGGCCGTCCTCGACCAGGAGTTCCGGGTCTCCTGCGCCGCCCTGGGCAGTCACGACCTGGTGGAGGGCGTGCGCGCCCGGATCATCGACAAGGACCGCGACCCCCGCTGGTCGCCGGCGACGCTCGCCGAGGTCGCCGACGCCGACGTGGAGCGCTTCTTCGCCCCGCTCGGCGAGCGGGAACTCGGGCTCGCCGCACCGGAGTAGGGCTCGCCGCACCGGAGTAGGGAGCCCGTGCACCCGAGCGGGTGTCCACGTCCGGCGGGGCGGTCTCAGCCCCCGCCGGGCAGCGCGGTACGGCCGGCCGGAAGGTCCCGCGCCGGATCGACGACCCAGTGGTTGGTCGTGAGGACACGGTCGGCGAAGGCGGTGCGGGTCCGGCCGAGCAAGCGGAAGCCGGCCGAGCGGCAGATGCCGTTCGACGCGGCGTTGCCGGTCGCCGGGAAGGCGTGCACGAGGCCCCAGCGGTCCTGGTCGCGGGCCTGTTCCAGCAGGGCGCGGACAGCGCGTTTGCCCAGCCCCCGGCCCTGGAACTCGGGCAGGACCATCCACCCGATCTCCGACATGGGCCCGTCACCGGCGTCGTGGGTCCACAGGGTCACCGTCCCCGCCACCACATCGGGCCGGTCCGGATCGGGCACGATCATCTTCAGCCACGCGCGGTCCGCCGCGGCCTCCGCGGCGTCCCGGCGCACCTTGTCCGCCATCCCCGCCCGCGGCAGCGGACCGCCGAGGTCGGCCATCATGACGGGATCGCACCGCATGCGGACATAGGCGTCGACGTCGTCCGGCGAGACGTCGCGCAGCCACCCGGGGCCCGGCCGGCTCACACCCGGTCCAGCGGGCGGTGCGGACCCTCGGGGAGTTCCACCTCCACCGGGTCGCCGGGGCGGACGACGCCGCCCGCCCTGACGACGCCCATGATCCCGGCCCGGCGCACGACATTGCCGAGGTCGTCGCGGCCGACCACCTGCTTGAGCAGGCCGCCTTGGAAGTGGTCGATCTGCAGGCAGGGATTGCGCAGGCCGGTCACCTCGACCACGGCCTCGGCGCCGAGGCGCAGCAGGGTCCCCACCGGCAGGCCGAGCAGGTCGAGGCCGCGGGTGGTGACGTTCTCGCCGAGTTCGCCCGGGGCGACCTCGAAGCCCGCCGCGCGCACCTCGTCGAAGAGTTCCTCGTGGATGAGGTGGACCTGGCGCAGGTTCGGCTGCGTCGGGTCCTGCGCCACGCGTGAGCGGTGCTTGACCGTGACGCCCGCGTGCACGTCGCCCTCGACGCCCAGCCCGGCGAGCAGGGTGATGCTCGCCCGGTTCGGCTTCGAGAACGAGTACGTGCCGTTGCTGCTGACCGCCGTGACCGATCCGCCCATGTGCGGTCCTCCTCCTCGCCGGGGTACTTCACGAGCCTAACGGATGCCGCGACCCGCGACGGCGCCGATCCCGGACACCGGCCCGCACACGTGGACTCCCCCGTGCGGGCGAGGAGTTCGCGCCCGACGGGGTCCGGCGGTGCGCCGCGCATCCGGACGCACCGCCGAACCGGCGGTCTGCGGGCCTCCCGAACCGGTGGCCCGCAACCGCGTGCCCGGTCAGGGCAGCGTCACCACCTGTGCCGCATGGGCCAGTCCCGCGCCGAAGCCGACCAGCAGGGCCGGGTCGCCGCCGGCGAGCCTACCCTGGGCCAGCAACTCCTCCATGGCCAGCGGGATGGACGCGGCCGAGGTGTTGCCCGAGGTGACCACGTCCCTGGCCACCACCGTGTGCGGGGCGAGCCCCAGGGACTTCGCGGCCACGTCGACGATCCGGGCGTTGGCCTGGTGCGGGATGAACGCGGCCAGGTCGGCGACGCCGAGGCCCGCCCGGCGCAGTGCCTCACGGGACACCTCCGGCATCACCCGCGTCGCCCAGCGGAACACCTCCGGCCCCGCCATCCGCAGCGCGGCACCCGCCCGGGGCGTCTCGCCCACCGGGGGCCAGGCGCGGTCGTGCGCGATCATGTGGTGCCGGGACCCCTCGGAGCCCCACACCACCGGACCGATGCCCGGGGTCTCGGACCGGCCGACCACCACCGCCCCCGCGCCGTCGCCGAACAGGAAGGCGGTGCCGCGGTCCCGCGGGTCCACGATGTCGCTCATCCGCTCCGAGCCGACCACCACCACCGCGCGCGCGTCCCCGGAGCGGACCAGGGAGTCGGCGAGCCCCAGCGCGTAGCAGAACCCGGAGCAGGCGGCACCGATGTCCAGGCTGCCCGCCGCCCGTGCGCCCAGCTGATGGGCGACACGGGGCGCGGCGGCCGGGGACTGCTCCAGGAAGGACATGGTGGCCACCAGCACCATGCCGATCTCGTCCGGATCGGTGCCGGCCTGCGCCATCGCCTTGCGCGCCGCCTCCACGGCCATCGTGATCACGGTCTCGTCCGGGCCCGCGAAACGCCTGCTGACGATTCCGGAGCGCCGCCGGATCCACTCGTCGCTGGAGTCGATGCGGGCGCAGATCTCCTCGTTGGTCACCACCCGCGACGGCCGGTAGACACCGATGCCGAGGATCCGGGAGCCGGGGTGCGGATCGGGAAGCCGCAGCCGGGCCATCACGCCTCCCGCCCACGGGCGGCGGTCGCCGGCGTCCGCCCGGCCGCCAGGGCGGCCAGCTCGCCGTTGAGATAGCGCGCCCGGCACGCCCGCCGCTGCACCTTGCCGCTCGACGTCCGGGACAGCGCGCCGCGCCGGACGAGCAGCACCTCGTCGGCCGTCAGCCGGTGGTCCTCCCGGACCGCGGCGCCGATCCGCTCCCGCAGGGCGTCCGCCCCCGGCGAGCGCAGCACCCGCCCGTCCGCCTCCAGGACGACGACGAGCCGCTCCCGCACGCCGTCGTCCACGGAGAACGCGGCGGCGCAGTTCGGGTGCAGCCCGGGCACGGCCCGTTCGGCGGACAGCTCGATGTCCTGCGGGTAGTGGTTGCGGCCCTGGCGGATGATGACGTCCTTGAGCCGCCCGGTGACGTACAGGTCGCCCTCGTACAGGAAGCCGAGGTCGCCGGTGCGCAGATGGGGCCGGGCGTCCCCGCCCTCGACGCGGGCCCGGAAGGTGGCCTCGCTCTCCTCGGGCCGGTCGCGGTAACCACCCGCCACACAGGGCCCGTCGACCCAGATCTCGCCGACCTCGCCGGGCGGCCGGGGTAGCCGGGAGTCCGGGTCCACGATCCGCACCCGGGTGGTGCCGACCGTGCTCCCGCTGCTCACCAGCGGCAGCGCGTCCCCGGCGGTGTCGGCGACCCGCCGTACGGTGCCCTCGCGCAGCGCCCCGGCGTCGACCCACAGCACGGTGGGCTCCCGGTCCTGGTTGTCGCCCGTCACCTTCAGGGTGTTCTCGGCCAGCCCGTAGCCCGGGCACATGGCGGCGGCCCGGAAGCCGTGCGGCGCGAAGGCGGCGGTGAAGGCCCGGATCGTGGGCCAGCGCACCGGTTCGGCGCCGTTGGCGGCCACCCGCCAGCGGGAGAGGTCGCCGACGCCGCTCGTCGCACCGTCGGCGGCGGCGCGGGCGCACAGCTCGTAGGCGAAGCTGGGCGCCGCGGCGTGGGTGCCGCCGAACCGGGCGATGGCCTCCAGCCAGCGGGCCGGCCGGCGGATGAAGGACTCGGGCGCCATCAGGTACGACGGGATGCCCGACCACAGCGGCAGCACGACACCGAAGAGCATGCCCATGTCGTGGAAGAGCGGCAGCCAGTTCACCACCGTGCCGTCGGGCTCGCAGGGCCACAGCTCGTCCGTCTCGGCCACGTTCGCCAGGAAGTTGGCGTGGCTGACCATGACGCCCTTGGGGTCGCCGGTGGAGCCCGAGGTGTACTGGAGCAGCGCGATGTCCTCGGGTCCGGGCGGCTCGGGCAGGACGCCCGGCCCGGGCGCCGGGTCCGGGGCGTCGGTGGCCAGCAGGGTCAGCCCGGCCAGGTCCGGCAGGTCGCCGAAGCGCTCGTACATCTCCGCACGGACCCCGGTGGTGGTCAGCACGGTGGTGGTGCCCGCGTCGTCGGCGATGCGCCGCAGCCGCCGGACGGCCTCGCGGCGCCGGGGGACCTGCACGGGCGCGCCGGCCACCCGGCCGTACATGCAGCCCAGCAGGGTGCGGATGAACTCCAGCCCGGACGGGTACAGCAGCACGGCCCGGCCGCCGGACAGCCCGGCCGCGACCAGGCGGGCGGCCCTGGCGCGGGCGGCCTCGTGCAACGCGCGGTAGGTGAGCGCGGACTCCGGCTCCTCGCCGTCGCGCAGGAAGACGTAGGCGGTCTCGTCGGGCTGCTTGGCGCTGCGCAGCCGCAGGGCGTCGGGCAGGGTGCGCACCTCATCCGCGTGCGGATCGAGTCCGGTGGTGTTCACGTGTCATATCTCCTTGTGCGGCCCGGAATTCACCCTGGGCGGGCATGTCGTCGCGGTGAGGGGGGCGGAATGCGCGGAGAAAGGGGTGAGAACCGCGGCCAGCAGTTCCGGGATGCTCGGAACCGGCTGCGGGTGGCATTCCGGATCGCGGTACGGCCCGGCGGGACGCGACGGGTGTTCCAGGTCCATGGTCACGAGCGGCCATGACGCACGCGTTCGACGGTCCATGACGTGTCCTTTCCGTGGAAATTTCCCCGGGACTTCCCTGGAGTGCGCGAGAAGCGACCGGACCGCGGCGGTCGAAGTTGCCGTCACATCGACTGTATCCACGGTCATTTGGTGAAATTACTAGGGAGATAAGGGAATTGTCCGCCCATAATGGGAAAAGGCGGAGCGTCGGTGTCGTTGGTTTCGCGCCGACGTCAAAGGGTGGGGCGATATATCCGGTTGTACGAACTTCCGCCGACCCGGAGCCGGCCGCCGGCGGCCGCCTGCCGGTGGCAAGCGAACGGCAAGCAGTCGGCAAGCCACCGACAAGAGCGAACCGGCCACAGGGGCATCAATTCTTGCCAGTGCACCTGTGGTCCGCCCGGTCACTCTTGTCTCGCCCTTCACAGGATGGCAGTCTGACGTTCGCCGATCGGGCGAGCACCTCGTAATCCGATCCGTCTGGGTATGGCGGATCCTCGCGCCCGTCGGCAGTGGCCGTGACAGGAGACGGACGACGTACTCGGCGGGTGGACTGCCGGGCAGTGATTCCGAATCAGTACGTCAGGTGATTCGGTCAGGATGACTCAACGAGGGCAGTCACATTGCAATCATGGGTATTCCGGCAGTCGCGCCTTCACTCGGGTGCCGTTTCTCGGCGTCAAGAGCAACAGCTTTGACCTCTGCGTGGTGAGCCATTCCCCGGCCGGTCCCTTCGGGCTCTGACCGGCCTTCTCCCGGGCGCCGCCGACCCCGGCCGCGCTGACCGGCGCCGCCGCACGCGTGCGCCGCATCACCCCGTCCCCCCCCCCCGCCGTTTCGCGTGCCCGGACCGCCGATCCGACGACGGCGCCGTCCGCCGGCCCCTTCCATCCGCCCTGCCGAGGAGGCGAAATGCCCCATGAGCGCGGAGCGCTCACTGCGCGCGCCGTCACAGACTTCCTGCTTTCTCGCGTCGTCGAGCTGCTGGACGTGTCCAAGGACGCGGTGGACCGCTGGGCCCCGATGCACCAGTACGGCCTGGAGTCGGTGAAAGCCGCGGCGCTCGCCGCCTCGCTCTCCGAGTTCCTCGGCTGGAAGGTCCCCGTCACCTGGATGTGGCAGTACCCGACCATCGACGAACTGAGCCGTGCGCTCGTCGACGGTCCCCGGACCACACAGACCACCGCACCGGTCACCGACCGCCGCACGGCGGCGCGGGAGCCGGTCGCGATCGTCGGCATCGGCTGCCGCTTCCCGGGCGGCCCGGACCCGGACGCGTTCTGGCGGCTGCTGACCGAGGGCCGCGACGCCGTCGGACCGGTGCCGGCCGAGCGCCGCGCACTCCTGCGCGACAGCGTGCGCTGGGGCGGGTTCATCGACGGCATCGACCGGTTCGACCCGCTGTTCTTCGGCATCTCGCCCCGGGAAGCCGTCCAGATGGACCCGCAGCAGCGACTGGTGCTCGAGCTGGCCTGGGAGGCGCTGGAGGACGCGGGGATCGCGCCCCGGGGCCTCGTCGGCAGCGACACCGGCGTCTTCATGGCCTCCTGCTGGGGCGACTACGCGGCACTCGCGCACTATCGCGGCCCCGACAGCCAGATCACCCCGCACACCGCGACCGGCATGCACGACGGCATCATCGCCAACCGCGTCTCCTACGTCCTCGGACTCCAGGGCCCGAGCATGGCCATCGACGCCGCCTGCGCCGGATCGCTGGTCTCGGTGCACCTGGGCTGCCAGTCGATCTGGATGGGCGAGAGCGAACTGGTGCTGGCCGGCGGCGTCAACCTGAGCTTCGTCTCCGACTACTACACCGCCATGGACCGGATGGGCGCGCTCGCCCCGGACGGCCGCTGCAAGACCTTCGACGCCCGCGCCGACGGCTACGTCCGCGGCGAGGGCGCCGGTGTCGTCGTACTCGCCCCGCTGAGCGTGGCGCTCGAACGCGAACTCCCCGTGTACTGCCTGATCAAGGGCAGCTCGGCCAACAACGACGGGGCCAGCAACGGCATGACCGCGCCCAACCCGCAGGCGCAGGAGCTGATGCTCCGTACCGCCTACCGGCGGGCCGGCATCGCGCCGTCCCTCGTGGACTACATCGAGTGCCACGGCTCCGCGACCCCGCTCGGCGACCCCATCGAGGCCAACGCCATCGGCGCGGTCTTGGGCGGTGACCGCCCGGTGCCGCTGCGGCTCGGTTCCGTGAAGTCCAACGTCGGTCACCTGGAGGCCGCGGCCGGCATCGTCGGCCTGGTCAAGCTCGCGCTGTCGATCCGCAACGGGGTGCTGCCCCCGAGCCTGCACTACGCCACCCCCAACCCGCAGATCCTCTTCGACGAGTACGGCCTCACCATCCAGGACCGGCTGACGCCGTGGCCGCGACGGTCCGACGCGCGCCGCGGGGGAGTCAGCTCGTTCGGCTTCGGCGGCGCCATCTGCCACGTCGTCGCCGAGGAACTGCCGCGCCCCGAGGGCTCCCTCGTCCTGCTGGCCGAGGACTCGCCGCAGGCGCTGGCCGAGCGCGCCCGGGCGCTGCGCGACGAGCACGACCTGCGCGCGATCAGCGGCCGGCCGCCCGGCGACGGCGGCTTCCGGCTCGCGGCCGCCGCCCGCGACATGACCGAGCTGAGGGCGCAGCTGGACGCGTTCGCCGACGGTACGGCGGCGCCCGGGCTGAGCGTCGGCCGGCGGGGCGACCGCAGGCCCAGGGTGGCGTTCCTGTTCTCCGGAAACGGCTCGCAGTGGGTCGGCATGGGCAGGCAACTGCTCGCCGGGATGCCGGTGTTCCGCCGCTCCATGATGCGCTCCGACAAACGGATGCGGGAGCTGCTGGGCTTCTCGCTGGTCGACCAGCTGCTGGCGCCCGACGGGCGGCTCGACGACATGGACGTCTTCCAGCCGCTGCTGTTCTGCATGCAGGTGGCGCTGGCCGACGCCTGGCGCTCGCTGGGCGTGGAGCCCGACGTGGTCGTCGGACAGAGCGTCGGCGAGTTCGCCGCCTCCCACATCGCCGGGGCCCTCGACTTCGAGGACGCCTCCCGGCTGGCCGCCTGCCACGGCCGGCTCCTCCAGCAACTGGCCGTCGGGCGCGGCGAGGGCATCGTGGTCACCACCGGCGCCGACGCCGTCAGGCGGTACCTGACCGGGCAGCTCACGGTGTCCGGCCACAACGGCCCGAACTCCACGCTGGTCACCGGCACCCCGCAGGAGATCGACGACCTCGTCCGGCGGCTGACCGAGGAGGGCCTGACGACCCACCGGGTGCGGATGGGCCACGCCCCGCACTCCCCGCTGGTCGACCACGTCCTCGCCCCGCTCAAGGCCGAACTCGCCGGCCTCACGCCCCGGACCACCCGGATCCCGATGATCTCCACGGTCACCGGCGAACGCGTCGACGGCGCCGAACTCGGACCGCAGTACTGGGCGGACAACCTGCGCCGGGAGATCCGGGTCGTCGACGCCCTGACCACCCTGCGCGACCACGACATCGACGCGGTGATCGAACTCAGCCCGCACCCCGTGCTGCTCAAGTCGGTCACGGAGATCCTCGGCGCCGCCACCCTGCCCTCGCTGCGCCGCGGCACCGACGAGGCCTGGACCCTGCTGGGTTCCCTCGGCGCGCTGTTCGCCGCCGGGCACCCCGTCACCGCGAGCCCGTTCCTCGCGGGCGACCGGGGACGCCACGCCACCCCCCGCCAGGGCGCCCCCGCGACCGACGAACGGCCGCACCTCGTGCCCGTCACGGCGCACTCGGCCGCCGCGCTGGCCGACACCTGCCGGGAACTGTCCAACCACGTCGAACGCGACCCGGGCCTGCGGGTGTCCGACCTCGCCTACACCCTGGCGACCAGGCGTTCCCCGCAGAACCACCGGGTGGCGCTGTTCGCCCGCGACCGGCAGGAGGTCCTGGACGGCCTCGCCCGGGTCGCCGCCGGCCGGCCGCACCCGGACGTCGTCACCGGCACGGTCACCGGCACCGGCGACCGGCGCGTGGTGCTGGTGTTCTCCGGCGGCGGCACCCACTGGGTCGGCATGGGCCGTGAACTCATGCGCACCCACGACGGATTCCGCACCTGGATGCGGGCCTGCGACAGCGCGGTACGCGCGGCCGGCGGCTGCTCCGTCCTCGAACAGCTCGACGCGCCGCAGGAGTCGGCCCGGTTCGAGGAGATGGACTTCCAGCAACCCGTCCTGTTCGCCCTCCAGGTCTCGCTGGCCAAGGTCTGGCTCGGGCTCGGGGTACAGCCGGCCGCCGTCGTCGGGCACAGCCTCGGGGAGGTCGCGGCCGCGTGCGTGGCCGGATCGCTGTCCCTTAAGGACGCCGCCCGCGTCGTGGTCGCCCGCTCGCACCTGCTCGAACGCAAGGCCGCACCCGGCGCGATGATCTCCGTCGACCTGCCCGAGCGCGACCTGCTGCCGTGGCTCGTCCCCTACGCGAAGCACGCCGCGATCGCCGTGGTCAACAGCCCCACCAGCGCGGCCGTCTCCGGCTCGCCCGAAGCCGTCCGCGCCCTGGAGGCCGAGCTGCGGCGGGCGGGGGTCTCCACCAGGAACATCCGGGTCGAACGACCGGTGCACAGCCCCGGCATGGACCCGCTGATCGAGCCGCTGCGCGAACGCATCGCCGGCATCACCCCGGCCGCCGGCACCATCGACTTCCACTCCACCGCCCTGGCCGACACGGTGAACCCGGTCGTCGACGTCGACTACTGGGTGCACAACCTGCGCAACCAGGTCCGGTTCGCCGAGACGATCGGCGCGCTGGTCGCGGACGGCGTCGGCACCTTCGTGGAGATCGGCCCGCACGAGACGCTGCGCGGCGCGGTCGAGGAGATCGCGCTGAGCCGCGGCACCCCCGTGCACGCGGTCAACTCGCTGCGGCGCGGCGAGAGCGACCTGCGCTGCCTGCTGGGGGCCGCCGCGTCGCTGTTCGTCAGGGGCATCCCGCTGACCTTCGACTCGCTGTTCGCCGACGACGTCGAGGTCGTGGAGACCCCGCTCGTGCAGTGGCAGAAGGAACGTTTCTGGTTGGACGTCGAGCCGCATGCCGACGCGGCGCCCGAGGCGGTCGCGGCCCCGGCCCCGGCACCGGCGGCACAGACCGCGGCCACGCCCGCGACCGCCCCCGCCGACACCAGGCCGCCCGAGGAGGTACTCGTCGGCGAGATCGCCGACGTGCTCGGCGTCGACGAGCACAGGCTCGACGCGGACTCGCGGCTGCGCGACTTCGGCCTCGACTCCATGCTGGCGATCCGCCTGGTCAACAAGGTGCAGTCGCTGTTCGGGCAGCGGGTGTCGCCGGTGGTGTTCCTGGACGGGCGCACCATCGGGGAGATCGTCGCCCACCTCACCGAGGCCACCCGGGAACCGGCCGCGACCGCGACGGCCGAGCCGCCCCCGCCCGCCCCGTCCGCCGCGCCCGCCCCGCCGGCTCCGGCCCCCCGGCCGGAGCCGGCACCCGGGCCCGGGCGCGCGGCGGCCCTCCCCGACGGGCTGTCCGAGATCGACGCCGGGGAACTGGTCGAGGAACTGGCCGTGCGCGGCCTGCTGGAACCCACCGACGCCCCGGCACTCGACCAACTGCGCGCCGACGGCCTCGGCTTCCGCATCGCCCCGGCCTCGCACGGCCAGGCCTCCCTGTGGTTCATGCAGCAGATCGCGCCGGACGCCGTGCCCTACAACTTCATGGTGGCCGCCCGGATCCGCACCGAGGTGGACGAACAGGCCCTGGAAGGCGCCGTGTCCGCCGTGATCGAGCGGCATCCCGCGCTGCGCACCGTCTTCGTGGAGGCGGGCGGCAGCCCCTACCAGGTCATCCTCGACGACCCGGAGTACGAGTTCGTCGTCCTGGACGGCCCGGACCTGGACGAGGAAGAGGCCCGCGAGGAACTGGCCGTCCAGGGCCACCTGCCCATGGACCTGGACAACGGGCCACTGGTGCGCGTTGTGCTGCTCACCCGCGGCCCCGCCGACCACTACCTGCTGGTCCTGGTGCACCACATCGCCTCGGACGCGGCCTCGGCCGACGTGATGATCCGCGAACTCCAGGAGTTCTACGCGGGCGCCGACCCCGCCGACCGCGAACCGGCCGCCCCCTACACGGAGTTCGTGGAGTGGGAACGGCAGTGGCTGGCCGGCCCGGCCGCCGACGCCGCCCTCGACTGGTGGGCCGAGCGGCTGGCCGACCCGCCCGCCCGCCTCGACCTGTCCCCCGGACAGCGCCCGCCCGGCGTCACCTACGAGGGCCGCGACCTCACCTTCCGCTGGAGCACGGAAGAGACCCGCGTCCTGCGGGAGTTCGCGGTGCGCGAGGGCGTGTCGATCAGCACCGTGGCACTGGCCGGCTTCTTCGCCACCCTCAACCGCGCGGCCGGCGTCGAGGACTCCGTGCTCGCCACCGCCATCGCCCAACGCGGCGAGCCCGGCTGGGAGTCGGCCATCGGCTACTACCTGAACACGGTGCTGGTGCGCGCGAAACCGGCGGGCGACCGCTCCTTCCGGGAGCTGCTGCACGAGGTCCACGCGTTCTCGCTCGGCCTGCTGGAGCACATGAACTACCCCCTCGACCTGCTGGCGTCCACCCTGAAGCCACCGCGGACCGAGGGCCGCTCCCCGTGGTTCGACGTCGTGCTCAACTGGCTGTCCGCGGACGCCTTCCCGCGCTCCGTCAAGCTCTTCCACGGCATCGGCGACACCATCGCACCCGACGGCGCCCTGCCGCTCGAACCGCTGCCCGTCCGCAGGCACCTCGCCAAGTTCGACCTGGAGATCTCCATGGCCGAGATCTCCGGCGAAGTGGTCGGCCATGTCCAGTACAAACCGAGCTACCTGGAGAAGCAGACCGTGACGGCACTGCTCAGCCTCTACCGCACCGTGCTCTTCGACTCGATCGCCCGACCCGACCTGGCACTGGACGCCATCGCGCCGGCCGGCCTGTCCGAGGGGACGGACCAGTGACCCAGACCCTGCACGCGCAGTTCGCCGAACAGGCCGCCCGGACCCCGGACGCCACCGCGGTCTACGCCGACGCCGGCGTCGTCACCTACCGCGAGCTGGACGAGCGGTCCCGCCGGCTCGCCGAACGGCTCACCGCCGAGGGCGCCGGTCCCGGCGTCCCGGTCGGCGTCTGCGTCGAGCGCACGCCCGACCTGCTCGCCGGCATCCTGGCCGTCCTGCGCACCGGCTCCTGCTACGTCCCGCTGGACCCCCGGTACCCCGCCGAGCGGCTGGCCTTCATGGTCCGCGACAGCGGAACCCGCCTGCTGCTGACCACGCCCGCCTCCCGCGCCAACTGCCCGGCCGGACCGACCATGGTGGTGCTGGACGGGACCGTGACGACCGAGCCCGGCGAGAAGCCCGTACCGGTCGTGCCCGGCGACACCGCCTACGTGATCTACACCTCGGGCTCCACCGGGCGGCCCAAGGGCGTGGCCGTACGGCACGGCGGCTGCGTCGCCATGCTGTCCGCGATGGACCGGGTCCTGGCCGGCTGCGACCTCAGCGGCGTCTCCGCGGCCAGCTCCATCTGCTTCGACATGTCCGTGATGGAGATCTTCCCCGCGCTGTGCCGCGGCGGCGCCGTCGTGCTCGTGGAGAGCGCCGTCCACCTCCCCGAGAGCCCGCACGTCGACCGCATCACCCACCTGCACGCCATCCCCTCCGTGATGAACACCCTGCTGGACGCCGGCGGCCTGCCCCCGAACCTGCGCACGGTCGTGTTCGGCGGCGAACCCCTGCGGCGCAAGCTGGTCGACCGGGTGTACCAGGAGACCGGCGCCGACCGGGTCTTCAACGCCTACGGGCCCACCGAGGGCACCGTCTTCTGCACCTTCGGACCGGTGCCCGAGAACGGCACCGACGAGCCCACCATCGGCCCGCCCACCGACGGCGCCCGGGTCTACGTGCTCGACGAGAACCTGAAGCCGCTGCCGCCCGGCGTGCCCGGCGAGCTGTACCTCGGCGGCGCCGGCCTCACCCACGGCTACGTCAACCGGCCGCGCACCACCGCCGAACGGTTCGTCCCCGACCCGTTCCGGGACGGCGAGCGCATGTACCGCACCGGCGACGTCGTCCGGCTGACCGACAGCGGCGAACTCGAGTTCGTCGGCCGCACCGACAACCAGGTCAAGGTGCGCGGCCACCGCATCGAACTGGAGGAGGTCGAGGCCCGGCTGACCGGCTGCCCCGAGGTCCGGGAGGCCGCCGCCGTCGTACGGGGCCGCAGGCTCCTCGGGTACGTCGTGCCCGAGGGCGAGGCGCCCGACGGCGTCCGGGTGGACGCCGCGCTCCAGGCCACCGTCACCGGCAAGCTCGCCACCGAGCTGCCCGACTACATGATCCCCTCGGCGATCGTCCTGCTGCCCGCGCTCCCGCTGACGCCGGGCGGGAAGCTCGACCGCGCCGCGCTCCCCGAGCCGCCGGCCGCCGGCACCGGGCGCCCGGTGACGCCGGCCGGCACCCCGACCGAGGTGGCGCTGGCGGAGATCTGGGGCCAGCTGCTCGACCTCGAACCGGCGAGCATCGACGTCCGGGCCGCCTTCTACGACCTCGGCGGCGACTCGCTGCTGCTGGTCCGGCTGGCCCGGCTGATGACCCGGCGGTTCGACCGCCGGGTCCGCGTGCCCGACCTGTTCAGCTTCCGTGACATCCACTCGCTCGGCCGCTGGCTGGACGACGAGAGCGGCGCCACCCCCGAGGCCGTGCAGTCGGCCCGCCGCCGGGCCACCGTCCGCCGCGCCGCGCTGCGCGGCCGCGCCGCCTCCGGCGGCAACTGAGTCCCCCGACCCGACCCGAGCAGGAGCCTTTCATGTCCGACAGTCCAGAGCAGGACTACGACCCGGGCGACGTGGCCGTCATCGGCATCTCGTGCCGGGCCCCCGGCGCCCGCACCAAGGAACAGTTCTGGGACAACCTCGTGCACGGCAGGGAGTCCGTGACGTTCCTCGCCAAGGACGAGATCACGGTCGACGAGACCCTGATCAACAACCCCTATTACGTACGGGCCTGCGGCATCCTCGAAGGGTACGACGCGTTCGATCCGTCGGTGTTCGGCATCAGCGACCGGATGGCCGCCGTGATGACCCCGGAGAACCGGCTCTTCGTGGAGAGCGCCTGGGAGGCGCTGGAGGACGGCGGCTACGACCCCGACCGGATCACGGGCGAGGTGGGCATCTACGGCGCCAACAACCCGCAGACCGCCGCCCTGTACAGCTCCCCGCCGGACCGGGTGTCGGTCGGGCCCGAGGCGATCGAGCACGGCCTGGCGTGGTCGCCGGACACCATGACGTCCAACGCCCTCTACTACATCGGGCTGACCGGCGAGGCCGTCACCGTCACCACCGCCTGCGCCGGCTTCCACTACGCGGTGCACCTGGCCTGCCAGTCCCTGCTGCTCGGCCAGACCGACCTGGCGATCGCCGGCGGCGCCATGGTCCGGCTGCCGCAGCCCCGGGGCCATCTGTGGGAGGAGGGCCGCATCCTGTCCCGGGACGGCCACTGCCGCCCCTTCGACGCGGGCGGCACCGGCGCCGCCCTGTCCAGCGGCGTCGCCACCCTGCTGCTCAAACCACTGGCCGAGGCGGTCGCCGACCGCGACCACATCTACGCCGTGATCAAGGGCTCGGCCATCAACAACAACGGCGTCAGCGCGATGGCGTACGGACTGGCCCAGCCCGAGCGGCTCAGCGCCTGCATCGCGGGCGCCATGCAGGTCGGCGGCGTCACCCCGGAGACGGTCTCCATGTACGAGGCCAACGGTCTCGGACTGCCGATGACCGACCAGCTCGAAGTGCACGCGGTGAGCATGGCGTTCGGCAAGCAGACCGGCACCTGCTCGATCGGCTCGGTCAAGAGCAACGTCGGCCACGGCGGCGTGGTCGCGGGCGGCTTCGGCGCCGTGAAGGCCGCGCTGGCCCTGTACCACCGGACGCTGGCGCCGACGATCAACCTGACCGACGTCGACCCGGACATCGACTTCCCCAGCACCCCGTTCGTGCCGCAGCTGGAGGCGGCCGACTGGGAGCCGGAGGCCGGCGTCCGCCGCGCGGGCATCACCGCGATCGGCGGCGGCGGATACAACGCGCACCTGGTCCTGGAGGAACCGCCGGCCCTCGCCGAGCGGGCCCCCGAGACCGCCGGACCGCGACTGGCCACCCTGTCCGCCCTGGACGACGAGGCACTGGCCGACCGGCGCGCCCGGCTGCGGGACTGGCTGGTCGCCAACCCCGAACTGCGCCTGGACGACGTGTGCTTCAGCCTCAACCTGGGCCGCCGGGCGATGGACCGCCGGTGGGCGGCCGTGGTCCGCAGCCGCGAGGAACTGATCGAGGCGCTGTCCGCCGACGCGCCCCGCGGCCTGGTCACCACGACGGCCGCCGCGCCCCGGGTGGACGAGGACTCGCTGCGCCACGACGACCGCGGGATCGTGCCGTCCGGCCAGGACGCACCGGCCCTGTTCGACGTCGCCGCGGCCTGGGTGACCGGCCGCCGGGTGGACTTCGACGCCCTGCACCGGGGCGAGACCAGCCACCGGGTGCCGCTGCCCACCTACCCGTTCCGGCCGCGCCGCCTCTGGCGGACGGACTGGTGAGCGTGCGCGCGCCGGCCCCGGAGACCGTCGACCTGGGCGACCCCGGCACCTTCGCGGACCACGACCTCGACGCGTTCTGGCGCACCCTGCGCGACACCGCGCCGGTGCACTGGAACCCGCCGGCCGACGGCCGCCCGGGGTTCTGGGTGGTCTCCCGCCACGACGACATCATGGCCGCCTACCGGGACGACGAGCACTTCACGTCCGAGCGCGGCAACGTGCTCGTCACCCTGCTGGGCGGCGGGGACGCCGGGGCCGGCCGGATGCTGGCCGTCACCGACGGGCACCGGCACCACGAGCTGCGCAAGATCCTCCAGCGGGTGCTGTCGCCGCGGGTGCTCAGCGACGTCGCGGCGGCGGTGCGGGCCAACACCCGGCAGCTGATCCGCGAGGCGGTCGAGAGCGGCGGCTGCGACTTCGCCGAGCAGATCGCCGCCCGCATCCCGATGACCACGATCTCCAACCTGCTCGGCGTGCCCGAGCAGGACCGCGACTACCTGCTCGAACAGACCAAGGCCGCGCTGTCGGCCGACACCGAGGACGTCGACGAGGTCGACTCCGAGATGGCCCGCAACGAGATCCTGCTGTACTTCATGGACATGGTCGAGGAGCGGCGCGAGACGCCCGGCGACGACGTGATCAGCATGCTGATCGCCAGCTCCATCGACGGGGTGCCGCTGTCCGACGAGGACATCGTGCTCAACTGCTACAGCCTGATCATCGGCGGCGACGAGACCAGCCGGCTGACGATGATCGACGGCGTGCACACCCTCGCGGCCCGCCCGGACCAGTGGCGGCGGCTCAAACACGGCGAGGTCGCGATCGACACCGCCGTGGACGAGGTGCTGCGCTGGGCGTCGCCCACCATGCACTTCGGGCGCACGGTCGTCCGCGAGACCGAGCTGCACGGCGTACCGCTGCGGCCGGGCGAGATCGTCACGCTCTGGCACGCCTCCGGCAACCGGGACGAGCGGGTCTTCGACCGGCCCGGCGAGTACGACCTCGGCCGCACCCCCAACAAGCACCTGGCCTTCGGCTACGGCCCGCACTTCTGCCTCGGCTCCTACCTGGCCAAGGTGGAGATCGCCGAACTCCTCATGGCCTTGCGGGACTTCACGACCGGGTTCGAGCAGACCGGCGAGGCGTTGCGCATCCGGTCCAACTTCCTGACCGGGTTCTCCACGCTGCCGGTGCGGTTCTGGCCCGACGACTCCGGAATGAAAGAGGTCGACCGATGAGCGGCAACCCCTTCGACGGCGGTGAGGGCGACTGGCTGGTGGTGGCGAACGAGGCCGGACAGCACGCGCTGTGGCGGCCGTATCTGGAGCTGCCGAAGGGCTGGCGGATCGTCCACCGCGGCCCCCGCCGCGACGACGCCCTCGACTACGCCGAACAGAACTTCACGGCTCCGGTGGACACGCCGACGGCCTGAACAGGTACCCGACCAGCGAGCGCCGGGAGCGCGAGTGAACATCTACATTTCAGGGCAGGGGGCGTTCGCGGTGCAGGTCGCGGACGCCCTGTGGGACGAAGGACACCGGATCGCGGGCGTGGCCGCCCCCCGGCTGCGCAAGGGGCACTGCGACGAGAGCAACGCGATGTCCTGGGACCGGCTGCGCTCCTGGGCGTACCCCAGGAGCGTCCCGTGGACGGACTCGGCCGAACTGCGCGCGATGCACGTGCCGGACGGGGTGGACATCATCGTCGCCGCGCACTCGCACGCCTTCATCGGCCGCCGAACGCGCGCCCGCGCCGCCGTCGCGGCCATCGGCTACCACCCCAGCCTGCTGCCCCTGCACCGGGGGCGGGACGCGATCCGCTGGACGATCCGCGACGGGGACAAGGTGACCGGCGGCAGCGTCTACCACCTCACGGAGCGCACCGACGGCGGCCCGATCGCCGCGCAGGAGCACCTGTTCGTGCCCCCGGGCTCGACCCCGCAGAGCCTGTGGCGCGAGCATCTGGCGCCGCTCGGGGTGCGGTTGCTGGTGCGGGTGGTCGCCGACCTCGCCGAGGGCCGGCGCATCGAGGTCCCCCAGGACGAGAAGCTGGCGACCTGGGAGCCCGCGATGGACGCGCAACCGCTGTTCAAACCCGAACTCATCGCGCTGCCCGGAACGGCACTCGTCGACGGCAGCAAGTGGGCCCTGCACGCCCGGTGAGCCGACGGCGTCCGCCCTGTTCACACGGGGCGTGCGCGGCGAACTACACGTCGTTTCCGGCCAGTTGGGAAGCAATCGATTGACCTGGGCGGGGCGCGGTGATCGGCTTGTGGGGTTCGTACGCAACCCGCCTGGGGAGAGGAAGCAACACCGCCATGCACAACGGATCATCACGGGGACGGGCCCGCCCGGCCGCGGACGGCCGGCAGCCGGGCTTCGGCGGCCGGCGCCCGTCGGACGGCCGCGGCGTGTTCCCCGGCAGGCCCGCATGACCAGCGTCGCGACGACGTCGCAGCAGAGGTCGGGTCTGGCGCTCGGAGTGCTGGCCGGGGCGCTCGCACTGGATCTGAGCGGAATGGCCGTACTGAACGCGGCCCTGCCGTCCGTCGGCGCGCGCTTCGGCCTGGCCGACACCACCCTCCAGTGGGTGATGACGGCCTACTCCGTCACGTTCGCCGGCTTCCTGCTGGTGGGCGGCCGGCTGGCCGATGTGTTCGGCAGGCGGCGGGTGTTCGAGGCCGGGGTCGCCCTGTTCACGGCGGCTGCGCTGGTCGGGGCCCTGGCACCGGACGGCGCGGTGCTGCTCGGCGCGCGGGGCGTCCAGGGCATCGGCGCGGCCCTGTCCGGCCCGGCCGCCCTCGCCCTGCTGACCGAGGTGTTCCCGGAGGGGCCGGAGCGCGGTCGCGCGCTCGGCGTGTACGCCGCGGTCGGCGCGGCCAGCTTCAGCGGCGGCATGCTGCTGGGCGGCGTGCTGACCGAGTTCCTCGGCTGGCGGTCGGTGCTGTGGTTCTCCGTGCTGCTCGGCGTGCTCGTGCTCGCGGTCACCCGGGCCGGGCTGCCCGACGGGACGGGCCGCAGGGGGCCGGTGGACATGGCCGGCGCGGTCTTCGGCACCCTCGGTCTCGCGCTGCTCGTCGTCGGCGTGAGCCTCGGCGGGACGTGGGCCTGGGCCCTGGTGGCCGGCGCGGTGCTCTTCCTGGTGCTCTTCGTCGTCCGCGAACGCGGCACCGCCGACCCGCTGCTGCCGCTCGGCCTGTTCCGGGTCCCGTCGGTACGGCTGGCGACCGCGGCGGCGTTCCTCCAGTACACGGCGTCGGTCGGCATCGTGTTCTTCGCGCCCCTGTACCTCCAGGGGATGCTGGGGTACTCCCCGGTCGAATCGGGTCTCTCCCTGGTGCCGATGTCGCTGACGGTGTTCCTCACCGCCAGCTTCGTCACCGGACGGCTGCTGACCAGGTTCAGCCCGCGGACCCTGATGGTCACCGGGCTGGTGCTGATCGGCGCGGGCACGGCGCTGTGGGTCACCACCCCGCACCACGGCGACTACCTGCTGCACGTGATGCCCGGACTGGTGATCAGCGGCCTCGGTCAGGGCCTGAACTTCCCGGCGATGACCACGGCCGGCCTGGGCGGCGTGCCGCCGCACCAGCACGCGGTCGCCGGCGCGGTGAACGTCGTCGCCCAGCAGATCGGCTCCAGCGCCGGAGTCGCGGCCCTGGTCCTGGTCGCGGCGACCGCGAACGACCGGCTGTCGGGCTACCACCTGGCCTATCTCGTGGCCGGCGTGGCGTGCGTGGCAGGTGCCGCGGGCGTCGCCGCGACACGGCGCAGCTGAGCGCCCGCGGCCTCGCCGGGCGGGCGGGAACCGGCCGCCGGTTCCCGCCCGCCGGCCGGTATGGGAGCCGTATAGGGCGACCGCGGAGGATCTTCGTGCCTGTTTGCGCAAGCGTCGACGGCAGGCCGAGTCCCCCCACGGACACACTGCCCAGACCCCAGGAGACGCACTCGATGACGAAGACCGGCGTCCGGCGCCTGATCGGCTCCGCGCTGACCGTACTGGTCGCATCCGCCACGGCGGCGGCGGTGTCCGCCGCGCCGGCCGCGGCGGCCGTGACCGTGGCCTGGCAGAAGATCGACTACCCGCTCGCCGACGAGGTATGGAGCTTCACCCCGCTCGCCGACTCGACGTACACGGCGACGACCAGGTCGGGCGGGGGACCGTTCTGCGACCCCTGCAACGTCACCTACCAGCTGTGGCAGAAGCAGGCCGGCCAGGCGTGGAAGGACATCTCGCCCCCCGGCAAGGAGATCGTCGACTCGACCACGGGCACGGCCGCCGACGACGTGTGGGCGTTCAAGAACGACAACGGCCTGATGGGGTATCACTGGGACGGAACCGCCTGGACGGAGAACTCTCCCGACAAGGCACATTTCGACACGAAGGACAGCAAGGCGCTCTCGCGCGACGACGTGTGGGCGGCCGGCACCTACCAGGTCACCACCGCGCAGTGGGTGCCCGCCGTGGCGCACTTCGACGGCCGGGGCTGGAACGTCACCAAGCTGCCGGACTCCATGCAGAAGGCCACGCTCAACACCATGAGCGTGAACGCGGACAACGACATCTGGGTGGCCGGCTTCAAGGACAAGGGCACCATCAGCGGCGACGCCTACCAGCCCTTCGCGGCGCACTGGAACGGCACCCAGTGGACCGAGTCGGCGCTGCCCTCGTCCAGCCCCAACAGCACCCTCCTGTACGCCGTCGTCGCCAAGAGCCCGAACGACGTGTGGCTCGGCGGCAACCTGTACAACCTCCAGGGCGACGTGAAGGGCGGCAAGACCGGCGGCTACGTCCTGCACTGGGACGGCAGCACCTGGAAGCGGGCGGACGTGCCGGGCACGGACATCCACTGGGTCAGCGACTTCGCCTACCACGACGGCCGGCTCTGGGCCGGACTGACGTCCGACACCGGCAAGCCGGCGGCCCGCTGGACCGGCACGTCCTGGGAGTTCGTCACCGGCCCCAACGGCACCCTGTCCAAGGAAGGCCAGCTGTCCGCCTCACCCGACGGGTCCCTGTACGTGAACGACTACTCGACCCTCGCCCGGCTGGCCCCGCAGTCCCTGCGGTGACGTGACACGGCCCCACCGGCACCACCCGGCCCGGCACGCGGACGACCGCGTGCCGGGCCGGCGGCGTCCGGGACCGTCAGTCCTCCCCGACGAGAAGCCGGGCCCCGGTCGCGGCCACCACCTCCCGCACGCCGACACCCGGAGCGGTCTCGACCAGCCGCAGCCCCTCGGGGGTGACGTCGATGACACCCAGATCGGTGACGATCCGGTCCACCACCCGGCGACCCGTGGCGGGCAGCCCCAACTCCTCGACGATCTTCGGGCTGCCGTCCCTGGCCACGTGCTCCATCACCACCACCACCCGCCGGGCGCCGTGGACCAGGTCCATCGCACCGCCCATCCCCTTGACCATCTTGCCGGGGATCATCCAGTTGGCCAGGTCGCCGTGGGCCGACACCTGCATGGCGCCGAGCACCGAGACGTCGATCCGGCCGGCCCGCACCATGCCGAAGGAGAGGGCCGAATCGAAGCAGGCGCTGCCGGCGACGGTGGTCACCGTCTCCTTCCCGGCGTTGATCAGATCGGGGTCCTCCTCGCCGTCGTACGGGTAGGGGCCCACGCCCAGAACGCCGTTCTCGGAGTGCAGCACCACGTGCACCCCGTCCGGCAGATGGCCGGGGATCAGGGTGGGCAGGCCGATGCCCAGGTTGACGTACTGGCCGTCGCGCAGTTCCCGGGCGGCGCGGGCGGCGAGCTGATCACGGTCGAGCGGCACGGTCACTTCTCCTCGGACGCGGTACGCGGGACGGTCGTGCCGGCGCCGGTGCGCGCCGGACGCGTGGTGCGGCGCTCGACCCGTTTGCCCAGCGACGTGTCGGCGGCGACCACGCGGTCCACGTACACGCCCGGCAAGTGCACGGCGTCCGGGGGAAGTTCACCCGCCTCGACGACGCGTTCGGCCTCCACCACGGTCACCCGTCCCGCCATCGCGCAGAGCGGGTTGAAGTTGCGTGCCGCCGCGTGGAAGACGCAGTTGCCGTGCCGGTCGGCGACCGCGGCCCGGACCAGGGCGAAGTCCGTGGTGATGGCCTCCTCCAGCAGATGGCGGCGGCCGCCGAACTCCCGTGTCTCCTTGGGCGGCGAGGCCACCGCGACGGCGCCGTCCGCGGTGTGCCGCCAGGGCAGGCCGCCCTCCTCGACCTGGGTGCCCACCCCCGCCGGGGTGTAGAAGGCGGGAATGCCGGTGCCGCCGGCCCGCAGCCGCTCGGCGAGCGTGCCCTGCGGCGTCAGCTCCACCTCCAGCTCGCCGGACAGGTACTGGCGGGCGAACTCCTTGTTCTCGCCGACGTAGGAGGAGGTCATCCGGGCGATCCGGCCCGCCCGCAGCAGCAGCCCCAGACCCCAGTCGTCCACACCGCAGTTGTTGGACACGACCCGCAGCCCGGCCGCGCCGGTCTCCGCCAGCGCGGCGATCAGCGTCGACGGGATGCCGCACAGGCCGAACCCGCCGACCGCGAGCGACGCACCGTCAGGGATGTCCGCCACTGCCTGCGCGGCCGCGGCCACCACTTTGTCCATGCCGTTTCCTTCCCGCCGGGGTCCGTTCCGTTCGTCGCCCCGGCCCGCCGCCGTCTCGCGACCGGGCCGGGTGCTCCTCACCTTTGCCCGGACCGGCGGTCGCGGGCCATGTGTGCCGGTGCCATGACCGGGCCGCGAAGAGCGGTGACCGGCAACATGCCGACCGTTCGGCGGCGCTCCTAGGGTTCCGGCCATCACGCACCGCACTGTCAGGAGTCGATCGCCATGCGTTCCAGCCTCACGGACCCCTTCAGAAGCAGAACCCTCCGCGCGCTCACCCTCGTCGCCATCGGCGCCCTGGTCGCGGGCTGCTCCTCGGCCGGCACCGCCGGCACCGCGTCCGCCGGTTCCGGCGGCAAGGCCGCCCCGGTGAAGGTGGGGCTGGTGTACTCGCGCAGCGGACTCCTGGCCGCCTACGGCAAGCAGTACGAGGAGGGCTTCAAGGCGGGACTGGCCTACGCCACGCACGGGACGAACAAGGCGGGCGGCCATCCGATCGAGGTCACCGAGCAGGACGACGCGGGCGACCCGGCGAAGGCCGTCGCCGCGGCCAAGTCCCTGGTCGGCAAGGGCTGCAAGGTCCTCGCCGGCACCACCGACTCCGGTGTGGCGCTCCAGATGGCGCCGCTGGCCGCGCAGAACAAGGTGCTGTACGTCAGCGGTCCGGCCGCCGCCGACGCGGTCACCGGCGTCAACGCCTACACCTTCCGCTCGGGCCGGCAGTCGTACCAGGACATACTCGCCGCCGGGGCGCTGCTCGGCGACGCCCGCGGCAAGAAGGTCACCGTGCTCGCCCAGAACTCCGCGTTCGGACAGGCCAACGTGGCCGCGGTGAAGGCGGTCCTCGGCACGAAGGGAGCGCACGTCGGCTCCGTGCTGGCCCCGCCGAGCGCCACCGACCTCACGCCCTTCGCCCGCCAGACCCGGGCCGGCAAGCCGGACCTGGTGTTCGTCGCCTGGGCGGGTGCCGGCGCACCGGCGCTGTGGACCGCGCTCGACCAGCAGGGCGTGCTGGACACCAGCAAGGTCGTCACCGGCCTCGCGGGCACCGCCTCGTACCCGGTCTTCGGGAAGGCCGGCTCCAAGATCGCCTTCCTCGCGCACTACTTCCCGGGCGCCGGGGGCGGCAACCCGGTGGAGAAGGCCATGCTCGACGGCATCACCAAGGCCGGCGGCACCCCCGACCTGTTCAGCCCGGACGGCTTCACCGCCGCCCAGATGATCGTGCACGCGATCGAGTCCGGCAGCGCCACCGACACCACGGCCATGGCCAAGGCGCTGGAGGGCTGGAGCTTCGACGGCCCCAAGGGCGCGGAACGCGTCCGCGCGAAGGACCACGCCCTGCTCCAGCCGATGTTCACGGCACGGCTCAGGGGCAGCGGCGACACCGCCCGGCCCGAACTGATCGACAGCATCCCGATGACGGCGGTCGCGCCGCCGGCCGCGGGGACGGCGGGCTGATGTCCTCCTCGAACACGACCTCGCAGAGCACCGCGGAGACCCCGGGCGACCGGGCGGCGGCCGCCTTCCCGGCGCCGGTGCTCCGACTGCGCGACATCGGCTGGACGGTCGGCGGCGCGACCATCGTCGACGCCGTCTCCTTCGACGTCCACGAGGGCGAGTTCCTCGCCTTCATCGGCCCCAACGGAGCGGGCAAGACCTCCCTGTTCAACCTGGTCAGCGGGGTCAGCCCGGTCTCCCGCGGCATCATCGAACTGGACGGCCGCGACATCACCGCCGAGGCCGCCTACGCCAGGGCCCGGCGCGGCCTCGGGCGCACCTTCCAGACCTCCAGCCTCTGGCCCGGCATGACGGTCGCCGACCACGTCGGGCTCGCGGCCCAGGCGGCCGACGGCGGCTCGTACCGGGTCTGGCGCCGCGCCGACCCCTACCCCGCGCTCGTCGACCGGGTCCTGGCGCGCACTCAACTCGCGCACCGCGCCGGAACCTGCGCCGACGCCCTCTCGCACGGCGAGAAACGCAAGCTCGAACTCGCCGTACTGCTCGTCGGCGAGCCCCGGCTGATGCTGCTGGACGAGCCGATGGCGGGCGTGAGCGCCGAGGAGGTGCCCGCGCTGACCGAGCTCATCCGGTCGCTGCACAAGGAAGAGGGACGCACCGTGCTGATGGTCGAACACCACATGGACGTACTGCTGGGTTTGGCCGACCGGGTGGCCGTGATGCACCACGGCACGCTGCTGGCGCTGGACACCCCGCGGGCCGTGATGGCCGACCCCACCGTGCAACAGGCCTACCTCGGGGAGGAGTTGTGACCGCCGCCCCGCCTCCCCTGCTGACCGTGCGCGACCTGCGGGTGGTGATCGGCGGCAGGCACATCCTGCACGGCGTCGACCTCACCGTGGCCGCCTCCGGCACCACCGCCCTGCTGGGCCGCAACGGGGCCGGCAAGACCACCACCGTGCGCGGCGTCCTCGGCCTGGTGCCACGCACCGGCAGCGTGCTGCTGGCCGGAGAGGAGACGGTCCGCCTGGCCACCCACGTCCTGGTGCGCCGGGGCATCGGCTACGCCCCCGAGGACCGCGGCGTCTTCGCCGCCCTCAGCGTGGCCGAGAACCTGCGCCTCGCCGAGCGCAAAGGAGCCGGCGAACCGGCCTACGACCTGGTCCACGAGCTCTTCCCGGAACTCGCGCGACGCGCCCGGCAGGCCGCCGGCACCCTGTCCGGCGGACAGCAGCAGATGGTTGCCATCGCCCGGACCCTGCTCAACGGCAACCGGCTGATCATCGCCGACGAACCCACCAAGGGCCTGGCGCCCAAGGCGGTCACCGAGGTCGCCCAGGTGCTGGAGCGCGTCGCCGAGACCGTGCCGGTCCTGCTGGTGGAGCAGAACCTCGCCGTGGTGCGCCGCCTCGCCCGCCACTGCGCCGTCCTCGCCGACGGCCGCACCGTGCACCAGGGCCCGGCCGGCGAACTGCTCGCCGACGCCGAGGCGGCCCGCCGGCTGCTCGGCGTCGGCGGCACCGGCCGGCGCGGCCCGGCGGGGACACCGGCCGGCCCGCCCGTTCGCACCGCGGCACGTCCCGCCGCCCGGACCACGGAGGCGGACACCTGATGGCCACCGTCGTACTGCTCACCTTCACCGGACTCGGCCTGGGCGCCCTGTACTTCCTGATCGCCTCCGGCCTGTCCCTCATCTTCGGGCTGATGGACGTGCTCAACTTCGCCCACGGCGCCCTGCTGTCCATCGGCGCCTACGGCACCTGGTGGGCCGCCCGCGGCCACCTGCCCGGCGCCGGCTTCGGCGGGGCGGGGTTCGTCCTCGCCGTCGTCTTCGGCACCGCGGTCGGCACCGTCGCCGCCGTGCTCCTCGAAGTCGCCGTCATCCGCCCGCTGTACACCCGCCCCCGCGAACAGATCCTCGCCACGGTGGGTGTGGGCCTTGCCGTACCGGCCCTGCTGTCGGCGGTGTGGGGCGCCGACGCCCGGCCCTTCCCCGGGCCGCAGGCACTGTCCGGCACGCTCGGCGTGCTGGGGGCCGAGGTGCCGCTCAACCGCCCGGTGCTGATCGCGGCGGCCCTGGCGGTCCTCATCGCGCTCAAGGTGTTCCTCGGCCGCACCCGGCACGGACTGGTGGTCCGCGCGGGTGTGGAGGACCGCGCGATGGTCACCGCGCTCGGCATCGACGTGCGCCGGGCCTTCACCCTGGTCTTCGCCCTCGGCGGCGCGGCAGCGGCCCTCGGCGGCGCCCTCGGCGGCCTCTACTTCGGCTCCGTCGATCCCGGCCAGGGCACCTCCCTGCTCGTCTTCGCCTTCGTGGTCGTCGTGACGGGCGGCATGAACTCGCTCACCGGCACCGCGCTGGCCTCGGTGGCCGTGGGCCTCGTCCAGCAGTTCGCCAACTACTACACCACCGCGGGGCTCGGCGACGTCGCCGTCGTCGTCCTGCTCGCCGCCCTGCTGCTCGTCCGGCCGCGGGGGCTCACCGGGAGGCTCGCATGACCACCGCCACCCAGCCGCGCGGCCGGGCCCGCACCGCGGACCGGCCCGCCGCCGGCCGCTCGGGAAGACTGCGGCGGGCCACCCGCTGGTGGCCGCTGCCGATGCTGGCGCTCCTGTTCACCGTGCCCTACGGCGCGCTGCCGCTGCCGGGTCTGCTCGACGGCCCGATCGGCAGCCCTGGCAACCTCCAACTCCTCGCCCTGTGCCTGGTGTTCGGCGGCCTGGCCACCGGCTACGACCTGCTGCTCGGCCGCACGGGGCTGCTGTCCTTCGGGCACGCGCTCTACTTCGCCGCGGGCACCTACGTCACCAACACCGTGATGCTCGAAGCGGGCCTGCCGTTCGCCCTGTCCGCGCTGCTCGGGCTGCTCGCGGGGGTGGCGCTGTCCGCCCTGCTGGGGTCGGTCGCCCTGCGGGTCGGCGGCATCGGATTCTCCATGGTCACCCTGGCCTTCGCGCAGGCCGCGTCGATCCTCGTACAGCGCGACCCCGGCGGTGTCACGGGCGGCGAGGAGGGCCGGGCCGCGCCCGCCGACCGGCTGCCCGCCTCGCTCGTCGGCATCGACCACACCGCCAACCTCTACTGGATCGCGCTGGCCTACCTGGTCGTGGTCCTGGTCGTGGTGCAGTGGACGGTCCGCTCGCCCATCGGCCGGGTCTGGGAGGGCATCAAGGAGAACGAACGCCGGGTGGAGGTGCTGGGCCTGCGTCCGTACGGCTTCAAACTGGCCGCCTTCGTCCTGGCCGGCACCCTGGCCGCGCTCGGCGGCATCGTGTACCTGCTGCTGACCGGCGGCGCCACCCCGCGCACGACCACCTCCGACTTCACCCTCTCCCTGCTGGTGATGGTGGTGCTGGGCGGTTCCGGAACCCGGTGGGGGCCCATGGTCGGCGGCATCCTCTACACCTGGGCCGACCAACGGCTCGGCGACCTGGCCGGCTCCGGCACGGTCGCCGCCCTGCCCTCCGTCGTCAGGGTGCCGCTCTCGCAGCCGCTGTTCCTGCTCGGCACGCTGTTCGTCGTGGTGATCTACGTACTGCCCGGTGGTGTGGTGCGGCTGCCGGCCCGGTTGCGCGCCGTCCGTCCGCCCCGCACCGCGACCGACCCCGAGGAGGTCTCCGCCTCATGACACGCACACCCGAGGAGTTCGAGGTACCGGTGCCCGGCGGAAGCCTGGCGGTGCTGCGCTGGCCCGCCGACGACCCGGGCGCCCCCGTGGTGGTCGCGCTGCACGGCATCACGGCCAACGGCCTGAGCTGGGCGCGCGTCGCCGACCGGCTCGCCGGACGGGTCACCCTGGTGGCGCCGGACCTGCGCGGCCGGGGCCGCAGCGGGCGGCTGCCCGGCCCGTACGGCATCGCGGCCCACGCCGACGACACGGCCGCGCTGGTGGCCGCGCTCGGCGCGGGGCCCGTGGTGCTGACCGGCCACTCGATGGGAGCCTTCGCCGCGGCGGTGACCGCGGTGCGCCACCCGCACCTGCCGGCGGCGCTGCTGCTGGTGGACGGCGGTGTCGGCTTTCCCGTCCCGGCCGTTTCGGACCCCGACGCGCTGATCACCTCCGTGATCGGCCCGGCCATGCGGCGGCTGTCGATGACGTTCCCGGACCGGGACGCCTATCGCGCGTTCTGGCGGAGCCACCCGGCCTTCGCCGCCTCCTGGTCGGCGTGGGCGGACGCCTACATCCAGCGCGATCTCGTGGGGGAGGAACCCGAACTGCGCTCCTCCTGCGCCCTGGAGGCGGTCCGCACCGACGGCGTGGACCAACTCGGCGAGGAGGTGTCGGGCGCGGTGCGCCGGCTGCCCGTCCCGGCCGTACTGCTGTGGGCCGAACGCGGCCTGCTGGACGAGCCGCAGGGCCTGTACGACGAGCGGCGGCTCGCCGCCGCGGGCCTCGACCCCCGCCTGGTGCGCACGCGGCTGGTACCCGGCACCAACCACTACACCATCCTCGTCGGCGACGAGGGCGCCCGGGCCGTGGCCCGGCACCTGCTGGCGGCGGCCGGCGTGCCGGGGCCCGGGGAACCGGCCGCCGTGCCGTCCCGGTGAGCACCCCGGCCCCTCGGCGGCAGCCCCGCGTCAGGCGCCCGACAGCAGGTGCAGACGCAGCGCGAGCTGGAGCTCCAGGGCCCGCTCGGGGGTGTTCCAGTCGGGGCCGAGCAGCGCCTGGACGCGGTCCAGACGCTGCACCACCGTGTTCACGTGCACATGCAGCTCCTCCTTCGCCCGGGTCAGGCTCCCGCCGCGGTCGAAGTAGGCGCGCAGGGTGCGGACCAGCTGGGTGCCGCGCCGGGCGTCGTACTCCAGCAGCGGTCCCAGCACGGCGGTGACGAAACCGTCCACGTCATGGCCGTCGCCCAACAGAACCCCCAGGAAACCGAGTTCGGCGACGCTCGCGCCGTGCCCGGTGCGCCCGAGCACGCGCAGCGCCCGCAGACAGCGCAGGCCCTCGGCGTGTGCGTCGGCGAGGGCCCGCGGCCCGGCGGCCGGTCCGGCGCCCGCCACCGTGACCGGTACGCCGGTCAGTTGGCCGAGCTGCCCGGCGGCGGCGCGCGCCGCCGCACCGGGACCGGTGCCGTCGCACGGGAGCAACAGCACGGCGGCGCCCTCGTGTTCGGCGCTGATCCCGCCGTTCCCGAACAGGTACTGCACGGCGGCGTCGGCGAGCCGCCCCCGGGCCGCGTCGTCGGCCCGGGCGACGAGCAGGACATGCGGGCGGTCGAGGTCGATGCCGAGCCGGCGGCCGCGGGCCACCAGACCGGCCGGGTCGCGGTCGGGCGCGGTGAGCAGATCGGTGACCAGGTCGCCGCGGACCCGGTTCTCGGTCTCCGCCACCGAACGCCTCAGCAGGAGCAGCAGGGAGGTGACGACGCTGCTCCGCTCGAACAGCCGCCGGTCGGGGTCGTCCAGCTCCGGCCGCCCGTACAGGACCAGACAGCCCAGCAGTTCGTGTCCCGCCAGCACGGCGCAGACCCAGCGCCCGTCCCGGAAGACCGCGTGGGCGGTGGCGCGGGAACTCTCCGCCGCCGCGACCAGCGCCGCCGCGTCCTCGGCGCCACCGGCGTCCGGCGCGCCCCGGGTGAGCGTCCCGCCGTGCTCGCCGACCGCGGTCAGCGGCCACCCGGAGCCGTCGTGGACCGCGACGTCCCCCTTCAGCAGACCGGCCACGGCGGCGGCCACGTCCGACACGTCACCGCCGCGCAGCACCAGATCGGTGAGCCGGTCGTGTGACTCGGCGGCACGCTGCATGGCCGCGGAGTGCTCCCGGATCACGGTGTTGGCCTCGGCCAGTTCGGCGAGCGCGGCCCGCGCGTCGGCCATGGCCTTGGCGGTGTCGATGGCGATGGCGGCGTGGTCGGCCAGCGAGCAGAGCAGGGCCACCTCGTCCGGGGCGAAGGTGCGGGGCGTGCGGTCCGCGGCGAAGAGCGCCCCGATGACCTGGCCGCCGCTTCCCGACCCCAGCAGCAGCGGCACCCCGAGTATCGCGACCAGACCCTCGTCGAGGACCCCCGCGTCGATGCTGCCGGTGTGGACGAAGCGGTCGTCGGTGCGGTAGTCCGGCGAGGCGTAGGGGCGGGCGGTCTGCGCGACCAGACCGCCGAGGCCCTCGCCCAGTTGCAGCCGCAGATTCTGGAACAGCTCCGACACCGAGCCGTCGGTGACCCGCATGTAGGTGTCCCCGGCCTCCTCGTCGGGCAGCGTGAGATACGCCGTGTCGGTGCCCAGCAGCATCCTGGCCCGCCGGACGATGGACCGGAGCACCGCGTCCAGGTCGCGCAGGGACGCCAGGTCGCCCGCGGTGTCGAAGAGCGCGGTCAGCTCCGCCTCCCGGCGCCGGTGCTGTCTGAGCGTGCTCTGCACCCGCAGCGCCGCTTCGGTGGCCTGCTCGACCTCCGCGAGGTCCTGGGCGGTGGCACCGCTGCGCCGGGCCTCGACGGCGACGGCGCCGAGGTCTTCGGCGGGCGCGCCCGCGGCGAGGAGTTCGAGCAGCCGGCGCAGGTGCGGGGCGACGGAGGCGGGTCTGTGCGGCATGGGCGGACAACCGTTGCGAAGTCGGGGCGGGGACCGGAAGTCGGGGCGGGGACCGGACGTCGGGGCGGGGATCGGGGGAGAGGGGCGGGGAGGGCCGGGGGCGGGACCGGGCCGAGGGAGTCGGGGGACGGGGAGCGGGCGATGGCCGGGGAGGGCCGGGGCCCGTCCCGGCCAGGGCGGACTCCGGCCCTCCCCGGCCGGGCAGCGGTGCCGGTCCGTCAGGCGGACGTGGCCGCCTGCTGGTCCGCGGCGGGCCGTGCCGCCGAGCCGTCCGGCTCGATGGCGGCCAGGTCCCGGCCGCGCGTCTCACGGGAGGCGACGACGGCGATCACGGTGACCAGGGCGGCCAGCGCGACGTACAGCGAGATCGGGGTGGAGTTGCCGTAGGAGCCCAGCAACGCGGTGGCGATCAGCGGGGCCGGGGCGCCGGCCGCCACCGAGGACAACTGGGCCCCGATGGACGCGCCAGTGTAGCGCATACGGGTGGCGAACAACTCGGAGAAGAACGCCGCCTGGGGCGCGTACATGGCGCTGTGGAAGACCAGTCCGACGGTCACGGCGAGCACCAGCGCGGGGAACGACTTGGTGTCGAGCAGGGCGAAGAAGGCCCACGACCACACTCCCACGCCGACCGCGCCCACCAGGTACACCGGCTTGCGCCCGACCCGGTCGGAGAGCGCGCCGAACAGCGGGATCAGACAGAACTGCACGGCGGAGCCGATCAGCACCGCGTTCAGCGACGTCTGCTTGTCGATCTTGAGGTGCTCGACGCAGTAGGTGAGCACGAACGCCGTGATCACGTAGTACGAGATGTTCTCGGCCATCCGCGCGCCCATCGCGACCAGGACGTCCCGCCAGTGGTTGCGCATGACCGCCACGAACGGCAGCCGCTCGGCGCGCTGTTCCGCCTTGCGCCGCTCCGCCTGCGCCAGCGCCTGCTTGAACAGCGGGGACTCGTCGACGGACAGCCGGATCCACAGCCCCACCATGACGAGCACGGCGGAGAGCAGGAACGGCACCCGCCAGCCCCACGAGTCGAACGCGTCGTCGCTCAGCACGGTGGTCATCAAGGACAGCACCCCGACGGCGACCAGGTTGCCGGCCGGCGCCCCGCCCTGCGGCCAGGAGGCCCAGAAACCACGCCTCTTCGCGTCCCCGTGCTCGGAGACCAGCAGCACGGCGCCGCCCCACTCGCCGCCGAGGGCGAAGCCCTGGATCAGCCGCAGGGTGGTCAGCAGCAGGGGAGCCGCGACGCCGATCGTGCCGTATCCGGGCACGCAGCCGATCAGCGCCGTGGAGAGCCCCATCATCAGCAGGCTGATCACCAGCAGCTTCTTGCGCCCGAGGCGGTCGCCGTAGTGTCCGAAGACCACGGCGCCGATCGGCCGCGCGGCGAAGCCGATGGCATAGGTGAGGAAGGACAGCAGGGTGCCGGTCAACGGATCCGTCTCGGGGAAGAACACCCGGCCGAAGACCAGCGCGGCGGCCGACCCGTACAGGAAGTAGTCGTACCACTCGATGGTGGTCCCGATGAGGCTCGCGGCGACGATGCGGCGGAGGTTGGACGGGGTCGGTGGAGCGGCTGCGGGGGAGGACATCGGCACCACTTCCTGGCGGTCGACGGGGGACGTTCGTGTGTCGCCACACCGTAGGAACGTGCAGGTCAGGGGCGTATGTGGTGGGACACCGTAGTTCGAGGCGTCGGAGTGTGTGTGGTCACCATGGAGGCGGTTCCGAGTCTCTTTGAGGGCATGGTTCGGAGTCGAACAGCGGGAGCGCGACCGTCACGGACACTCTGGCGACCGCATCACAGTCGAACACGCCCCTCGCCGACCACAAACGCTGGAAGCGACTGACGCGCTGGACCCACCGCCGCGACCGCCTGCCGGACACCTACCGAGCCATCGCCGGCCTCGTCTCCGACCGCACCGCCAGCACCTGGGAACAGACCACAACCAGGCCGGACCCAACCGCTGTCACGCACCGGCTCGTTACTCGGTGGCGGTGTCATGGCCACCGGGCAAGCCGGTCCAGCAGTTGGTAGGCACGCTGTTCCACGGCGGCGAGTTCGGTGGGGTCGATCTCCGCGGGCCACAGTTCGCCGGCTGCGGCGTCGTCGGCCTCGCGCAGCTCCACCACCGCCGCGGCCAATCGCATCCGAATGACCGGGATCGACCGCTCCAAGCCGTCGGTCAGCGCCCGCTCCGCATGCTCGGCGGCCTGGGCGCAAGCGGCCATGGCTCGCTCCGCCCGGGCCGCTGCACGGTCATGGACCACCAGGAGCGCGCAGCCCAGCCCCATGAGGATCCCCAGCACGCTGCCCACCCCCCGCTCCAGGACGAGCGCCCGCGCCGGCTCCGGGGCGGCCAGTTCGGCCAGCAGCAGCGCCAGCGGGGTGAGGAAGGTGACGCCAAGACCGTAGTTGCGGGCCACGACGTATTCCAGCAGGAACTCCAGAAGAACGATCACGAGAACGAGCACGGTGGGCCCCGGCTCCGCGGCCAGCAGACCAAGGGTGAGTGCCAGCCCGGCAGCCGTCCCCAGAGTGCGCTGGACGGCACGTTGCGCCGCGATGCGGACATTGACCGAGTGCAGGACTGCCGCGGCGGTGATCGCCGCCCAGTAACCGTGCCCGAGACCCAGGACGACCGCCAGAGCACCCGCCAGGCCGGTACCCAAAGTCATCCGCAGGGCGGGTACCAGCAGGACAGAGGCATGACCGGGGCGCGGCCCCACCAGTAGTCTGGTGGCGCGGCGGGTGGCGGGACCGGCCGTCTCGGGCCCGGTCTCGGCGGAGCCCCGGACGGTGCGGGTCGGCGCGGCCATGGGCGGGAACAACAGCTCGGGCAGCAGGGCGGGGGCCGGGCGGCGCAGGTCCACGAGAAGCCGGACCTGGCGACGCAGGTTGCGTGCCACCTTGCCGGGGTTGTCCGGCGGCCGGCGTGCGGTGTCGATCAGCAGCGACCAGGAGAGGTCGGTCAGGCGCACACAGACACTGCCGCGGACACCTCGCCCGGCCGCGGGTGGCAGGAGGCCGAGAGACCCGTACGCCAGCAGGACCGCGGAGGTGGCCCGGTTCCGGAGGGGCCGATCCTCCTCCCCCGCACCGCTCGCCTCCAGCAGCTCTGCGACTGCGCGCAGTGCCGCGGCCACAGCAAGGCGCTGTGGCCGGTCCGGGTGCACGAGTCGGCCCGACACGGCCACGGCCCAGACCGCGGCCGCTCCCGCCGCGGTCAGCGCGGTCCGCGGCAGGACATCGGCGAAGGAGGCGGGTGAGGCATTGGCCGCGACAGCGAACGAGAAGAGCAGTAGCACCGCGCCGAGCCCGCCCAGCCGCGTGGCGTCACAGGCGAACTTCGCCAGTCCCGCCACCACGGCCATCGCCGCGACCACCACGGCGGCACCGGCTCCCCCCTCCCACGGCTGGGCCCACGCGGCGAGAGCCGAACCGCAGCCCACACACAACGTCATGGCCACCCCGACCACCGCAAGAACCCGAGCACGCCTCGGGTAGGGCAGGTTCGGCCCGAACGTGGTGGTGAACGAGCCCAAGATCGTGTAGACGGCGTAGTCGGGCCGCCCGACCAGCAGCAACGGCAGGACGGGCAGCGCCGTGGCAACGGCGGCCTGCAGGGCATGGGCAAATGCCCCGTCCACCTTGCGCAGGGCGAGCGCACCGCGTGGTGAGAGCACGCGCGCCACGGCCGCCGAACACCGCCGGCCACTCCCCGCAGGGCGAGAAGAGTGCATACTTCCCATGGTCTGAAATACCACCTGCTTCACGTGCCGACCCACTCCTCGCCGCCGTCCGAGAAGATCTGGTGCTTCCAGATCGGCACCTCGTGCTTGAGGTCGTCGACCAGGCGGCGGCAGGCGGTGAACGCCTCCGCGCGGTGCGGGCAGGAGACGGCCGCGATCACGGCGATATCACCGATCGCCAGAAGCCCGGTCCGGTGGACGGCGGCGAGGGCACGGACCGGGAAGTCGGCGACGACCTTCCCCGCCACTCGGAGCAACTCGCGCTCGGCGGTGGGGTGGGCGCTGTATTCCAGTGATACCACCGACTTGCCGTCGTCGTGGTCTCGTACCGTACCGACGAAGAGGGCGGTGCCGCCCGCGGTGGGGTCGCCGACCGCGGCGTACACCTCGTCGAGGGAGAGCGGGGTGTCACGCAGTTCGAGCAGCCGGATGGGGTGCGCGAAGGCATCTGGACAGTGCGGCATGGTTCGGTCCGGAGTCAGAGGTCAGACGGGTGGGCGTCGTGGTGGGTCCGGCGTATGACGGGCAGGCCCACTCAGCCGCCTGCGAACGGGGGCAGCACCTCGACGGTGCCTCCTTCGGCTAGGAGGATCGCAGCATGGTCGCGACGCCCGGCCTGGGTTCCGTCGACCAGGACATGGCTCCTGTGGATGCTGTTGGCTCCCTTGCGGCGGGGAGCCCGGTGTCGGTGGTCATGGTCCGGGTATCCCGAGGACTTCCACGGCGGCCCCGGTGACCGCACCTCCGGCCGGGACCACTGCAAGGCCGTCGGCGAGCGCCAGCCCACGCAGCATCGCCGACCCGCTGTACGGCAGTGGCGCCACCTCGCACTCCGTGCGGCGCACCGGCAGCAACCGGGTGTCTCGTGGGTGCCCCGGCAGTGGCGCGGCGGTGGCCATGCGGAGCGGCTCGGCGTCCGGGTGCCCGCCGAGCCGACGCAAGAGCGGCATCGCCAGGGTCACCATGCCGGCCACAGCGGCCAGCGGGTTGCCGGGGAGGCCGACCAACCGACGGGACCGTCCGTCGGTGGCCGGCGGTAGTTGGGCGAGCAGCATGGGGTGGCCGGGTCGTACGGCGACGGAGTCGACCAGCAGTCGGGCGCCCGCCTCGCCGAGAGCGTCGTGCAGGAAGTCCACCGGCCCGCCGGCGGTGCTGCCCGTGGTGACGACGACATCGGCGCGGGAGTGGCGTAGGGCCTTCCGTACCTGTCCGGGGTCGTCGCCCACCATGCGGTGGCCAAGCACCTGGGCGCCGCAGCTTCGCAGCCACGGCGGCAGCATTGGCCCCAGCGCGTCCCGCACCAGCCCGTCCCGAGGCGGGCCGGATGTCAGCAACTCGTCGCCGAACAGCAGTAGTTCAACGGTCGGGCGGCGATGTACGGCCACCTGGTCGTAACCGGCTGCCGCCGCCAGTCCCAGCATGGCCGGGGTCATGGTGACACCGGCGGGGACCAGTGGTTCGCCTGAGTGGCATTCCTGGCCGCGTGGCCGGACGTCGCGTCCCGGTGGCAGGGGGCCCGGTCCGGTGGTGCGGTCGTACAGCGTGCCGTCCCGGTCCTCGGTCTCCCCGCGCTCCCGGCGCAGTACGGCGGTCGCACCCGGCGGCAGCGGGGCACCGGTGGCGATGGGTACGGCGCTGCCGTCGTCGAGCGGCTCGGGTCGGTCCCCGGCCAGGACGGCGGCGCCTCGCAGCTGCCACGGCCCCGGTCCGGCCACGGCCCAGCCGTCCATCGCCGACGTGTCGAACGGCGGCAGATCGGTGAGCGCGGTCAGCGGTTCGGCGAGGGCGTGACCGAGAGCCCCGGCGAGGTCGCACGTGAGGACGGGCAGTGGTCCTCCGGCGCTGCCGCGGGCGACCGAGCGGGCCTGCTCCCACGCGATGGCCGGGCCCGGTGCGCGCCGCGTGGCCGAGGCCGCCTGCTGTGCTGTCCCGTCCGCTCCCTGCGTACGTGCGGCGGTCATGCGGTTTCCGGGTCTTCCTGGGACTCGGCCCCCCAGCGTTCGGCCAGCACTGCCACCTTGCGGTTGGCCTCGGCGACCGCCGCGGTCCCGCCGCCTGCCTGCGCGGCGGCATAGCCGACCAGGAAGGAGGTCAACGGAGCGGCGGGGCGCGCCACACCCTGGGCGACGACCTTTGTCATGTCGAGCAGACCGGCGATGTCGACGTCGAGGTCGACACCTAGCTCCGTCTTGACGGCGGCAATCCATTTACGCATGTCAGCCCACCTTTCCTCGGTTCTTGTCTTCCGTACAGGGCTGCCGGGCGCCGTCGCCGAAGCCCGGGCAGCGGCCGGCGGACGGCGACGGCAGTGGTTCATCAGCCGCCGATCGCCGACATCGGTCGTTGCGGGCGGCGGAATTCGGGGCTGTCGATGGCGTGGCCGGGTCCCTTGCCCGCGACCGAGGCGCGCCAGGCAGCCTCCAGGGCCGCGTCGTCGGCACCGCCGCGCAGCAGTGCCCGCAGATCGGACTCCTTGGTGGCGAAGAGGCAGTTGCGCAGCTGCCCGTCGGCCGTCAGCCGCACCCGGTCGCAGTTGCCGCAGAACGGGCGGGTGACGCTGGCGATCACGCCGACCGTGGTCTGTGTACCGGCGATGCGCCACTCCTCCGCGGGCGCGTTGTCCTGCCGCTCGACCGGCACCAGCTCGAAGCGCTCGCCCAGGCGGTCCAGGATCTCCTGCGCGGTGACCATCCGGTCTCGTGCCCAGGCGCCCTGCGCGTCCAAGGGCATCGACTCGATGAACCGCATCCGGTAGCCGCCGTTGACGGAGAAGGCGGCCAGGTCGGCGATCTCGTCGTCGTTGACTCCGCGCACCGGGACAGCGTTGACCTTGACAGGGGTGAGGCCCGCGGTGCGCGCGGCGCGCAGCCCTTCCAGCACGTCCGCGAGCCGGTCGCGGCGGGTGATCTCGGCAAACCGCTCGGCGCGCAGCGTGTCCAGACTGACGTTGACCCGGCTCAGCCCGGCCTCGCGCAGTGCGGAGGCGATGCGCGACAGGCCGATGCCGTTGGTGGTGAGCGACAGTTCCGGGGAGGGGGTGAGGGAGGCGAGGCGGGCGACCAGTTGGGGCAGGCCTCGGCGCAGCAGCGGCTCACCGCCGGTCAGTCTGACCTCGGTGATACCCAGCCTCTGTGTACCGATGCGGATCAGGCGCACGACCTCGTCGTCGGTGAGCACTTCGGCGCGGGGCAGCCAGTCGAGGCCTTCGGCGGGCATGCAGTACGTGCAGCGCAGGTTGCACCGGTCGGTGATGGAGACCCTCAAGTCCGTGTGGACACGCCCGAATCGGTCCACCAGCGGGGACGAGCGGCCGGAAGGACTCTCTGCAACGTAGTGCCGACCCGGACCGGTCCCGGCGCGATCGGCGCCTTGATCAGGATGGACTTGGGGCACGGTCTGCCTTCTTCCTCTGCCTGGGGGCAGTCACGCAATGGAGAGCGACGGCGGTGGTGAGACGCCACCACTCGGCGGTGCCCCGGCGGAAAGCGGCACCCATGTGGTGAGTTCTCGGACGCCTGCTCGGATCCACCGTGCCTGGCCGGGGCCGTTCGACGCGGACGAGTACTTCGCCGGGGTGAACGGCACCAGGGTGACAGCCGCGGGTGCGGTCGCGCTCCCGGCGAAATGACAGATCCGTCGACACTGTTTTTCTTGCAGGCGCCGCAACTTGCTCGTGTCCCACCATCGGTTGATTCCCCAGGACAAGTCAAAGAGGAATTCTCGATTTCATGATAGGTGGCAGTTATCCGGACCGAGAGCAGTGCACTGCGGGGTTCCCGAAACCGAAGCTCCGCACACGTCCTGCCTCTTCCGTGGAACCAGTCCATCCCAGGGATCAATAAGCGTCACCTATCAGGCCATCGGCAACTCCTCTTTGACAATTGCTCCGGTGTCGGCAGAAGCTGCCTCGCAGTGAAATCGCGTGTTCGCGCAGAACGCGAGAACATTCGTTGGAAAATCCTGGTTCCTGGACAGGGGAATGAACTGCCGCTTTCGGTCAGAAACCTCGAGTGGGCAGGGCGCCGACACCAACCGCGGACCAGCCTCGCCTCACCCGCGCAGGCGCGTCACAGAAAGAGGCAGACCAGATCATGAGCAGCATCGAGGATCCGAGCGACGACCTGTCGGTCACCCCGCCCAAGACATGGGCGACGGGTGTCCCCGCGGTGACACACGCTCTGCAGTACTCACTGGGCCAGACGTCGGTGCGTCGCACGGCGTTGACGCTGCTGAACATCAACCAGGCCAAGGGCTTCGACTGTCCTGGATGCGCATGGCCCGAACCCGCCCCCGGCAAGCGGCACATGAACGAGTACTGCGAGAACGGGGCCAAGCACATCAACGACGAGGCCACCTCGCGCCGCGTCACCCGGGAGTTCTTCCGCGAGCATTCGATCGCGGAGCTGGACGGCAAGTCGGACTACTGGCTCAACCAGCAGGGCCGGCTGACCGAGCCGATGGTCAAGCGGCCCGGCGCCACCCACTACGAGCCGATCTCCTGGGACGACGCCTTCGACATCCTCGCCAGGGAACTGCACCACCTCACCTCACCCGACCAGGCCCTGTTCTACGTGTCGGGCCGGCTCAACAACGAAGCCGCCTTCCTGCTCCAGCTGTTCGCCCGCGCCTACGGCACGAACAACCTCCCGGACTGCTCCAACATGTGCCACGAGTCCAGCGGCTTCGGTCTGGGCCAGTCACTGGGCATCGGCAAGGGCAGCGTCTCCCTGGACGACATCCACAACTCCGACCTGATCTTCGTCGTCGGGCAGAACCCCGGCACCAACCACCCCCGGATGCTCTCCGCACTGGAAGAGACCAAACGCAACGGCGGCCAGGTCATCGCCGTCAACACCTTGCCCGAGGCCGGACTGATGCGGTTCAAGCACCCGCAAAAGGCCCGTGGCGTGATCGGCAAGGGCACCGCGATCGCGGACCAGTTCCTCCACATCCGTGCCGGCGGCGACCTCGCCCTCTTCCAAGCCCTCAACCTGCTCTTGCTCCAAGCCGAGGACGCCGCCCCCGGCACCGTGCTCGACCACTCCTACATCCGCTCCGACACCACCGGCTTCAACGCCTTCGCCGAACACGCCCGCACCATCACCTGGGACGACATCCTCGCCGCCACCTCCCTCACCCGAGAAGAGATCGAACAGGTCCACCAACGGGTGCTGAACGCCAACAGCATCATCGTGTGCTGGGCGATGGGCATCACCCAGCAGAAACACGGGGTCGCCTCCATCCGCGAAATCTGCAACTTCCTCATGCTGCGCGGCAACATAGGCAAACGCGGCGCCGGCGTCTGCCCCGTCCGCGGCCACTCCAACGTGCAAGGCGACCGCACCATGGGAGTCTGGGAACAGATGCCGCAGGAATTCCTCGACGCACTCGGCACAGAATTCAACTTCACCCCACCCACCCACCACGGCCTGGACGCCGTCAACGGCATCCGCGCCATGCGCGACGGCAAAGCCCACGTCTTCATCGGAGTCGCCGGCAACTTCGCCCGCGCCACCCCCGACAGCAACGTCACCGAAGCAGCCCTACGCAACTGCCGGCTGACCGCACAGGTATCCACCAAACTCAACCGATCCCACACCGTCTGCGGCGACACCGCCCTCATCTTGCCCACCCTGGGCCGTAGCGACCGCGACGTACAGGACAGCGGCGAACAATTCATCACCGTCGAAGACTCCATGAGCGAGGTCCATGCCTCCCGAGGCCGCCTCACCCCGGCCTCCCCACACCTGCTCAGCGAAGTCGCCATCATCTCCCGCATGGCCCGACGCACCCTCGGCGACAAGGTGGACATCCCCTGGGAACAGTTCGAGGCCGACTACGACACCATCCGTGACCGGATCGCACGAGTGATCCCGGGCTTCGAGGACTTCAACACCCGCGTCGGCAAGCCCGGCGGTTTCGTCCTGCCCAACCCCGTCAACTCGCACATCTACCCCACTCCCAGCGGCAAAGCCGTCTTCACCCGCAACGAGTTCGCCAAGCTCGAAGCCCCCAAGGGCCACCTCATCCTCCAGACACTGCGCTCCCACGACCAGTGGAACACCATCTGGTACGCCCCCAACGACCGCTACCGCGGCATCCACAACGCCCGCCGCGTCGTCATGGTCAACCCCGACGACCTCACCACACTCGGCTTCCAAGACCGCGATCACGTCGACCTCGTCAGCATCTGGCACGACGGCACCGAACGCCGGGCCCCCGACTTCCAGATAGTCGCCTACCCCACCAGCCGCGGCTCAGCAGCCGCCTACTACCCCGAAACCAACGTCCTCGTACCCCTCGACAGCGTCGCCGACATCAGCAACTGCCCCACCTCCAAAGGCGTCATCATCCGCCTCGAACCCACCCGCGAAGCGGCCTGAGCCAAAGACCGATTGCGCCTCCAGTGCCCGTCGATGTAGCCCATGGGCCCGCTCCAACCGCGGGTCCGTACGGGCCGCGGCCGGACGGGAACCGGGCTGGAGCAGGTCCTCGCCCGCTGCGGACGGACGGAATCCACTGGCGCGACACCCCCGATGGCGGTCTCTGGTCCTCCGATGCGTCGGACGAACTCAACCGCACGCACCGTCGGAGCGGGCCTTCGAAGAGAGGAGTGAACCATGGGACGAGTGACCGCGCGGCGCCGAGTCCTGCGTATCCGGGAAGGTGTGTCCTCCTACCGGCCGGACACCCTGGCCGCCGAGGAACCGATGGAGATCCGGGTCGGTGGCCGTCCGCTCACCGTGACCATGCGCACCCCGGGCGACGACTTCGATCTCGCGACCGGATTCCTGGTGAGCGAAGGCGTGGTTCACGCCGCCGACGACGTGGCCGCGATCCGCTACTGCGCGGGCGCCACATCCGACGCTGGCAACACCTACAACGTGGTGGACCTCGTCCTCGCACCGGGGGTGGCTGCCCCTGACGCGTCGCTGGAGCGGAACTTCTACACGACGTCGTCGTGCGGGCTGTGCGGCAAGGCCGGCCTGGACGCGGTGCGCACCTCTGCCTCGTGGTCCGTCGCCGAGGACCCGCTGCGCATCGGACCGGAGGTGCTGACGGTGCTCCCCGACCGACTGCGGGCCGCCCAGCGGGTCTTCGACAGCACCGGCGGCCTCCACGCCGCCGGACTCTTCTCGGCCGACGGTGAATTGCTGTGCCTGCGCGAGGACGTCGGCCGGCACAACGCCGTGGACAAGGTCGTCGGCCATGCCCTGCGATCCGGGATGCTGCCGCTGCGCGGGACGGTGCTGATGGTGAGCGGACGGGCCTCTTTCGAACTGGTGCAGAAGGCGGCGATGGCCGCGATCCCCGTACTGGCGGCCGTCTCCGCCCCGTCCTCGCTGGCGGTGGACCTGGCCGCGGAAAGCGGGCTGACCCTGGTCGGCTTCCTGCGTGGCGCCTCGATGAACGTATACACCGGCACCGAGCGCCTGGCGACAGTGCCCGTCTGATCTGCCCTCGCCGTGACTGGCGACCGCAGGCCCTGCCTGGCTCGCGGCGTAGGCGGTCCTGAAAGGGCACGGCCCCCACCTGGACCGCACGCCGCAACACAGCTGTGCGGTAACCCGGGGCACGCCGGGCAACCACGATTGGCTTTCGGATGAATTGTCCGGTAAACCCATCACGTGCTGTTTCGTCAACTCGAATACCTGGTGGCCCTCTCTCGCGAGCACCATTTCGCCCGAGCCGCCCAGTCCTGCTACGTCTCTCAGCCCGCCCTCTCCGAGGCGATCAGAAAGCTGGAGGACGAACTGGATGTGCCGTTGATCCGCCGCGGCCGCAAGTACGAGGGTCTCACGCCCGAGGGCGAACGCATCGTGATGTGGGCGCAGCGGATCCTGGCCGATCGCGACGCCCTGAAGAACGAGGTGAGCGCGCTGCGCACCGGGCTCAGCGGCAGGATGCGGATCGGTGCGGTCCCGACCGCTTCCGGTGCCGTCTCCCTGCTGACCGGCCCGTTCTGCACCGCGCACCCACTGGTCACCGTGGAAGTCATGGCGGATCTCCGGTCGGAGGAAATTCTCCGGCAACTGCAGAATTTCGAGCTCGACGCCGGAATCACCTATCTACACAAGGACCTCTCCAAGAATTTCCGGGCGGTCCCGCTGTACGAGGAACGGTATGTGCTGCTGACCACCACCGTGGACGGCCTCACCGATCCCACGACGGCGACGTGGACGGATGCCTCAAGGCTCCCGCTGTGCCTGTTGACCGGGTCCATGCAAGGGCGTCAGGTCCTGGACGAGTTGTTCGCCGAGGCCGGGCTGCGGCCATCACCCCGCGTCGAGACCGATTCGGTGGCCGCACTGTTCGCCCATGTCAGGACGGGGCAGTGGGCGAGCATCGTGCCGCACACCTGGCTGCATGTCTTCGGTGTCCCGCACGGCATGCGGGCGGTACCACTGACCGAGCCCGCCCGGACCGTGCCGGTCGGGCTGGTCGTCACCACTCGGGAGCCGGTCTCGGTCATGGCTCGCGCGCTGACGGAAATCGCCCGGCACACCGATGTCGCCGCCGACCTGGAAGGCCTCCCTGGGGACACCGGGCCGCGGTGAAGCCGACGGCGCGCGACGTGCCGCAGCGAGAACGGTCTTGTGGGTTCACTCGTGCCGCCGCTGCGGTGCGCCTTGCGGTCCGGAGGAGATCGTCTTCACCTGCTCGGGCTCGGAGGCGAACAACCTTGCGCCGCGTGGCGTTGTTCGCCGTGCATATATCCACCTGGAAGAGGCCTTGCCGGTCCTGGTCCGCGGCGCGCTGACTTGCGACGGGTCTTTGAGCCGGTAGCGTCGAACAGGCTGGGGGCCCATGCACGAAGGAGCAGGCGGATGGGCGTGAAACGGTGGTTGGATCTGTGGCCCGTGTACCGGCAGATCACCGGTGCAGACTGGCTGGGCCGCGGCTTGGCGGTCCAGTCGAAGAGGTCGGCCCATCTCAAGCCCCGCACCGAGGAAGCCGACCGAGTAGTGCACTCGGTGTGCCCCTACTGCGCCGTGGGCTGCTCACAGAACGTCTTCGTCAAGGACGAGAAGGTCATCCAGATCGAGGGCAACCCGAACAGCCCGGTCAACCGCGGCCGTCTGTGCCCCAAGGGATCCTGCAGCAAGCAGCTCGTCACCGGGCCGCAGCGTGAGGACAAGGTGCTCTACCGGGCTCCCTACGCGACCGAGTGGCAGCACCTGGACCTGGACACGGCCATGGACATGGTGGCCGACCGGGTCCTGGACGCCCGGCGCCGGGGCTGGCAGGACACCGACGAACAGGGCCGGCCACTGCGGCGCACCTTGGGTTTCGCGGGCCTGGGCGGCGCGGCGCTGGACAACGAGGAAAACTACCTGATCAAGAAGTTGTTCACCGCTCTGGGTGCCTTGCAGATCGAGAACCAGGCGCGTATTTGACACTCCGCCACCGTTCCCGGTCTGGGAACCTGTCTCGGACGTGGCGGCGCTACCAACTACCCGGAGGACCTGACCAATTCCGACTGCATCATCATCATGGGCTCGAACATGGCCGAAGCCCATCCCGTCGCGTTCCAGTGGGTCACCGAAGCCAAGGTGCGCGGCACCAAAGTGATCCACATCGACCCCCGCTTCACCCGCACCAGCGCCCATGCCGGCCAGCACGTGCGGATCAGGGTGGGATCCGACATCGCCTTCCTCGGCGGAGTGGTCAACTACATCCTCTCCAACGACCTGCACTTCAAGGAGTACGTGCAGGCGTACACCAACGCCACGTTTCTGGTCAACGAGGAATTCCGGGACACCGAGGACCTGGACGGCCTGTTCAGCGGCTACGACCCGGAGACCGGTTCGTACGACAGCACCAGCTGGGCGTACGAGGTCGCCGAAGAGAGCGACGGACGGCAGGGCAGCACACTCCTCTCCGCAACCCCCGCACAGGCGGCCGGCGGTCACGAGTCGCCGCCGGGCCCGCCCGGACGAATCGCCACCGACCCCACCATGCAGCACCCGCGCTGTGTGCTCCAGGTACTCAAGCGGCACTACTCCCGGTACACGCCCGAGATGGTCGAGCGGGTCTGCGGCATCACCCAGCAGCAGTTCCTCGACGTGTGCCGCACCTGGACCGAGAACTCGGGCCGCGAGCGCACCACCGCACTCGTCTACAGCGTCGGCTGGACACAGCACAGCGTCGGCGCCCAGTACATCCGGGCCGGTGCCATCGTCCAGCTGCTGCTCGGCAACCTCGGGCGCCCCGGCAGCGGCATCCTCGCCCTGCGCGGCCACGCCAGCATCCAGGGGTCCACGGACATCCCGACCCTGTACAACCTGCTGCCGGGCTACCTCCCGATGCCCAACGTCACCCATGAGACCCTGGGCATGTTCCTGGACGACGTACGCCACGTCATGCGCAAGGGCTACTGGGACGCCGCCGACGCCTACATGATCTCCCTGCTCAAGGAGTACTGGGGCGACGCGGCCACCCCGGAGAACGACTTCTGCTACGGCTACCTGCCACGCATCAACGACGACCACGGCACCTACCGCACGGCCATGGACATGCTCGAAGGCAAGGTGTACGGCTACTTCCTGGTGGGGCAGAACCCCGCGGTCGGCTCCGCACACGGAAGGCTGCAACGACTCGCCCTCGCCAAGCTGGAGTGGCTGGTCGTCCGCGACCTGGCGATGATCGAGAGCGCGACCGTCTGGAAGGACGCGCCGGAGATCGAGAGGGGCGAGATCTCCACCGAGACCTGTCCCACAGAGGTGTTCTTCTTTCCCGCTGCCTCGCACGTGGAGAAGGCCGGCACCTTCACGCAGACACAGCGCATGGTCCAGTGGCGTGACAAGGCCGTCGAACCCATCGGCGACCGCCGCTCCGACTTGTGGTTCTTCTACCACCTCGGCCGGATCCTCCGGGCGAAACTGGAGGGTTCGGAGGACGAGCGCGACCGTCCCGTCCTCGACATGGCCTGGGACTACGAGATGGAGGAGGGGGACGAGCCGTCCGCCGAGGACGTCCTGCGCCACATCAACGGCATCGACCTGCGCACCGGCCGCACCGTGAGCAGCTACGAGGACCTCAAGGCCGACGGGACCACCGCGTGTGGCTGCTGGATTTACAGTGGCGTCTTCGCGAACGAGCACAATCACGCCCGGCGACGCAACTCGCGCTTCGAGCACCCGATCTTGGACGGCCAGTGGGGGTGGGTGTGGCCGCTGAATCGGAGGATTCTCTACAACCGGGCGTCCGCGGACCCCGACGGACGGCCGTGGAGCGACCGCAAAGCCCTCATCTGGTGGGACGAGGAACGCGGTGAGTGGGTCGGCGGCGACGACCCGGACTTCCAGCGGAACAAGCCGCCGCGCTACGAGCCTCCGCCGGACGCGGCCGGTCCAGAGGCGCTGACCGGCGACGACGCGTTCATCATGATGGGCGACGGGAAGGCAGCGCTGTTCACGCCGACCGGTCTGGTGGACGGCCCCCTGCCCACTCACTACGAGCCGGAGGAGTCGGTCGTACGCAACCACCTCTACGGTCAGCAGTCCAACCCGACCCGGATGATCTACAAGAAGACCTACAACCCCTACAACCCCTCGCCGCCTCAGGGGCACAGTGAGGTGTTCCCGTACGTGTTCACCGCCTCCCGGTACACCGAGCACCATACGGCCGGCGCGATGAGCCGCACGCTGCCCTACCTCTCGGAGCTGCAGCCCGGCCTGACCGTGGAGGTGTCGCCGGAGCTCGCCGCCGAGCGGGGCCTGCACCACATGGGCTGGGCACACGTGATCACCAGCCGCACTGCGGTCGAGGCAAGGGTGGTCGTCACCGACCGGCTGGCGCCGCTGAACTTCGACGGCCGCAAGGTGCACCAGCTCTGGATGCCCTACCACTGGGGCAGCCGCGGGATCACCACGGGCGACGTGGTCAACGACCTGATCGGCGTGGTGCTCGACCCCAACGTGCTGATCCAGGAGAGCAAGGTGGTCACCTGCGACATTCAGCCCGGACGGCGCCCCCGCGGTCCCGAACTCCTGGAGTATGTCGAGGACTACCGGCGCCGCGCCGGGATCACCCTGGACACGGGCACCCACGAGTTGACGGTCGACGTTCCCGATTCGGGGACGGACGGGCATCCAGGTAACGGCCACGCTGCCGGCACGGACGGGTCGGAGGGCTCCTCATGACCGAGACGAGAAAGAACGAGAACAGCTTCTTCGGCCCGCTGGAGGACCCCGCCGGGGACGCCGGTTACCCCGAGGACCACCCGCCCAGGATGGGTTTCTTCACCGACACCTCCGTCTGTATCGGCTGCAAGGCATGCGAGGTGGCCTGCAAGGAGTGGAACGGCGTACCGGCCGACGGATTCGACCTGCTGGGTATGTCCTACGACAACACCGGCTCGCTCGGTGCCAGCAGCTGGCGGCACGTCGCCTTCATCGAACAGGATCTGCAGCTCGGTACGCAGGACGCCGGTCTGCAGGGTCTGCCCACCGGGCCCTCCGGCACCGGGCCGGCGGCCGAGGTCGTCGCCGGGGCGATCCGCAAGGGCCACCGGGCCGGCGGCGAACTGGGCACCGAGCCAGTGCACCTGGGCTTCCCCGGCTTCGGACTGCCCGGCGCCGCGAGCGGCGCGGAGACCCGCACCGATTTCCGCTGGCTGATGTCCTCGGATGTGTGCAAGCACTGCACCCACGCGGCCTGCCTCGACGTCTGCCCGACCGGCGCGCTCTTCCGTACCGAGTTCGGCACCGTCGTGGTCCAGCCCGACATCTGCAACGGCTGTGCCTACTGCGTCTCCGCCTGCCCCTACGGCGTCATCGACCGGCGCCCCGACGACGGCCGGGCCTGGAAGTGCACCCTGTGCTATGACCGGCTCAAGGGCGGTCTGGAGCCGGCCTGTGCCAAGGCCTGCCCGACCGACTCCATCCAGTTCGGCGTGCTCGACGAACTGCGGGAGCGCGCGGACCGCCGCCTGGAGCAACTACACGAGGCGGGTGTGGCCTCCGCTCAGCTGTACGGTCGTGACCCCGAGGACGGGGTCGGCGGCGATGGCGCCTTCTTCCTGCTCCTCGACGAGCCAGAGGTCTACGGGCTGCCGCCGGACCCGATCGTCACCACCCGGGACGTGGGGTCCATGTGGAAGCACGCGGGCGTGGCCGCCGGGCTCATGGTGGCCTCGGCCGCTGTCGTGTTCGTCAAGGGAGGCCGTAGATGACCAGGGGCGAACGGGCGCGCCACGAGCCGCAGGACGAAGCGGGAGCCGCCGACTCCACGGGCACGTCCTCCGCGGGCGGCAGCAGCGGCAAGAAGCGGAAAAAGGGCCACAAGGGCGGCGAGGGAAAGGAGTCGGTGGTCCCTCCCGCGGAGTTCAAGTCGTACTACGGACGCCCGGTGCTCAAACCTCCGCTCTGGGAGTGGAAGGTCCCCGCCTATCTCCTCTCCGGTGGACTCTCGGCCGGCGCCGCCCTGCTGGCGGCGGGCGCCGACCTGACCGATCGGCCGCAGCTGTGCCGGTCCTGCCGTATCGGCGGTTTCGGGGCGCTGCTCGCCAGCAGCTACTTCCTCATCGGCGACCTGGGCCGCCCCCTGCGCTTCCACCACATGATGCGGGTGGCGAAGCCGACTTCCCCGATGTCGATGGGCACCTGGATCCTGATGTTCTACAGCCCGGGCAGCTCGCTGGCCGGAATGGTCGAACTTCTGCCGAAGCCATGGCGCACCCAAGGCTCCCTCGGCACCACCCTGAAATGGGTGGCCCGGCTGAGCGGCATCTCCGCGGCCGTGTTCGCCCCCGCGCTCGCCTCCTACACGGCCGTTCTCCTCGCCGACACCGCGGTGCCCGCCTGGCACGAGGCCTACCGTGAACTGCCGTTCGTCTTCGCGGGCTCCGCCGTCGCCAGCGGTGCGGGTCTGGCGATGGTCTGCTCGCCGGTGTCGGAGGCGGGTCCGGCCCGGCGGCTGGCTCTCCTCGGCGCCGCGATCGAGATCGCGGCGGCCCACCGCATCGACCACAAGCCGACGTTCGAGACGTCGACGTACACGCATGGTGAGCCGCACAGGCTGCGCAAGATCTCGGAGTACCTCACCATCGGTGGCGCGGTCGCCGCGCTCACCTTCGCCCGGCGCAGCCGCGTCGTCGCCGCGCTCGGCGGCCTGGCGCTCCTCGCGGGCAGCGGGTTCCAGCGCTTCGGGACCTTCGAGGCCGGCGTGGAGTCCACGAAGGATCCGATCTACGTGGTGAAGCCGCAGCGCGCACGCCTCGAGGCTCGTCGCAGGGAGCAGGAGGAACAGGAGGAGCGGGACAAGAAGCAGGGGCAGGCCAGGCACTGACTTCGTCCTGGCACACGCCCGGCTGACGGGTGTACCGGCCACGCACACACCTCCGGTGTGGCGCGGATACCAGGGGCGCTGACCGACGTAACCCGGCGAGGATTTCAGTCGGTGGCTCCTCCTTGCCGACGCCCAGACCTCCGGTGGCCTCCTCCTCGCCGGTCAGGCGTGGCCGCACGCGCGGCTGCTGACTCTGGTGACCAAAATCGTGGAAAACCGCAGGTCCTAAGGGCTGTCCCGCAATCGATCTTTGAGCGCGTCCGCGGTCGCCGGGTTCGCGCTGCGCGGGTGGTCTACACGGGCTGTAGGAGGTGGTGCAGGCGGGCGATGCCGAGCATCGCGGTGTGGACGCCGTTGCCCTTCAGGCTGCAGTCGCGGAGGATCTTCCAGGTCTTCATGCGCGCGAAGACGTGCTCAACGCGGGCACGGACCTGCTTGTGGGAGTGGTTGTGCTCTTGCTTCCAGTCGCACATTCGTTGCTATTGCCCGGCGCGGGCCGGCCGACGGCGACGACCAAGCGGGAGTCGGCGTCGATGACCACCTGGTGGTTGGTCGAGTAGCGATACGGGACGCACCACTGGGGGGCGGGGTCAACCGGGCACCCGCGCTACCGTCAGCCCCTCACCGTCGTGCCGCTCAACCAGGACCGCGCTGCCGGCGAGGTAGATCCAGCAGTTGGGACGGACGTCTTCGACCACCTCGGCGTGGTCCGCGATCAGAGAGGCCTCCAGCGCCACCGACGGCACCGCAAGGTTGTCCCAGAAGACGATCGCGAGTTCGCCCGGCTCGGCATGCGCAAGAACAGTCCTGCGCAGCTGCCCGCCATCGAATGCGTCGCACCGGTCGATCACCTCATGCCCACGCCAGTCCAGCCGGACCGACCCCGCCGCTCCGAAGCGGTCCAGACTCATGGCGGCAAACGATCGGTCCTCCTGATACGAGAGCACCATCACGGAGTCGCCGACGGCCTCCAGGAGAGCCGCGATCGCCCCCCGCTGTGTCCCGTACATCTCGCTGGCGCCCACGCTGCTCCTACCGTTCCCTCTGCACCTGAACGGCACCGGGTACCGTTCAACGCGCCCCACGCCCCCGGCCGTCTTGCGCGGATCCTCATCAGCTCCGGGGCGGACCGGTCTCAGAGCTCCCACCAGAGGTCGATGTTCGGGTGGACTCTCTCGCGCAGACAGCTTAAGCCGCGGCGGCGCAGGGCCGAGTCGAGGGTCCAGGTCTGGCGCTGGTCGCCGGCGGTCTGCTGCTGGACGAGGTCGTTGGTGTAGTAGCCGATGGCGGTGCCGGGCAGGGCGGTGGTGCGGCCGAAGGTGTTGTACGTGTAGCCGCTGTTCACCAGCCGGTCGGCGGTGTCGTAGGTGTTGGTGGGTCTTCGAAGTTAGGCGGGGTGGAGGTGTCCGCGGGCCCGGCGGGTGGTGACGCAGCGTGTGCGTAGGCGTTGGTTGGCGGGGTTGCGGAAGCCGTGGGCGGCGCGGGCGACAAGCTTGATCACACGGTTGATGCCTTCGCTTTTGGCGTTGCTGTGTCCGGTGGCGATGAATGCGGCGATCTCGGGCCACCAGCGGTCCACCGTGACGGCCAGTTGGCGGACTTCGGGGATCTCGGAGTCCGCGCACCAGGTCAGGAACTTGAACCGCAGGTGGCCGATGCGGTGGCGGTCGACGCCCGCACGCAGCGCAGCATGGTGACCCGGAAGAAGAAGTCCGGGTACGCGCGGCACGCCTTCGCCCACATGCTGCACGTCATGCTGCGGATCGACGCCGGAGGGGCACGTCCGAGCAGCAGACGGCGACTACGCTCGACCTGCTCAACCGGGCCGACGCCGTGTCGACCTCGACGAAGGTCAAGACCCTGCACCCCGATTGGGGCGACACCGCCGTAAAGGCCGACGTCGCCGCGATCCTCGCCGACACCGGCGCCGCCGCCTCCGATCCCGTCGGGCACTTTCCCCTCAACTTTCCGCCGATAGCGAAACCGCAACGGCGACGTAGCTCTTGCCTCAAAGTGCAGCCATGCACCAAGAACGAAAACGCGGACGATCCGGCTATGCCCACCCCAGACGGCGACCGCGCCTGCCAGGGCAGCGGACCACACAAGAAGAGATCAGGCGTACCGATGAAAGTAGAGGGAGCGTCTGGATCAACACTATTTCCGCAGGCATCAGTGCTTTCATCGCAATTCCGGCTCTGATCCTCGCCCTATTGGCGTACGTCGACACGAGACAACAAGAGGAGGAAGGGGACATCAAGGAGGCGGCACAGATCAGCTGGTTCGTAGTTTCGAGCCCCGGACCCGCAGATCGGCTGCAAATCGAACTTGAAAATCGAAGCCTGCGGCCGATTTACGACCCAATAATCGTTTTACCTCCGGTCACCCAGTTCCTTCGTTTTGCCGAGACTGTAGCGCCCTGCACCAGAATGACCTATATAATTCCCGAGAAGTTGGCGGAACTCCCCAAGCATGGACACCTAGGGACAGTAGGTTTCCTGTTCTTTCGCGACTCCCTCAACCACTGGTGGGAGACCGGTTACAGCGGAGGGTTGAGTAAGGAATCAGGACCTCCTTACGACCCCAATGACCTCAGTTCGCCCGTGGATATGCATCGCGAGGAACTACAGAACTGCGGATGATTGTTCGGGGGTGCGCAGGATGCCGATTCACCCGGGCATGGTCGAACCCCTCGCCGAGCGCACCCGCGTTTTGTACGCAGACGGCGAGAACCGGCTACTCGGCATCATCGCCCGGCAGCTCGCCGACGGCCTCGACGCCCCAACGTGAGCCGAGCGAAAGCTCGCCGCCGTGCAGGCACTCAGGCGCAGCGCACAAGCCGTCGTCGACGGGCTCGGCAAGGCCGTGACCCTGGGCACCGCGCTGCGGGCGCCGAGCTCGGCGCCCTGACGGACCACGCCCGGCAACTGGTCGACCAGATCACGCCGAACGCGCAGGCCGTCGACCGCCTCGCCGCCGAGACCGTCATCCGCGTGACCGCGACGCACCGCTCGATTCTGCGCGCCGTCGTCGACGGATTCCGCCAGAGCGTCGCGGAGGTCACCGCAACGCCCCTGCTCGGCACCCGGCACCCGCAGGCAGGCCGCGCAGGACGCCATGCGCCGGTTTGCCGGATCTTCGAGCTTGCGTCTGGCTGTAGTCGGCCTGTCGCACCGTCACAGATAATGAATGCGGGGTGAGTTGGGCCCCGGATGCAGGAAGCCCGTGGTCGTGGGTGATCATGACTGTTCTCTACGCCTGGACACACGGGCTTGGACAACAATACGACGTTGCTGCTCGACCTGGACGGCCTGGCAGTTGAGAAGGTCGAGCGGCTTGCGGACGGCACCCGGCGGGTGTACCTGACTACCGCGGACGAGGCCGCACGGGCCTGTCCCTCCTGCGGGGTATTCGCCGTGCATGTGAAGGGATTCGTGCAGACTCGCCCACGGGATCTGCCCTACGGCGAGCGGGGGCTGGAGCTGGTGTGGCGCAAGCGACGCTGGTACTGCACCGAGCCGGCCTGCCCACGCCGGACCTTCACCGAGCAGGTGCGCCAGGTCCCGGCCGGGGCCCGGATCACCGAGCGACTGCGGAGTGCGGCCGGGCGGCGGGTGTGCGACGCCGGTTCCACCGTCGTTCAGGCAGCCCGGGACCTGGGCCTGTCCTGGCCCACGGTGATGCACGCCTTCCGCACCGCAGGGCAGGAGGTGAGCGCTGCCGCACTCGAACCGGTCGACGTCCTTGGGATCGACGAGACCCGGCGGGGCCGCATGCAGTGGCGGCAGAACCCGGAATCAGGTCGGTGGGAGCCCGTGGCGGATCGCTGGCACACCGGCTTCGTGGATGCTTTCGGCGTGCAGGGCCTGCTCGGGCAGGTCGAGGGCCGCGCCCCCTCGGACGTGCTGGCCTGGCTCGCCACGACGCCGCTGGCCTGGCGCCGGCAGATCCGCTACGTCGCGATCGACATGTCCGCCGGCTACCGCGCTGCGATCCGCACCGGGCTACCCCACGCTCAGGTCGTGGTCGACCACTTCCATGTGGTCCAGCTCGCCAACAAGATGCTCAACATCGTCCGACGCCGGACCACCGCCGCCCTGCGAGGCCGGCGCGGACGGGCCGCCGACCCGGAATGGAAAGCCAGACGCCGGCTTCTGCGCAACCGCGAGGACCTCACCGACGCCCAGTTCACCACGATGTGGAACGCACTGATCGACGCCGGGACGATCGGGATGACGCTGCTGACCGCCTGGATCGCCAAGGAACGGCTGCGGGACCTGCTCGCCTGCGCCCGCACCGGCGTCGGCCGTCACCGCATCGGCCACCTGCGGTTCAAGTTCCTGACCTGGTGCGCGGACTCCGAGATCCCCGAAGTCCGCCCTGGCCGTCACGGTGGACCGCTGGTGGCCCGAGATCGCCGCATTCCTCGCCACCGGACACAGCAACGCCAAAAGCGAAGGCATCAACCGTGTGATCAAGCTTGTCGCCCGCGCCGCCCACGGCTTCCGCAACCCCGCCAACCAACGCCTACGCACACGCTGCGTCACCACCCGCCGGGCCCGCGGACACCTCCACCCCGCCTAACTTCGAAGACCCGGTGTTGGTACCCGTTCGGCCGGATGCCGACAGGCTTCAGTGACGGTTGCCCGCGCGTTGGAAAATGCGTACGAGTAGGCATGGTCTTCCGGTCGGCCGTCCCGGATGCATAAATACTTTCTGGTCTCCGACTGCTTAACCGTCAGAGCGAAGACATTTTGGAGCCCAGAAACTTCCGAGCGTGCTGATGCGCCAGGTTGGATTCGGAGCCGCGGATTCCCGTCCCGGCATTCCCAAGACCCACACCATACGGCAGTCACTTCTGTGTGCGTGTCGTTGACCAGCGTGACGTGGGCAGACCCTTCGTTCGGATCCGAGGTAGTGGCACACGAACAGGCGAGAAGTGCCATGACAACCAAGACCCCGATCCGCGGGATTTCTTTCACAGTACGCTTTCCTGTTGATGGTGGGGTTTATTTCGAAATGTATTCCATCCCGGGACGGCGGCCCATCATGAATCGAGGGCAGTAGCTGCCATGGATATGTTCGTCGTACGTGTCCTCATGCCTCCACAGATGCCTTCTCTTGAAGTCGTCCAAGCGTTCGTCGGCTCGAAGTCCGGCTATCTCCAGGGTGAGAAGATAGGAATTCCCCCAGCGGCCGAACCTATGGCGCCTGCGGACATGATAAGCCCCTGCATATACGGCATAGGGAGCGATCGCGCCTACAGCAACGACATTGTTCGCCAGCGACTGCACGCGGCGGTTCCGCCACAGGATGCGCGCGAAACGCCAGGAGCGCCCGTCCAGGTCGAAGTGGTTGATCGGGTCGCCGTTGCAGTACTCGTAGGCGTTGGCCGAGCCGCCGGGAACCGGGTCGGTGGACAGGAAGCGTCCGGTGCCGGGGTTGTAGAGGCGCACGCCCATGAGGATGAGGCCGGTGGGGGTTTCGCTGGAGCGCTGTTTGCCGCCGACCCAGCCGTAGCGGGTGGCGGGCTGGTCGGTGCGCGGGTTGCCGTACTCGTCGTAGTCGAGGACGGTCGGCGCGGCGCTGCTGTCGGCGGGCAGTTGCAGGGCGATGTCGCCGTGCAGGTTGGCCAGCTGGAGGATGACGCCGCCGGTCTTGGTGGTGGTGGCGGTGAGGTTGCCGTCCAGGCCGTCGACGTTGCGGGTCAGCGTTCCGGTGGCCCCGCTGGTGGTGCAGTCCGTGCCGACGGTGGCGGTGGAGGTGGAGGTGGCGAGGGTCTTGCGGTTGGTGTGCTTGTCGAAGGTGTAGGCGCGGGTGGTGCACACCGCGTCGGGGGTGGTGTCCTGCACCTGCGACAGGCGTCCGGCCTTGTCGTGGGCGTAGGCCTGGGAGGCTGTGACGCCCGGGGTGCCGGCGTGGGTGGCCCACTGGCCCTGGGCGGTCTCGGTGATGCTGTCGGCGAGCAGGACGGTGCCGTCGCTGTCGCGTGTGTAGGTGCGGCTGATGGCGGTGCCGTCCGGGTCCTTGGCCTCGGTCATGGTGTAACCGCCGGGCAGGGTCTGCTCGTTCAGTTCGCCGTCGGCGTCGTAGCGGGCGCCGAAGGTGCCCGCGACCGAGTCGGTCACCGACGTGGTCAGACCGCGGGGATCGTCCGGACCGTCGGCCGCGAGGCCGGGCACGCTTCGCGCGCCGCTCCGCCGGTGAGCTGCAACCGGCCAAGTGCGGGCGCCGCCACGCAGAGTGAACGATGGGTGTATGGGCCACGCGTCAGCCGGGGATCGCTGCGCCTCCCCGGGCGGTCAAACGTGATCTATACAACTTCCATTGGTTGGGAAAGGTAACTATCGGTCGACGGGGCCCGCGCCCCGGATGGGCGATAGGTAAACCTCGCATGACGCGAAGAGGGCCGTGGGGTGGCTGGAAACATACACTCGCCCGGTCGGCGGCGGGGGCGACTGTTGACGCAGAGGCGGAACTGATCCTTTCCTTTATCTGCCTCGCCGGGACCGGGCGGGGCGCTCCTGATGGGGGAAAGCGCAGTGGGTCATACGCCGTGCGGATTTCTGCTTCCGCATGCTCGCGGGCGCCCCGTGCTTCCATCGCTGTCAGTATTCACTCCCGGCCAGAGATGAAGACCATTCGTCGACAGGGGAAAGAGTGAGTATCTCCACCATAGGCAACGAGACCCGTTTGGCGGCGCTTCGGGATTATTTCGCCCGAGAAAAGCCCGTGCGCATCGTCGAAGTGCACAGTCCGCTGGCCGCCGTCATCGCGGAACATGCCCAGGGAAAGGGCCCCGACAAAAGGGAGTTCCACGGGTTCTGGTCGAGTTCGCTGACCGACTCGGCACTGCGCGGACTCCCGGACATCGAACTGCTCGACATGGAACTGCGGCTGTCCTGGATCGACCAGATCTTCTCCGTGAGCACGCTGCCCCTCGTCATGGACGGGGACACCGGAGGACAGACGCTCCACTTCGAACACATGGTCAAGGCGATGGAACGCCGCGGTGTCTCGGCCGTGGTGATCGAGGACAAGGCCGGGGAGAAACGGAACTCCCTGCTGCCGGGTGACGGGCTGCACACGATGGCCCGGGTCGACGAGTTCTGCGAGAAGATCTCCCGCGGAAAGGCCGCCCAGTCCTCCACCGACTTCATGATCATCGCGCGGCTGGAGGGGCTCATCACCGGCCTGCCGCGACAGGAGATCCTGGACCGTGCCGCCGCCTACGTGGCGGCCGGAGCGGACGGTCTGGTGCTCCACAGCCGCAGCTCGGACGAGGCGCCCCTGCTCGACCTGGCCCGGGAGCTGCGCAGACGGCACCCGGGCACCCCCCTGGTGGCGATCCCCACGGCCTACCCGTCCGTGACCGAGGAAGAACTCCACGCGGCGGGCTTCGACCTGATCATCTACGCCAACCAGATGCTCCGCGCGGCGACCAGGGCGATGGAGGAGGTCAGCCACCGCATCCTCGACCACGGCCGCGCCCTGGAAGCCGGCGAGATGTGCATCGAGACCTCGAAGCTCCTGTCGATGCCCGACGACAAGAGGCCCATCGTGCGTGCCCCGCGCAACTGACCACCGGAGCCCACCAGATGCCCGCACAGCGCAGGGAACAGATGGTCATGGGTGCCTACGTGTCGTACGGCACCGGCCACCACGCCGCCTCGTGGCGGCATCCCGCAAGCGACACCACCGCCACGCGCAACCTCGACCACTACGTCGAGGTGACCCGCCTGGCCGAGCGCCACCTGTTCGACACGCTGTTCCTGTCCGACGCCCCGGCCGTGTTCAACGACGACCGAGCCGGCTTCGGCGGACGGGTGACCTTCTTCGAACCGCTCACCCTGCTGAGCGCGCTGGCCATGGTCAGCCGGGACATAGGCCTGGTGGCGACGTCCTCGACGACGTACAAGGAGCCGTACAACCTCGCCCGCGAGTACGCCAGCCTCGACATCATCTCGCGGGGGCGCGCCGCCTGGAACCTGGTGACCACGTCGAAGCTCGCGGCGGCCGCGAACTTCGGGATGCCGGCCCACCCCGCGCACGCCGAGCGTTACCAGCGGGCGGACGAGTTCATCGACATCGTCCGCGGGCTCTGGGACACCTGGGAGGACGACGCGTTCCCCGCCGACAAGGCGCGGGGCCGGTTCTACGACCCCGCCAAACGGCACAAGGTCCGGCATCGCGGCAAGGTCTTCTCGCTGGACGCGGAACTCAACGTCTCACGGCCACCACAGGGCCACCCGGTCATCGTGCAGGCCGGATCGTCCGAGGCGGGCCGTGAACTGGCCGCGCGGACCGCCGAGATGGTTTTCACGGCCCAGTCGGACCTGGACTCCGCCGTCGTGTTCGCGAAGGACCTCGACCGGCGCGCGTCCCGCTACCCGAGGCTGAACCCGGGCATCATCATCCTTCCCGGCCTCACCGTGTACGCGGGCGAGACCGGGAAAGAGGCCCAGGAGAAGGTCGAGGAACTGCAGTCGCTCATCCGGCCGGAGTTCGGCCTGAGCATGCTCTCGGATCTCGTCGGCGGATTCGACCTGTCCGGGTGCGACATCGAAGGGCCGCTGCCGAAGCTGCCGCCCAGCAACGCGAACACCAGCCGCCGCGCGCTGATAGAGAAACTCGCCTACGAGGACGGCCTGAACATACGCCAGCTGTACGAGAGGATGACCACTTCCCGTGGCCACATGACTCTCATCGGCAGCTATGACACGGTCACCGACGAAATCGTCAGGTGGTTCGAGAACGGTGCCGCCGACGGATTCAACATCATGCCGCCGCTGCTCCCGGAAAGCCTCGTCGACTTCTCCGAGAACATTCTTCCCCGGCTCCAGCACAGGGGAGTCTTCAAACGCCGGTACCAGCCCGGGACCCTGCGCGACAAGCTGGGGCTGCGGCGCCCCGAGAACCAGTCACGCGACCGAGAACGTCACCACTCCTGAAAGGGAAGACCATCATGCGCGATGACCTGATCCTTGAGGACACCACCCTGCGCGACGGCGAGCAGACCCCCGGGGTGGCCCTGTCGGCGGAGAAGAAGGTCAAGATCTTCAACGCCCTCGTCGACGCCGGCGTGCGCTGGATCGAACCCGGCATCCCCACGATGGGCGGCGAGGAGGTCAGGGCCCTCAAGGAAATGCTCGAGCGCCGCGACGAGGTCACCCTCATCGGCTGGAACCGCGGTGTGCGCAGTGACGTGCAGAAGAGCATCGACCTGGGCTTCCGGGCCGTGCACATCGGCCTGCCCACCTCCGACAACCACCTGAAGAACTCGGTGCGCAGGGACCGCGCGTGGCTGCTGTCCACCGCCCAGGACATGGTCAAGATGGCCAAGGACCAGGGCTGCTTCGTCAGCATCAGCGCGGAGGACATCGGGCGCACCGAGCCCGAGTTCCTCAAGGAGTACGCCGTCGCCGTCGCCGAGGCGGGCGCGGACCGGCTGCGCCTGTCCGACACCATCGGCATCCTGTCGCCCAGCCAGTACGCCGAACGGGTACGCGCCATCACCGGGGTCTGCGACATCGACCTCCAGGCGCACTGCCACAACGACTTCGGGATGGCGGTGGCCAACACGCTGGCCGCCATCGAGGCCGGGGTGCGGTACTTCCACGTGACGGTCAACGGCATCGGCGAGCGGGCCGGCATGGCGGACCTCGCCCAGGTGGTGATGAGCCTGCTCCAGTGGTACGACGTCGACCTCGGCATCGACACCAGCCGGCTCACCGCGCTGTCCCGCCTGGTCTCCCACGCCTGCGGCTTCCCCTCCTCGCCGTGGCAGCCGATCGTGGGCCCCAACGTCTTCGCGCACGAGTCCGGCATCCACACCACCGGCATGCTCCGGGACTCCTCCACGTTCGAGCCCTTTCCCCCGGACCGGGTCGGCGGCGAGCGCAAGCTCCTCGTGGGCAAGCACTCCGGCCGCGGTGTGATCGCCCACGCGCTCGGCGAGGACGGTGCCGACCTGGAGGCGGACGTGCTGGACGAGCTGCTGCGGGAGGTGCGGGCCGAGGCCATCGCCACCGGTGGCACCGTCCCCGCGCACCGGCTGCGCGAGATGGCCGGCAAGGCCCGCGCCGCGCAGCGCTGAGGGCCGAGATGACGAGCGAACTCGTAGCCGGCGTCCCGCTGGCCGAACAGATCATCGCCGGCCACCTGGCCGGCGAGGAGGGCCCGGTCGCACCGGGCCGGCTGGTCACCGTCCGTCCCGACCGGGTCTACGTGCAGGACGGCAACGCGCCCACCGTCGCCAGACTGTACGAGCAGCACGGCTTCACGACGGTCTTCGACCCGGAACGGGTGAGCTTCGTCTTCGACCACTCCGTTCTCGTGGCCGACGTCGACATGGCGGACCGGATGAAGGACGCGGACCGCTTCGCGGCACGTCTCGGGGTGGACGTACGCGCACGCGGACAGGGAATCAGCCACGTCCTCGCCGCCGAGCTCGGCTGGTTCTCCCCGGGCGCCCTGGTGCTGGGCTCCGACTCCCACACCTGTGTGGGCGGCGCCTTCGGGGCGCTGGGGCTCGGCATGGGCGCCTCGGACATCGTCGCCGCGATGGTGACGGGCACCACCTGGCTGCGGGTCCCCGAGACCGTCGAGGTGAGGTTCACCGGGACACCGGCCCGGGCCACCCGGCCGCGGGACGTCCTCCTCAGCCTCTTGCGGGACAAGGGCCAGGAGCCCTTCCTGTACCGGTCGGTGGAGTTCACCGGCGCGTGGGTGCGCGCGCTGTCGCGCGACGCGTCCGCGAGCCTGGCCAGCCTGGGCGTCGAACTCGGCGCGAAGTGCGTGTTCGTCCCCGACGAGCAGGAGACGATCCCCACCGGGACGGCCCCGGGACTCGCCCGCGTCGACTTCGACATCAGCGGTCTCCAGCCGACCGTGGCGCTCCCGCACCTCCCGGCCCGGACCGTGCCGCTCGACGAGGCGGCGGGCACCCCGATCTCGTACGTCTTCCTGGGCAGTTGCACCAACAGCCGGCTGGAGGACATCGCCGAGGCGGCCGCGGTCGTGCGCGGCCACAGGGTGCCCGCGGGAGTCCAGTTCGTGGTGACCCCGGGCTCGAACGCCGTGTACCGGGACGCCATGCGCGCCGGCTACATCGACACTCTGCTGACCGCGGGAGCCGTGGTCACCCCGGCCGGCTGCGGCGCCTGCGTGGGCACCCAGGGCCCGCTGCCCGCCCGGGGCGAGAACGTGCTGTCCACCATGAACCGCAACTTCCGCGGCCGGATGGGCAATCCCGAGGCCGACATCTACCTGTCCTCGCCCGTCGTGGCCGCCGCCACCGCGCTGTCCGGTGCGATTCCCCGTGTGGAGGACCTGCCGTGACACACACATCGACCCACCGGGTACGCCGGGTCACGGGTATGGTCTCGACCGACGACATCATCCCCGCCCGGTACAAGCACATGCACACCGATCCGAAACTGCTCGCACCGCACCTGTTCGAGGCGTACCTCCCCGGGTTCGTCGACACCGTCCAGCCGGGGGACGCGATCGTCAGCGACTCCGTCTTCGGCATCGGCAGCTCCCGGGAACAGGCCGTCTCCACCCTCCTGGCCAACGGGATCGGCCTGGTGATCGCCCCCCGCTTCGGGCGCATCCTCTTCCGCAACTGCTGGAACCTGGCCCTGCCGGCCATCGAGACCGACACCGACCGCCTGACCGAGGGGATGACCATATCCCTCGACCTCGGACGCGGGGAGATCCGTTGCGAGGGGACGACCCTCTCCACCTTCCCGAAACCGCCGCCCCTCCTCCTGGAGATGATCGCCCAGGGCGGACTCCTGTCCCGTGTGAAGACCCGAGTTCCCGGAGAGTAAGCCACTTGTCCACCACCGAAGCCAAGTTCGACGGACTGGCCAACAACTACGACCAGGCTCGGCCGCGCTACCCCGCCGAACTGTTCCAGCACCTCGTCGAGTACCTCCCGAAGGCCGGCCGGCTGCGGGTCGTCGACGCCGGGGCCGGCACCGGCATCGCCCTCGAGGGACTGCTGCCGCAACTGCCCGCCGACGCGGAGGTGCACGCCGTCGACGTCTCGACGGACATGATCCGCGTCGGGCGCGAGAAGTTCCCGCAGGTCGTATGGCATGAGGGCACGGCCGAGGGCTACCTCGCCTCGTGCCCGTCCGCCACCCTCGACCTCGTGGTCGCCGCCCAGTCCTACCAGTGGATGGACCGGGCCGCCTACGTGCGGGAGGCCGCCAGGAGCCTGAGCCCCACCGGGGTGTGCCTGGTCGTCCAGAACAACCGCAACCACGCGGCCGGCGGGTTCGCCGCCGCCTACGAGGACCTGCTGGAGGAACTCTCCCCGGGCTACAGCCGCTCCTACCGCAGCTTCGACATCGCCGCCGAACTGGGCGGGACGTTCACGCGGGTGGAGCGCCGAGCGGCGGACTGGACCCAGACGCTGACGGTCGAGGAATTCGTCACCATGAGCTCCTCCTCCACGCAGGCCCAGCGCGCCGTGGCCGCCGTCGGGCCGGTCTTCTACGCCCGGGTGCGCCGGCTGTGCGCGCAGCACGAAAGCGGTGGGCGATTGGAACTCCCGTACGTCAGCGAGGCGTTCTACGCCGTCCGACCGCAGTGATCACCGTCCGGATCCGGCAGGCGGGCGCCGCCGACGCGGCGTCCGTGGCGGACCTGGTCCAGGAGGTGTACCGGCCGTTCACGGCGGGGTTCCGGCCGACCGCTCTGCGCTGGTCCGACGAGGCCGTCCGCGCCTGCGCCTCATCCTGGCTGATGGCGCACGCGGAGGACGAACTCGTGGGCGTGGTGCACCAGACGCCGGATCCGGCGGGACACACCCTGGACGCGCTGTCCGTCAGCGCCCCCTGGCGCCGGCGCGGCATAGGGACGCGACTGGTCGCCGCCGTGGAGGAGCGGGCCCTCGGTCTGGGAACGCGCCGCATGGTCGTCGCCCTGCGCGACAGCCTCGGCGCCAACATCGAGTTCTTCACCTCCCTGGGGTACCGGCCGACGGGACCGTTCCCCCCGGCCCACCACCTGTACGTCAAAGAGATCGGTGTACGAGAGTGACTGTTGTCTGTCTGGGGTATCGAGCGGGGTTCGTCGAGGCGGCTCGGCGGCGCGACCTCGATCTGCACTTCGTCGTCGACAAGCTCAAGCCGGGGCTGAGCGGCCTGTCGTACACGAGGGTCGCCGACCTCGCCGACGCCGAGGAGGTCCTGCGTGCCGTGACGGAGTACCCGGGCGGCGGCATCAGCGCGGTCGTCACCGGCCATGAACACCCCATGTTCGCGGCGACCGTACTGCGTTCGGTGTTCGGGCTGCCCGGCGACACCGACCCGGCGCGGTGCCTGAGGTTCCGCGACAAACGGATCCAGAAGGCTGCCGTGTCCCCGGCCGTTCCGACGGCCGAGTGCGTGTACGTGAAACCCTCCGATCCCGACTACGCGGCACTGGCGGAACGCCTGGGCGCGACCTTCGTGGTCAAGCCGGCGGACGGCTTCGGCTCCCAGGCCACGGAGGCCGTCCACGACCAGGCCGAACTCGACGACTACCTGCGCCGCCATCCGTTCGTGTCCGACGTCCGGACGGTCGCCGAGTCGTACGTCGAGGGACGCGAGATCCACGTCGACGGCGTGTGGTGGGACGGCCGGCCCGTCTGGGCGGCGGTGTCGAGCTACCTGGACCCGCTGATGGGCTGGACCCGGGGGAAGGCGGTCGCCGACGCACCCCTCGGCCCCGCCGAGAGCGAACTGGCCGACCGCGCCACCCGGTTCGCGTCCGACGTGCTGCGCGAACTGGCCGCCCCCGACACCGTCTTCCACCTCGAGGCGTTCATCAGGCCCGACGGGGAACTGGTCCTGGGCGAGGTGGGAGCGCGGCCGGCCGGCGCCTTGACACCCGAGGTGCTGCGCATGACACACGGAGTCGATCTGTACGGTGCCACGATCGACGTGGCCCTCGGCCGGGTGCCCGAGCTGCCCGGGCAGGAGAGCGAGCCCGCCGAGCTGTTCGGCTGGATCTACCTCGTCCGCAGCCCCGACCCGGAGCTGACGGAGGACTCCTTCCGCGACCGCTTCGAGCTGGTCGAACTGGACTATCCCGCGCCGGAGAACGGCCGGCAGGGCATCTACGGCCGCTGCGGACACGCCATCGTCAAGGCGGCGACCCACAAGGAACTGGTGCACGAACTGCGTGCGATAGCTGACTTCAACCGGAGCGCCTAAGTGTCGGAATCCAGGACCCGCGTGCTCGTGCTCGGGCGCGACAAGGAATGGGCCCGCCGGGCCATGGACACCTTCTCGGACACCCACGAGTTCGTCCGTCTCCCCGCCGACGCCGAGCGGCACGGCGCCCTGCCCGGACCCGAACTCCTGCGCGCCGCCGACGAGCTGATGGCCCGCCGGCCGTTCGCCGCGGTGGTGGCGACGAGCGAGAGCACCATGCTCGCCGCCGGTTTCCTGCGCAGCCAGTACGGCCTGCCGGGACTCGACTACGCGCAGAGCCTGCTGGTCACGAACAAGTGGCGGATGCGCGGCAGGCTCAGCTCCGTGGTGCCCTCCCCCCGCGCCTGGCTGTCCGGACGGTTCCTGGCCGACGGGCCGCGGGACGGGGCCGACGTCACCGAGGTCGTCGTCAAACCGATCGCCTCCTCGGCGTCGCGCGACGTACGCCGGATGCCGGTCGGCCGGGCCCGCGACTGGCTCGCGGGCCAGGACGGCCTGTGGCTGGTCGAGGAGGCCGTCGCGGTCGAGCGTGAGTTCCACTGCGACGGTGCCTTCCACGACGGCCGGGTCAACTGGCTGGTGATCTCCGAGTACGACCGGCCGGCGTTGCAGACCGCCGGCACCTGGGGCACGTCGTTCCTGCGCCGCGACGACCCGCTGCGGCCCCGGCTGACCGAACTCACCCACCGGGTGATCGAGGAACTCGACGCCGGCGACGGCGTCTTCCACGTGGAGTTCCTGTACGACGGTGCCCGCCTGTCCTTCGGTGAGGTCGGCATGCGCCCGGCCGGTGCCGGCTGGGGGGAACTGCTGCGCGTCACGACCGGAGCGGACATCTGGGGCGCCTTCGTGGCCACGCAGCTCGGCATGGACAGTCTCGGCTTCGCGCCGCTGCGTCCGGCGGCCGAGATCAGCGGGATGCTGTGGGCCCGCCCCAACCCCGACGGCAGCCTGCCGCTGCCCGCGGCGCAGGCCGGCCGGTTGCCCGGCGTCGTCCTCATCGGCGAGGGGAACCGGGCCCGGGGCGCCGATCCGACGAACTCCTGCGACTTCGAGTACCGCGCCTACTTCGAGGGACTGACCCCCGAGGGGGCCGACCGGCTGCGCGCCGCCGTCATGACCCCGAGCGGCGCTGGGCCGGTGACCACGGGAATCGGCACGGCCGAATGAAGCACGAGGCAACCTCACGGTCGGCGCACAGCGGCAGGTGGCTGCTCGCCTTCTTCTGCACGAGCAGTGTCGCCGAGACCCTCCAGGCGGTCACCATCATGTGGGCCTCCTACCGCCTGAGCCACAACGCGGTGGTGACCGGGGCGATGAACGCCGCGGCGTACCTGCCGGGCGTCGTCCTCGGACTGATCGTCCGCAAGCGGGCCGACTCGGGGGACGCGGCCCACCGGCTGTCCGTGACGAACTGGGTGCTGTTCACCGGGTCCGCGCTGCTCACCCTGGTGTGGACGGCCGGCTCGCCGCCGGGACCGGCCCTGGCCGCGTTCGCCGCCGTGCAGTGCAGCCTGAGCTTCGTGAAGACGATGAACAAGGCGCACGCGGGACGGTTCATCCGCCAGGGGTACGCGGCGGCCGACGCCGTACGGCTGCGCCAGCGCTCGACCTCGTTGGCGCAGGCGGGCGGGGCGGTCGGCGGCGGGGCCGCGGGCGTGCTGCTGGGGTTCGGCGCGGTCGGCTGGTGCTTCGCCACCACGGCCCTGCTCTATCTGGCCGGGCTCATGGCGGTGCGGCGCGCCGCACCGCCGTCGCCGCGCGGGGCCGCGGCCCCGCCGGCGGCCGCGGCGCGGGAAGCCGGTCCGGTCGCGGCGCCGGGCCGGCAAGAGCGGGCGAGGAGCACGACGGCCGGTTCGCGGGTCCTGCGCACGATCCTGCTGTACTCCTTTCCCAGCAGTGGCGCACTGCCCTTCATGTCCACCGTCGCCGTGCCGCTGGCGCAGACGGTGTCGCCCGGGTCCGGCGACTTCTACGCGGTGCTCAGCGTGGCCGGCATGAGCGGCGGGTTCCTCGCGGGCACCGCGCTGTCCAGCGGCCGGCTGTCGTCGGACCTCGTCCTGCGGACCGCTTTCCTCACCGGCGCCGCGTTGGCCGTCGGCATCGCCGTCACCCGCTGGCCGGCCGCCGTCGTCATGCTCTTCCTCGTGCTCAGCGCCGTCGTCACCACCCATGTGATGGTGATGCAGGTGCTGACCAACCAGGCGCCGCCCGAGGACCAGGTGGGCCGGTTCACGGTGGTGCGCAACGCCGTGGCGGGGGTCGCCAAGTGCGGTGCCGCACTCGTGGCCGGCTGGCTCGTCGAAGCACTCGGCCTCACCGCCGCCTGGATCGCGCTCGCCCTCGTGCTGGGCACGGCCGGGTTCAGCTGGTGGGGCGTGGGACGGAGCAGGGAGATGGAGGAACTGGTCGGTGCGAACTAAGACCGCGTTCATCGACTACGTACGGCGCAGGCGCCTGGACCTGATCCGCGCGGACGCTCCGGCCGCCGCGGCCGGCGAGGCCCTGGCCCTGCTGGGTCTCGACGACGCCGCGCTGGACCGGTGGGCGGCGAGCGAGTCCGTCCTGGTGTCGCTGCCGCACGCCAGCCCCAATGTGTTCGACCCGCGCACAAGGGTCTGCTGGTACGCGGGGAGCGTCCAGCGACGGGACCCGGACCCGGCCCACCACGTGCGCGTCGTCCTCACCCACGTCAACTTCTCCGACCTCGGCTGGCGGCCCTACGCCTGGTGGTACCTGGGCGAGGACGGGAAGGTGCGCTGCCACCGCCAGTTCTCCCGGAACAAGAAGCGCAAGCACGTGATCGTCGCCGGCCGGCCGCCGATGGACGTCGTGCCCGAGGAGGCGTCCACGACCGATCTCGACGCGTCCCGCGCCGCCCGGTGGGGGGCGGACCTGGCCGTCTCCTACATGCTGCTCGGCGCGGTGGTCGAACGGGCGGCAGGCATGGTGTCCGGGCGGACGGTGACGTATCTGCCGCTCTCGCTGCTCGTCTCCTTCGTGCGGGAACAGGCGGCCGGTCCGGCGTCCGCCGCAGGCGAGCCGCTGCCCGCCTGGTGCCGTCTGCTCACCGACCAGGCGCAGGGGCGGCGGGCGGGTCCCGACGGCGTGCTCGTGGAGTGCCCGGCCCGGCAGGCGACCGTGTTCGACAACTACAGCAACCTGGCGATGCTCCCGCTGCTGGGCGACTGCCACGTGCTGGGCGGCGCCAAGATGGCCGGCTACTGGCCGCATGTCGAACACCGCCTCGGCGCCCTGCGACAGGCCGCCGCCGAGGACATGCGCGACCCGAGGATCGCGGTGGTCCCGGAGACCGATCTGCTGCGGTTCGCCGGCCCGTCACCGGCGGTCGCGGCGCAGCTGGAGCGCCACGGCGTGCCGTACAGCCAGGGGCTGGCGGTCGCCGAGCACGGGGACTTCGCGCGGCGGATCGACCCGTTCGATCGGGCCACCCTGGTGGCCGGGTGACCCGGCGACACGGCGGAGCCGGTGGCGAGGGGTGTGGTGACGGGTCGGGGGGCGGGCACCGCGGTCATCCCCGCGGCGATGTCGGACGGCGGTTACCTCGGGAGGGGAAGATGGTGCGTGATGTCGGTGGTGGCGGCGACCGGGTCCTGCTGCTCGGCGCGAAGCCGGACGAGTCCGTGGCGGCACTGGGGGAGCGGGGGGCACGGATCACCTGTGTCGCCACGCCCCGGCACGCGGCCTCGCTGTCGGGGCGCGGCCTGGTCGAGCGGATCGTGGTGGTCGAGGACCCGATGGACGCCGAGCAGGTCCTGCTGGGACTCGCCCGGGACGCGATCGCGCTCGGCGAGTTCGACGTGGTCACCAGCGCCCTGGAGCACGGCCTGGTGGCGGCCGCGCTGATCGGCGCGTCCTGCGCGGCGCGTGCGCTGCCCCTGTCCGCCGCGGTGCTGTTGCGCGACAAGCAGGCCCAGAAGGCGGCACTGCGCCGCGCCGGCGTGCCGTTGGCGCGGTCCGCGGTCTTCGTGCAGCCGGGAGAGCTGGCGCAGGCCGTCGCCGAGGTGGGCGGGCTGCCGGTCGTCGTCAAGCCGCCGTCGGGGGCGGGGGCCCAGGACACCAGGGCGCTGCGCCGCGCCGCCGACGTCACCCGCTGGCAGCGGGAGCACGGCGCGGGTCCCTGGCTGTGCGAGGAGTTCGTGCCGGGCGACGAACTGCACATCGACGGCGCGGTCAGAGACGGCCGGGTGGCCGAGATCTGCGTGTCCCGGTACTTCAGGAATCAGATCACCGCGCTGGACGGCGCGCTCAACGGCTCGGTCGCGCTGCGGGCCGCGGCGGAGGAGGCGCGCTACACACGGGCCCGGCACCTGGTCCGGCAGACGGCCGACGCCCTGGGCTTCGCCGACGGGGTGTACCACCTGGAGGCCTTCGAGCAGGCGGACGGCACCCTCGTCTTCGGCGAGTGCGGCGGCCGTATCGCGGGCGGACGCATCGACCGGACCGTCCTGCTGACCACGGGCGTCGATCTGCACCGGCACTGGGCGGCGGCGGTGCTGGGCGCCGCCCCGCCCGCACGGACCGATGGGCCCCTCGACGGCGCTCTGTTCGGCTGGGTGACCCTGAGCGCTCCGCCCGGAAGGGTGCTGTCCATGCCCTCGGTCGAGGACATCCGGGCCAGGTCCGGCGTGGTCGACGCGGAGCTGAAGCTCGCGGTGGGCTCGGTCATGACGAGCCCCCGGACCACCACCACCCGCGCCGGCCGCGCCGTGGTGCGGGGAACGAGCGTCGCGGACGTGGAGTCGACCGCGGCGGACGTCGCCGCCTGGTTCACGGCCGCCGCACGTTCCGCCGCCGCGTCCTGACGGCGGTTCCGGCGGCGCGCTCCCGCGGTGTTCCCCCGAGCCGGAGACCGTTTGACACCCCTGAGCCCCCTGGACGGCAGACCCCAGGGGGCTCAAGCGTGTCCGGACACGCTCGGTGGCACCGCAAGTCCCGGCGCGGGTCGAGAAGTTGACCCTCCCGGACGGACGACGGGCAAGGAAACCTGAGTCGGTTTCAGCCATACGGTCGCGACCTTCCTCGTTGTTCTCCAGCCGGTGGGGGCGGTCCCGGTTTCCCGTGAGTGCACAGGAGTGTTCTCCGAGTGCACCGCTTTCGGGCCCGCGCCCAGGCGGAGCGGGCCGTCCGCCGTGCTCATCCGTCGGCACGTTCTGAGGTGATTTATTGGCCTTTTCCGCCTTCATCGCATCGCGGCTCCCGCCCTCCCCCTCCGTGCTCCGCGCCGTGGAACGGCACGCGGCGCAGGGCGACAGCCGTCCGCAGATTGTTGAAGGTTTGAGTCTTCTCTTTCACAGCTTGTAGAAATAGGCACCTGAAGGAAGGGGGCACCGTGGCCGAGAGTCGCCTGCGGGTCCGGGTGGGTAGCGACGCGCTACAGGAGCTGGTCGAGGAACTCGCGATGCGTCTGCGGCGGGCCGTGGTCATCGACGACCCCCTGGTGCGGCTGATCTGCTCCAGCCAGCACTTCGGGGACGAGGACCCGGTCCGCATCCGCAGCCTGCTGCGGGGCCGGGCCGACGACGAGATCATCCGTTACGTCCTCGACCAGGGTGTGGCCCGTTGGCCCAAGCCCGGTTTCATCGAGGGCAGCGACGACCTGGGACTGCTCGCCCGATACTGCGTTCCGCTGCGCGAGCGCGGAGAGTTGCTGGGCCTGCTGATGGTCGTCGTGCCGGACAGGACGCTGACGCCCGAGGAGACCGACGCCGTCGCGCAGGCGGTACCGGCGATCACCGCCCAGATGCGCGCCGACCAACGGGCCGCCGACGCCGAGGGCGCCGACATGCAGGAGATGCTGTTCTCCCTGTTCGGCACCAGCGAGGCGGCGCGGGCCACCGCTCGTCAGCGGATACTCGACGACGGCGCGCTGCCGGACGCTCCGTACGCCGTGGTGACCGTCGTCCAGGTGTCCCGCTCCGCCGAGCCGCCCGGCCATGTGGAACTGGCACTGCGCGGAGCCCTGGAACGGTTCCTCCGCACGCGCTCGGCGGACGGCGTCATGGCCGTCACCCCGGACGGCGCCGCCTTGTTGCAGGTGTCCGACCGCCCTCTGCCGGCGCGGGAACTCGCCGACCAGGCAACGGCCGTACGGGAGGCGCTCACCGCCTACCTGGACGCCTCGGCGGCACCGGTGCTCGGTGTCGGCGGGCCCGCGGACGGTCTGGCCGAAGCGTGGGCCTCGCACGGGCAGGCGGTCGTGGCGGCGCGCGCGGCACGCCGTCTGCCCCCTCTGAAGGGCATCGGCGCGTGGGAGTCACTGGGCGAACTCGCCGTACTCCTCCAGGTGCCGGACCACGCCCTGAACCGGTCGCTGCTGCCGAGGCCGCTGACCCTGCTGCTGGAGAGTCCCGGTGGCCGGCGGCTGGAGGAGACCCTGGCGTGTTTCCTCGACAACGCCGGATCGATACCGCGCACGGCGGAGGCCCTCCAGATCCATCGCACCTCCCTCTACTACCGCTTGCGCCAGATCCAGGAGATCACCGGCCTCGACCTGGACAGCGGCGGCGACCGGCTGTCGCTGCACCTCGGGCTCCGGATGCACGCGCTGCTGGGCGCACAGACCGCCGAGTCCACGGTCTGACCCACCGCACGCCCCGTCCGCACCGCCGCGCATGTGCCACGCCGGCCCGCGGACCAGGCCTTCCCTGCAAAGTGATGAACGGGCTCTTCTACAGAGTGATGATCAGGACCTCCTACAGAGTGACGAAGAATTCGCCCGTCGATCCCTACGGAGCGCGGTGGTGCCGGCCGGACCCCGTGGCACACAATCGGACCATCGGAAAGCCGCGTAGTACGTCGGTTCTTCGAAAAGTCAGTCGTCCGCGCGGCGGAGAAAACCGCCCGCGCCGAGTATGGAGGAGAAGTCGGAGTGGGGGCCGTGGGCCAACTGACGACCAGTGACGGCGTACGTCTGGTGTACCGGGACAGCGGGGGAGAGGGAATTCCTCTGGTCATGCTGCACGGTTGGGGGCAGACGCAGGAGATGTTCCGCCACCAGACGCGGGAGCCGGCTCCGGCCCGCCGTGTCATCACCCTGGACTTCCGCGGTCACGGGCTGTCCGACAAACCGCGCCACGGCTATCGCATCGCCCGCCTGGCCGCCGACGCCCTGAACCTCGTCGACGATCTGGGGCTCGACCGTTTCGACGCGCTCGGCTGGTCGATGGGCGCCTCGGTGTGGTGGAGCTTCTTCGACCAGTACGGCACCGGCCGCGTCCGCCGTTTCGTCGCCGTCGACCAGCCCGCTGCCGTCGCCGCCGTGCCGTGGATGTCGGCCGAGGAGCAGCGGCAGTCGGGTGCCATCTTCGACGTCGCGGGCCTCGTCGCGCTCGGAGCGGATCTCGCGGGCCCGGACGGCGACCGGGTGCGGCACGACTTCGTGCGCGGCATGTTCTCGGGCGAGCCCGACCCGGAACTGTGGTCCTTCGTCGCGGAGCAGATCAGGTCCACGCCGGCCCACGCCGGAGTACCCCTGCTCTTCGACCACTGCGCGCAGGACTGGCGGGACGTGCTCCCGCGCATCGATGTGCCGACGCTCGTCATCGGGTGCGACGGCAGCCATGTGCACCCGCGTTCGCAGCGGTTCGTCGCCGAGCGGATTCCGGGCGCGCGGTTGCACGTCTTCCCGACCTCGGTGGCCAACTCGCACTTTCCCTTCCTCGAGAACCCGTCCGCGTTCAACGGGGTGCTCGGCGCATTCCTCGACGAGGAAAAAGGCGCGGCGGACGACCCGAACAACCGAGTCTGACGTCCACGGCCATTCGTCTCTCATTTTCTGAACAACTCGAACATCGAAAAGGAAACGACGGGAGTCTGATGTGACCCGGTCGATCGACACCGCCATGCCCGAAAACAGGGAAAACAGTCTCTCCGGCAGGCCCCAGGGAAACGATTCAGGGTATTTCATCACCCTGCCGTCGCCGGTCGGCGGCGACGACCATCTTCATCTCGCGGTCAACGTCTCCGACAGAACGGTTCTCGTGGACCACGAGTCCGTCCTGTCCGTGGAGCCCGGCGATCTCGTCATCACCGGGGCCCGGCGCCCGGCGCTGCGCACGGGCGGCGAGGTGGGACTGGCCCTGTTCCGGGTCCCGTTCTCGCTGCTCGACGCGTCGGCGGCCGATCTGCGCAAGGTCCCGCACACGCATCTCAGCGGCCGCAGCGGCCTGGCGTCGCTGGTCTCGCAGTTCCTGACCGCCCTCGCCAGAACGCCAGGCCGTGAACGTCTGGCCGGTGGGCAACGGCTCGCCCTGAACACGGCGGACCTCGTGGCGCTCCTCGTGGACAAGGTCCTCCAGGAGCAGAGACCCGCCTGCGCCGGCGCGGGCCACGACATGCTGGTGCGCATACAGAGCCACATCGAGGACAACCTCACGGACCCGGACCTGTCGCCCGAGTCGATTGCCCGGGCGCACCACATCTCGGTGCGTTACCTGCACAAGCTCTTCCAGGCGGGCGGCACCACCGTGGGCGCCTGGATACGGCAGCGCAGACTCGACGCCTGCCGCGCCGAACTGCGCAGGCAGCGCCGTACCGTGGCTTCCGTCGCCCACACCTGGGGCTTCGTCAGCCCCTCCCACTTCAGCCGGCTCTTCCGGCAGACCTACGGCCTCTCGCCCAGGCAGTGGCAGGCGGCCGCGTCCTCGGACTCCTGAGCCGCTCATCCGCCGGGCCTCCTCCCCGCGACTCCCGCATCACACCGTCCGGTGCCCACCGCCCGGCACACTCCACGCTCCGAGAAGGAAGCGCCGCCATGCCCACACCCACCGTCGTCCTGGTCCACGGAGCGTTCACCGACACCGCCTGCTGGTTCGGAGTCGTCGCGGAGCTGCAAAGCCACGGCATCCCGGTCGTCGCCCCGCCCAACCCGCTGCGCGGCCTCGTCTCCGACGCGGCCCACGTCGCCTCGGTGGTGTCCCGGATCGACGGTCCCGTCGTCCTGGTCGGGCACTCCTACGGCGGCGCCCTGATCACCATGGCCGGTACCGCCGAGAACGTGATCGCACTGGTGTACGTGGCCGCCTGCATCCTGCAAGAGGGCGAAAGCCTCTCCGATGTGCGGGACCGCTTCCTGGCGACCGAGTTGGAGAACAGTCTCCGGCACTGGACGTACCCCGTGCCCGGCGGAGGCGAGGCCGTCGAGGTCACCATCACCGAGGAGGCGTTCCCCTCGTTGTTCGCCGCCGACGTGTCCCGCACGGTCGTCCGCGTGCTCGCCTCCTGCCAACGGCCGCTCGCCGTCTCCGCGTTCGAGGAGAAGACCACTGCGGCCGCCTGGCGCACCAAGCCCTCCTGGGCCCTGGTGGCGGGCGCGGACCGGGTGATCCCGCCCGACGCGGAGCGGTTCGGCGCGCGACGGGCGGGAGCGACCGTCGTCGAGATCGACGGAGCCTCGCATGCCGTCGCCCTTTCCCAGCCCACGGCCGTGGCGCGGCTCATCCGCGACGCGGTCCAGGCGGTCGGCTGACCGTGGGGTGGAGCCACCGGCCGTCCCGCTCGTCCCCCGGGGGCCGGGCGTCGGCACGGTGACCGGGTGGGGGACGAGCCGCTCGGATGGTCAGCCGGCGACGGTGAGGACGATCTTGCCGCGGGTACGGCCGGACTCGACGCGGGCGTGGGCCGCGCCGGCCTGCTCCAGCGGGAAGGTTCCCGCCACCTCGACGGAGACCTCGCCCGCGTCGATCAGGCCCGCGATCGTGGTCAGCGCCACGCCGTCCGGCTCGACCAGGTACGGGGTGGCCCGCTTGCCGGCCTCCTCGGCGGCCCGGGTCAGCTCCGGGGAGACACCGGACGGGACGGCGACCAGCAGGCCGCCCGGGCGCAGGACCTTCAGCGAGCGGGTGCTGGTCAGGTCGTGGGCGTCGCCCACCAGGTCGATGACGACGTCGACGTCCTCGACGGCGTCCTCGAAGCGGGTGGTGGTGTAGTCGATGGTCTCGTCGGCGCCGAGTTCCTTGAGCCACGGGTGGCGTGCGGCGCTCGCGGTGGCGATGACATGGGCGCCCAGGTGCCGGGCGAACTGGACCGCGAAGTGGCCCACGCCGCCGGCGGCGGCCGTGATCAGGACGCGCTGCCCGGCCCGCACGTGGGCGGTGTCGACCACGGTCTGCCAGGCGGTCAGCGCCGCCAGCGGCACGGCGGCCGCGTGCACATGGTCCAGGGTGGCCGGCTTGCGGGCCCACTGGCGGGCCGGTGCGGTCACGTACTCGGCGTAGCCCCCGGCGGCGCGCGGGAACCACGGCATGCCGTACACCTCGTCGCCCGGCTTCAGCGTGGTGACGCCGAAGCCGACCTCCTCGACGACCCCGGACACGTCCCAGCCGAGGATCAGCGGGAACGTCTGGAGCCCCGCCATGCCCTGACCCTCGCGGGTCTTCCAGTCCACCGGGTTGACGCCGGCCGTGTGCACCCGCACCAGCACCTCGGTCGGCAGCGGCTCGGGGCGGGCGACCTCCTCGACGGTCAGCACCTCCGGCCCGCCGAACTCGGTCTGGGTGACAGCCCGCATGGTGTGCTCGCTCATGTTCGCCTCGCTCATGTCCGTCTCACTCTCTTTCTTCTGCGGGGGCCGCGGCCCCCGCAGAAGAAAGAGTGGCGGGTGCGCAAGGAGACGAGTGAGTGGCCGGAGGGTCACCTGTCGTACCATTCCGGCCATGCCGCATCGTGTTGCCGTTCTCGCCCTCGACGGAGTCCTGCCGCTGGACCTGGGCATCCCCGCCCGGGTCTTCAACGAGGCCTGTGAACCGGACGGGACCCGTCTGTACTCCGTCGTCACCTGCTCCCTCGGCGGCCGGCCGGTACGCACGCACGAGGACTACCGGCTCGTCGTCGACCACGACGAGTCGGCGCTGGAGACAGCGGACACCGTCGTGCTCGCCACCCAGGAGCCCACCGAGGACCTGCTCGCCACCGGCACGCTCCCCGGGGAACTCGCCGCGGCGCTGGACCGGATAGGGCCGCGGACCCGCATCGTCAGCCTGTGCACCTCGGCCTTCCTGCTCGCGGCGGCCGGTCTGCTGGACGGCCGGCGGGCCACCACGCACTGGGCGCTGTGCGACGCGCTGGCGCGGCTGTTCCCCGCGGTCGAGGTCGACCCGGACGTGCTCTTCGTCGACAACGGACGCATCCTCACGTCCGCCGGCGGAGCGGCCGGCATCGACCTGTGCCTGCACCTGGTGCGACTGGACCACGGGGCGGCGGTGGCCTCGGCCGCCGCGCGGCGCTGCGTGGTGGCGCCGTGGCGCGAGGGCGGGCAGGCGCAGTTCATCGAGCACCCGGTACCGCGGGACACCGACCGGTCCACTTCGGCGACCCGGCAGTGGGCGCTGGACCGGCTGGCCGAGCCGCTCACCCTGGAGGACATGGCCCGGCACGCGCACATGAGCGTGCGCACCTTCACCCGGCGGTTCCGCGGTGAGGTGGGCAGCAGCCCGCTGAAGTGGCTGGCGCAGCGACGGCTGGAGCACGCGCGCCTGCTGCTGGAGACCACCGACCTGACCGTCGCACGGATCGCCACCACCTGCGGCTTCGGCGACCCCGTCGCCCTGCGCAAGCACTTCCACACGTACCTGGGCCTGTCACCGCTGGCCTACCGGCGCGCCCACCACGCACCGGAGCGCGTGCCCGCCGCGTGACCACCCGGCCGGGCGGGCGTGCGCCACGGGAACGCCCGGCGCGGGCCGGCCGCCGCCCCGGCAGCGGCAGCCGGCACTTTCCCGGGCTCAGCCCTCCCCGTCCGGCGCGACCGCGCCCGGGATCATCCGGGCGGTCGGCCAGAACCGCTCGCTGAAGGCGGCGGCGAGGAGCCGCTGGCCCACCGGGGGCAGCCGCTCGGTGCCGCGCTCCGTGGGGCTGACCGCATAGGTGAGCCGGCGCCGCAGGTCACGAGTGGTGACCATGCCGGCCAGGGCACCGTGCACCACCCCGGCCATGCCCCACACCTCGACCCCGTCGGGCAGCACCAGCCGGTCGAGTCCCGCCGCCGCGTACCCGGCGTGTCCCCGCACGTGCGCGACGCCGGGCAGCCGGAACAACTCCTCGGTCTGCGCGGCCGGCAGCAGCTCACCGCCCACCAGTGCGACCAGGAAGCGGTCCAGGTCGGGCAGGTTCGAGATCATCTCCCCGGCCGGCCCATGGATGCTCGGGTTGTGCTCGGTGACGTCGACGCCCAGGTCGTACCCCCGCAGATGCGGGCGCGGCAGCGTGGGATCGGTGCCCGGCAGGGAGGTCGCCGACAGTCCCAGCGGGCGCAGCACGCGGTCCTCGACCTCCCGTGCGTAGCCGCGGCCGGTGATCCGCTCGATGATCAGCGCGACGACCTCGTAGTTGGCCCGCGTCAGCTGCTGCCGGGTGCCGGGTGCGAAGGCGAGCGGCAGTCTCCGCGGCAGGGCCAGGCGTTCGTACGCGGTGAAGGTGTCGTGCCGGTGCTCCAGGAACCACGCGGTGTCGTTGTAACGGACGTCGCTCTCGTCGGCGAGGCCGCTGGTGTGGTCCAGCAGCTGCCGGACGGTGATGTCCGGGTGGAGCAGGCCCGGCAGCAGCCGCTCGACCGGGTCGGACAGGTCGAGCGCGCCCTCGCCCACCAGCCCGAGCAGCACCGTGGCGACGAAGACCTTGGTGACCCCGCCGATCCGGAACCCGTGCAGGGGCCCGGCCGGCTCCCCGGTGCCGGGGTCGGCCACGCCTTCGGCGGCCGTCCAGACGCCACCCGGCACGTCCGGGCCGGTGAGCCGGGCGAGAACCGCGTACGCGTCGGCGTCGGGGCGCCGGCCGACCGCCCGCAGCAGGTGCTCATTCATCCGCGTCGCCCTCGTCGGCACGACGCACCGGGAGGTCCGCCAAGACGCCCTCGGGGGCCTCCACGGGCACGTCCGGCGCGGACAGCCAGTGGCCGCTCATCCGGCCGGTGAGGACCCGGCCGTCGGCCCGGCGCACGGCGTCGGCGACGAAGGCCTGGATGCGCCTGCCCGACTCCCCGTTGGCCAGCACGATCAGGCCCTCGCCGCTGCCGAGCTGGGTGAACGTGGCGACACGGAAGCCGACGGTGCGGCCGCCGTGCCCGAACTCCACGTCGCCGCCCGTGTCGTCCAGCACCGTGCCCAGGCCGTAGAAGCTGCCCGGGTGCCAGACCGTGAGCATCTGCTGGGCCAGCGGCCGGGTGATCAGCGTGCCCGGCTCCCCGCGGTGGGCGCGCCGGATCTCCCGCGCCACCTTGGCCAGGTCGGTGACGCTGGCCCACAGGCCGCCCGCGGCGACCTCGTTGCGGACGCGCCAGCGCCCGGCGATCGGGGCGCCCTGCGGGTCGTGCCCGACGGCGACCGGCACGCCGCAGTGGTGCGGGTAGGACTGGTCGAAGCTGCTGTCCGTCATCTTCAGCGGGTCGAGCACGAGGCGCCGCACCAGCGCCTCGAACGGCTCCCCCGTCACGTCCTCCAGCAGGGTCTGGAGCACCGAGTAGTTGATGTTGGTCTTGCGGAACCGGGTGCCGGCCGGGTGCTCCGCGCGCACCGGCTCGTTGCCGGCCGGCGGCCGCCCGGTCAGCACGTCGAGCACGCTCGGCATCGTCTCGGTGGGCAGGAAGTTGGTGGGACGGACATGACTGAGGCCCGCCTGATGGCTCAGCAGTTCGCGCAGCGTGATGCCCGAACTGCCCGGCACCTGCCAGGAGGTGAGCATCCGGTTGATGTCGGCGTCCAGGTTGAGCAGGCCCTCGGAGACCAGTTGCAGGACCGCCAGCACGGTGACGTGCTTGCTGACCGAGGCCACCTGGAAGGGCGTGCGGGCGGTGACCGGCTCGGGCCGGTCGGCGGCGGTCACCCCGTAGCCCTCGGCGGAGACGACCTCCCCGTCCTCCAGGAGGGCGAGGGCCACGCCGGGCACCCGGGCCCGCCGCATCGCCTCCAGCATCTCCTCCCGCGCCACCCGGACCTCCCGTACGCCCCGCGTGGTGCGCCCTGTCTCCTCGACCGGCATGTCCCGTCCTTCCGTTCGTTCCGTCGGGTTCGTTCCGTCCGTCGTGTCCGCCGCCGGTCCGAGCGCCGCCGCCAGGGCCGCGAGGGTGTCGTACTCGTAGAGCATGCGCAGGGTCAGCGGAAGGGCCCGGCGCCGTGCGGCCGCGATCACCTTGATGATCAGCAGCGAGTCCGCGCCGTAGTCGAAGAAGTGGTCGTCGGCGCCGACCCGTTCCAGCCCGAGGACGCTCGCGTAGATCTCCGCGAGGGCCCGCTCGGTCGGGGTGGCCGGCGCCACGGACGCGCGGCCCGTGCCGGGGCCGGGATCGGGCAGGGCACCCCGGTCGAGCTTGCCGCTCGCGGTCAGCGGCAGCCGGTCCAGCACGACGACGGCGGCCGGGACCATGGCGGCGGGCAGCTCGGCCGCGAGCCGGCGGCGCAGCTCCCCCGGGTCGAGCGGGTCGGGACCGGCCGGTACGACGTAGCCGACCAGCCGCTTGTCCCCGTCGTCGGTCCGCCGGGGCACGACGGCGGCGGCCCGGACGTCCGGCAGGGCGAGGAGACAGGCGGCGGCCTCGGCGGGTTCGACACGGACGCCGTTCACCTTCACCTGGTCGTCGGCGCGGCCCAGGAACTCGACGGTGCCGTCGGGACGGACCCGGGCCAGGTCACCCGTGCGGTACAGCCGCGCACCGGCGGGGCCCGCCGGGTCCGGCAGGAACCGTTCGGCCGTCAGGTCCGGGCGGCCGAGGTAGCCGCGGGCCACGCCGCCGCCACCGGCGTACAGCTCGCCGGTGACCCCGACCGGCACCGGGCGCATCCGCGCGTCCAGCACCCGCAGCACGGTGCCGGGCAGCGGGCGGCCGATCGGCACCGGGCCGGCCGCGCCGTCCGGCGGCACGGGGTGAGCGGTGACGTCGATGGTGCACTCGGTGGGCCCGTAGGTGTTCCACAGCGCGGGCCCCGGCCGGGACAGCAGCCGCCGGGCGAGGTCGCCGTCCAGCGGCTCGCCCGCCGAGAACAGCAGCCGCAGCGAGGTGCACCGCTCCCAGCCCGGGGTGTCCACGAGCAGCCGCCACACGGACGGCACCGCCTGCAACACCGTCACCCGGTGCTCGGTGACCGCCCGCAGCACGGCACCCGGATCGCGCTCGGCGCCGGGCGGGGCGCAGACCACCGTGCCACCGCAGACCAGCGGCGCGAACAGCTCCCAGGCCGCCGCGTCGAAGCCGACCGAGGTCTTCTGCAGCACCCGGTCGTCCGCCCCCAGACGGTGCTGCCGCACGGTCCAGGCGACCCGGGCGGCGAGGCCGCCGTGGGTGATCTGCACGCCCTTGGGCCGGCCCGTCGATCCGGACGTGTAGACGACGCAGGCCAGCCCGGCGGGTTCCGCGACCACGGGCGGGGGAGTGGCCGGGGCGTCGTCGAACGGGTGCTCGTCGGTCCGCAGGGTGCCGGGGCGGTCCAGGCCGGGGACGGTGCCCCGGCGGGTGAGCGTGATCGGGACGCCCGCGTCGTCCAGCAGCCGGCGGACGCGCTCGGCGGGCTGGGCCGGGTCGACGGCCAGATAGGCCGCGCCCGCCTTCCAGACGCCGAGCAGACAGGCCACCAGCTCGGCGCCCCGCTCCAGCACCACGCCGACCACCGACTCGGGGCCCGCCCCCAGCTCGCGCAGCCGCCGCGCCACCTGGTCGGAGCGGGCGTCCAGTGCGGCGTAGCTCACGCTCTCGGCGCCGTCGAGGACGGCGACCGCTTGTGGCGTACGGCGCGCCTGCCGGGCGAACAGCGTCGGCAGCGGGTCCGTACGGTCGGCCTCCCGCGGCGCGGCCGTGCGGTCCAGCCCGGCCAGCACCTCGTGGTCGCCGTCCGGCAGCAGCCGCACGTCGGCGTCCCCCTCCGGGTCCGCCACCATGGCCTCCAGCACGGCCCGGTACAGCCCGCCGAGCCGCTCCGCGTGCGCGCGGCCCAGCACTGCGGTACGGCTGCTCAGCCCGATGTGGCCCGCGAGGGTGGTGACGGCGAGCGCGAACTCGGTGTTCCCGTCCGCCAACGCCGTGGAGACGTCCACGAGTTCGGTGTCGACCTGGTGGAAGTCCAGGTAGTTGAAGGAGACGTCGACGAGCCGCCCGCCGCCCGCGATGCGCTGGATCTCGGGCATGGGGAAGTGCCGGTGCGGCCACAGCTCCACCTCGCGGTCGTGGACCGTGCGCACCAGCTCCCGCCAGGTCCGCCGTCCCTGCTCGAAGACGAAGGGCAGGGTGTTGAGGTACATGCCGTGCACCCGGTCGGCGCCGGCCGCCTCCGGCCGGGCGTCGCACACCAGCCCGGTGAACAGGGAACTCTCCGCGCTCAGACCGCTCATCACCGTCAGGTGGGCGGACAGCAGCACGCTCTTGAGCGACACCTCGGTGCGGGCCGCGAAGGCCCGCAGACCGTCCTCCAGGTCGTGCACCGGCACCCGCAGCACGTACCGCTCGCCCGGCGCCCCGGGATCGCCCCAGCCCTCGGGCAGGCTGAACCGGGGGTGCCGTTCGACGACGTCCGTCCAGTAGGCGCGGTCCTCCTGCGAGGCCAGGGCCCGCAGCTCCCCGGCGACGAAGTCGGCGTAGCGGACCCGCGGGGGATCGCTCCGCTCGGGCTCGGTGCCGTCGCGCGCGGCGCGGTAGCCCTCCAGCAGTTCCATCAGCAGGTTGTAGTTGCTCCAGCCCTCGGTGATGGCGTGGCAGCGGACCATGGTCAGCCACCAGCCGTCGTCGGCGAGGTGCGCCCTGATCCGCAGCATCGGGGCGCTCGACACATCGAGGACGTCGGCCCGTTCGCGCGCCTGGAACTCGCGCAGTGCCTCCCGGAGCCGCTCGGGGGCAGCCCGCGCAGATCACCGACCTCGACCGGGACGGCCGCCTCGGTGTGCACCAGCTGCATCGGCACGGAGAAGGTGCCGAGGTCGAAGGAGGTGCGCAGCACCTCGTGCCGTTCGACGGCGTCGCGTACCGCCGTGGTCAACGCGTCCGCGTGAAACGGCTGTTCGTCGCGGATGCGGAACGAGGCCACCCCGTGGTAGCGGTGCAACTCCCGGTCGGCCAGCATCTCGGCGACCATGCCGACCTGCGTCTGCGCCATCGGATAGGCATCGGCCAGGCCCGCCGGCAGCTTCGCCCGGTCCGCGTCGTCGATCAGCTCGAACGGCGCGACGGTCCGGTTCGTCGCCGCCGGCCGGGCCGCGGCCAGTTCGGCCAGGGCCGCCACGGTGCGCAGGGCGAACACGTCCCGTACCGACACGTCGAACCCGGCCGCGCGTGCCGCGCCGACCAGGGCGACCGCCCGGATCGAGTCCCCGCCCAGCTCGAAGAAGCCGTCCCGGACGCCCACCCGGGGCACCCCCAGGGTCTTCGCCCACACCTCGGCGAGCCGCCGCTCGACGGCCGTACGAGGCGCCACGTACGGCCGGTGCGCGAGGGACCGCGGGTCCGGCGCGGGCAGCGCGGACCGGTCCACCTTGCCGTTCGCCGTCAGGGGCAGCGACGCCAGCTCCACGAGGAACGACGGCACCATGTACGCGGGCAGGGACCGCTCCAGCGCCTCGCGCAGCTCCGCGACCGGCGCCGGCACCCCCTCGGGGTGCGGCACCACGTAACCGACCAGTTGTCCCCCGGCGGCGGCCACGAACGCGTCCCGCACCCCGGGCAGGGCGCTCAGGGCCGCCGCGACCTCCCCGGGTTCGACGCGGTGACCGCGCACCTTCACCTGGTCGTCGACGCGGCCCACGAAGGCGACGTTCCCGTCGGGCCGTATCCGGGCCAGGTCGCCGGAGCGGTACACACGGGCCCCGGGCGGACCGCAGGGGTCGGGCAGGAACCGTTCGGCGGTCAGTGCGGGACGGCCCAGATACCCGCGGGCCACGCCGGCGCCGCCGATGTGGAGTTCGCCGACGACACCGACCGGGACCGGGCGCAGGTCCGCGTCCAGGACCTGCATGCTCATCCCGGGCAGCGGCCGGCCGATCGGCACGGTCTCCTCGCCCTGTGCGCCGTCGACGTCGTACACGCAGGTGCCGACGGTGGCCTCGGTGGGGCCGTACTCGTTGACCAGCCGGCCCGGTCCGAGCAGGGCGCGCCAGTGGTCGGCCAGCGGCCCCGGGAACGCCTCGCCGGCGACCAGCACCGTCGCGGCCAGGGCGGCGGCCCGCTCCGCGTCCAGCTGCCGGCTCAGCACCTCCAGGTGACCGGGGGTCAGCTTGAGGAAGCTGAAGGGGCCCGCTGCCGACAGCCGGGCGCCCAGCTCGGACAGATCGGCGTCCGGCTCCAGCAGCCACAGCCGCTGCCCGACCGCCAGCGGCGCCCAGATGGCGGGGACGACGAGGTCGAAGGCGTACGAGGAGAACAGCGCGGAGCCACCCCCGCCCCCGGGGCCGCCCGCCAGCCGGCCGGCCGCCCAGGCGACGTGACCCGCGAGGCCGCCGTGGGTGACCTGGACGCCCTTGGGGCGGCCGGTGGAGCCGGAGGTGTAGACGACGTACGCCAGCCGGTCCGGGTCCTCGGGCGGCTCCGGGAACCCGGCGGGCGCGTCGGGGGAGCCGGCGAACAGGTCCGTGTCGACCGCGAGCACACCGGGGTGGTCCAGCTCGGCGGCGGACTTCTCCTGGGTGAGGACCAGGCGGGCCCCGGCGTCGGCGAGCGTCTCGACGGCCCGTGCGGCGGGCTGGTCCGGGTCGAGCGGCAGATAGGCCGCGCCGGTGCGCCAGATGCCGAGCAGACAGGGGACCAGCTCCGTGCCCCGTTCCAGCCGTACCCCGACCACGGTCTCGGGGCCGGCGCCGCGCGCCCGCAGCAGCTGGGCCACCCGGTCGGCGCGGGCGACGAGTTCGGCGTAGGTCAGGGTGCGTTCCCCCACGGACACGGCGGGCGCGTGCGGGGTGCGGGCCGCCTGTTCGGCGATCAGCCGGGGCAGCAGGGGGCCGGTGTGGCCGCAGCCGGGCCGTCGCAGTGCCTCGATCACCCGGAGGTCGCCGGCGGGCAGCCGGATTCCGCGCGCGTCGCCGTCGGGGTCGGCCGCCATCGCCTCCAGCACGGACCGGTACATCCCGGCCACCCGGGCCGCGTTGGCCCGGCTCAGCACCCGGGTGCTGGTCTTCAGCCCGATGTTCTTGTTGAGGGTGGTCACCGCCAGCTGGAACTCGGTGGTGCCGGGCGCGATGATGCTGTCCCGGTCGAAGGCCGCGTTGTCGAGCCGGTCGAAGTCGACGTGGTTGATCAGCACGTCCACGACCCGTCCGCCGCCCGCGAGCCGCTGGATCTCCGGCATGGGGAAGCGCCGGTGCGGCCACATCTCCACCTCCCGGTCGAAGACCGACCGCACCAGTTCGCGCCAGGTGCGGGCGCCGCGCCCGAAGGCGAGGGGCACGGTGTTGAGGTGCATGCCGTAGACGCGGTCGGCCCCCGCCGCCTCCGGCCGGATGTGGGTGACCACGCCACTGGTGAACTCCGGCTGGTCGGTGAGCGCGCTCAGCACCTTGCCGTGCGCGGCGACCAGCACGCTCTTGAGCGAGACGCCGGCGGCGGAGGCCAGCGCGCGCAGCCCGTCCTCCAGGTCGGCGAAGGGCACCGACTCCCAGAAGTCCTCGTCCGGGCCCTCGCCGTCGCCCCATCCGGCGGGCAGCGAGAACGGGGGACGGTCGGTGACCACGCCCGTCCAGTAGGCGCGGTCCTCGTCCGAGGCCAGGGCGCGCAGCTCGCCGGCGATCGCGTCGGCGTAGCGGACCTGGGCCTGCGGCCGGGGCGCGGGGCCCGAGCCGTCGCGGAAGGCGAAGTACAGCTCGGTCAGTTCCCGCAGCAGCGAGTGGTGGCTCCAGCCCTCCACGATCCCGTGGAACTCGGTGACGGACAGCCACCAGCCGCCGTCCGTGCGGTGGACGGCGATCCGCAGCAGCGGGGCGCGGGACAGGTCGAGCAGGTCGGTCCGCTGCCGTTCGTGGAACTCGGCGAGCCGTGCCCGCACCTCGTCGGGACCGAGACCGGGCAGCGCGTGCACCTCGACGGGTATCTCGGCCCACGCGTGCACCAGTTGCAGGGGCACGGAGTACGTGTCCAGGTCGAAGGAGGTGCGCAGCACGTCGTGCCGGTCCGCGAGGTACCGGGCCGCCTCGCGCAGCGCGTCCGCGTCGAAGGGCCGCGCGTCCCGGATCCGCCCGGAGGCGACGTTCTGGTAGTTGCTGCGGCCCTCGCCGGTGAGCAGGTCGACGGCCATCCCGGTCTGGGTCCGCGACATCGGGTAGGCGTCGCTCAGCCCGGCCGGGAGCAGTGGCCGGTCCTCGGCGGGGACCAGCTCGAAGGGCCGGACCGCGGGTTCCGTCCCGGCCGCCGCCCGGCCCGCGGCCAGTGCGGCCAGACCGGCCACGGTGCGTTCCGCGAACACGTCGCGCACGGCGACGTCGACACCGGCGGCGCGCAGTTCCCCGACGAGTTCCACGGCTCTGATCGAGTCGCCGCCCAGATCGAAGAAGTTGTCCAGCACGCCGACCCGGGGCAGGCCGAGGACACCGCTCCACACCGCGGCGATCCGCTCCTCGGCCGGGGTGCGCGGGGCGATGCGGTCCTCCTCCGCGAGGTCCGCGCCGGGGGCGGGCAGCGCGGCCCGGTCCACCTTGCCGTTCGTCGTCAGCGGCACCGCGTCGATCGGCACGACGTGGGCGGGCACCATGTACGCGGGCAGGGTCCGGCCGAGCGCGCCGCGCAGTTCGCCGCCGCCGGGCGGGGCCGCGCCCTCCGGTACGACGTAGGCGACGAGCCGCCCGTCCCGTACCAGCACCACCGCGTCCCGGACACCGTCCACCGCGGTCAGGGCGGCGCTCACCTCGCCGGGTTCGATCCGGTAGCCGCGGACCTTGACCTGGTCGTCGGCGCGGCCCAGGAACTCCAGGCCGCCGTCGGCGCGGCGGCGGGCCAGGTCGCCCGAGCGGTACAGGCGGGCGCCGGGCGGGCCGAAGGGATCGGGCACGAACCGTTCCGCGGTCAGCGCGGGCCGGCCGAGATAGCCGCGGGCCACCCCGGGACCGCCGACGTGGATCTCCCCCCGGGCCCCGACGGGTACCGGACGGCCGTGGGCGTCGAGCAGGTGCAGCACGAGGTCGGCCAGCGGCCGGCCGATCGGGTTGCCCGCGCGGGGGTCGAGATCGGCCTCGGTGACCCGGTGCGCGGTGGCGTGCACGGTCGTCTCGGTGATGCCGTACATGTTCACCAGGCGGGGCGCGTCGAGGCCCGTCTTCCGTACCCACGGGGCGAGTTCCGGGATGTCCAGGCGCTCCCCGGCGAAGACGACGGTGCGCAGCGCGAGCCCGGTCAGCCGCGGGTCGTCCGCCGCGGCCGCGGCGACCAGGCCCCGGAAGGCGGACGGTGTCTGGCTGAGCACGGTCACCCGCTCGGCGGCCAGCAGGTCGACCAGGTCGTCCGGTGAACGGGTGACCTCGGCCGGCACCACGACCAGGATGCCGCCGTGCAGCAGCGCGCCCCACATCTCGAAGACGGAGACGTCGAAGGCGTGGCTGTGGCACATCGACCACACGTCATCGGCTCCGAAGCCCAGGTGCGGGCGGGCCGTGGCGAGCAGCCGTACGACATTGCGGTGGGTGACGGCGACGCCCTTGGGGCGGCCGGTGGACCCCGAGGTGTAGATGACGTAGACGAGCCCGTCGGGCCCGGCGCCCGCGGCGGGGGCCGTGCGCGGCCGGGCCTCGATCGACCGCCGTTCGTCCGGCGCGTCGAGGACGACGAGCCGCCCGGGACGCGGGCCGGCCAGCCGGCCGGTGTGCGCCCGGTCGGTGACGACCGTGGTGACGTCGGCGTCGCGCAGCATGAACGCGATCCGGTCGTCCGGCAGGGCCGGGTCGAGCGCGACGTACGCCCCGCCGGCCTTCAGCACGCCGAGCAGGGCGGGCAGCAGCTCGGCGTCCCGCTCCAGGAAGACGCCGACCCTGCTTTCCGGGCCCACGCCGAGCGCCGCGAGGTGGTGGGCCAACCGGTTGGCGCGGGCGTCGAGTTCGCCGTACGTCAGCCGCTGTCCGCCCGCGACGACGGCGACGGCGCCGGGGGTCCGGGCCGCCTGCGCGGCGAAGAGTTCGGGCACGGTGCGGATGTCGCCGGCCGGCGGGCGGGGCTCCGCGCCGAGTTCGGCGCGCTCCGCGGCGGACGGCGGTTCCAGCGCCGAGAGCGGGGTGTCCGGGGCGGCCACCGCGTCGGTCAGCAGGCGCACGAAGTGGTCCAGGAGGCGCCGTGCGGTGCCGCGGTCGTAGAGTTCGGTGGCGTATTCGAGGCGCAGTGCGTAGCCGTCGGGGTCCGCCTCGGCGACGAGCGCCAGGTCGAACCGGGCCCGGGGCCGGGCCGGGGTCAGGCGCTCCACGCGCAGGCCCGGCAGCCGGTCGTCGGTGACGGTCCGCTCCCGCAGGGTGAAGAGCGTCTGGAAGAGCGGGGTGCGGGAGCGGTCGCGTTCCGGCTCCAGTTCGGCCACGAGCAGCGGGAAGGGGACGTCCTGGTGGTCGAAGGCGTCGAGCACGGTCGCGCGGACGGTGTCGAGCAGGGTGCCGAAGGCCGGGTCGCCGTCCCAACGGGTGCGCAGCACCAGGCTGTTGATGCCGTAGCCGATCATCCGCTGCAGTTCGGGCCGGCCGCGCCCGGAGACCACCGTGCCGACCGGGATGTCGGTGGCGCCGGTGTACCGCGACAGCAGGGCCTGGTACGCGGTGAGCAGCACGGCGAACGGGGTGGTGGAGCGGGCGTCGGCGAGGGCGCGCACCGCCCGGGCCGGGCCGGCCGGCAGCCGGGCGGTGACCGCGTCGCCGTCGTGGCCGCGGACCGGGGGACGGCGACGGTCGGACGGCAGGTCGAGCGGGGTGAGCCCGGCCAGCCGGCCGCGCCAGTGCTCCAGCCGGCGTCGCAGCGCCGGGGTCGCGGACCGCGCGTGCTCCCAGGCGGCGTAGTCCGCGTACTGGAGCGCCGCCTCGCCCGCCCCGTCCGCCGCCTCCCCGTCCCCGCCCGCCGCGAACGCGCGGTAGCCGGTGGCGAGTTCGTCCGCGAGCAGTTGGGTCGACCAGGCGTCGCAGGCGATGTGGTGCACGACGACGAGGAGCACGTGGTCGTCGTCGGCGCACCGCAACAGCAGTGCCCGCACGGGCCATTCGTGCTCCAGGTCCATCGGGCGCGCGCTCTCGCGCGCCAGGCGCCGCCGCACCTCCGCCTCGCGCTCCGTCGCGGGCAGCGCCGACAGGTCGTGCACGGCCGGGACCGCGTCGTCGGTCGCGGCGTCGATGAGCTGTACCGGCTCGCCCCCGTCCATCGCGTAGCGCGTGCGCAGGATCTCGTGCCGGGCGATCAGCCGGTGCCAGGCCCGGCCCAGGGCAAAGCGGTCCAGGGGGCCGCGCAGCCGCAGGGCCAGCGGCACCAGGTATTCGGGGCTCTGGGGTTCCAGCCGGTTCAGGAACCACATCTGCCGCTGGCCGGAGGAGAGCGGCAGCGGCCGGCCGCGGTCCGCGCGCGCGATGACCGTCCGCCGCCCGCTCGCCTCTCCCGCGAGCCGGCGGCGCAGGAACTCGGCGCGCAGCGCGTCTCGGCCGGCTGCTCCGGCCTCGGTACCAGTCATCCTGCGACATCTCCTCGGAAATTCTCGGTGCGGTGGTCGGTGTGCGTGCGGTGCCGGGACGCGTGGCTCGGCCGCCGTCAGCCGCCGTCGTACGACTCGGCCATGGCGACGGCGATCCTGCGCGGGCCGGTGAACGGTTCCCGGCCGTGGGCGGCGAGCATGTTGTCGACGATCAGCACGTCGTCGCGCCGCCAGTCGAAGCGGGTGGACTCGGCGCGGTACACGGCCCGCAGTTCCGCGACGACCTCGTCGGGGATGCGTCCGCCGTCGCCGTAGTACGTGTGCGTCGGCAGGTCCTCCTCCGGGAACATCTCCCGCAGCCCCTGCCGGATCTCGTCGGCGAGCGTGGTGACGTGGAAGAACGTCGCGTGGTTGAACCACACCTCCTCGCCGGTCCCCGGGTGCACCCGGATCGCGGACCGCACGGCGGTGGTGCGCAGTCCTCCGCCGGGCCGCCATTCCACGGCGATGCCCCGCTGCCGGCAGTACGCCTCCACGACGGCCCGGTCCTCGGTGCGGAAGGCGTCCTGCCAGCGACTGCCCAGATCCGGATGGAAGTTGCGCACCACGCGCCAGCCCCGCGCGCGGAACTCCTCGCGCACCGCGGGCGGGATCGCCGCGTGGATCCGCCGGGTGTCGGCGAGCGGCGTCGCGCCCCGGGTGTGCGCGGGCCGCGCGCAGTGGAAGAACAGGGTGCGCGGCCAGGACGCCTGGTAGGAGTTCTCGTTGTGCAGGAAGATCTCCTCGCCCGGCGGGTAGTCGGTCGAGGTGTAGACCCGGCCCTTGATGGTGCTGCGCGGCGAGGAGCGCTCGGCGTATTCGAGGGGCGCGCAGCCCGTGAAGGCGCGCACCGCCTGCTCGAACCCGTCGATCCCGCCGGTGTCGAAGCCGCGCAGCAGCAGCGCTCCGTGCTCCAGGAGGAGGCCGCGCAACGCGGCGCGGTGCCGGGTGAGGTGCTCGACGAGATCGTCGGGGCCCGTGGCCTCCACGATCGCGCTGAGGGTCGTGCCGGATGCCATGCTGATCACTCCCTGCTGCGGGGCGTACCGGGAACGGGGTCGTCGTGCAGGGCGCGGCTGAGCGCGGCGGCGACGGCGAGCGCGGCCAGTAGGCCGCCGGTCACCACCAGGGTCGGCGTGCCGCCCCAGGACTGGAGGGCCGGTCCGCCGAGCAGCGGGCCGAGGACGTTGGCGCCGGAACCGAGGAGGTAGACGCTGCCGACCACCCGCCCCTGAAGGGCGTCCGGGGTGATGCGCACCTGGTGGACGGCGCCGACCACGTTGAACACGGACCCGACGAAACCCGTGCCCGCGAACAGCGCGCCGAGCGCCACGGGCGCGTGGGTCCGGGTCATGGCGAGCACGAGCACCGCCCAGGCCGCCAGGCCGCCGACGAAGACGGTCCGCAGCCGGAAGCGGCGCTCCCACCAGCCGCCGGTCAGCGCGCCGAGCACACCGCCGAGCCCGCCGAGGCCCACGACGACGGCGAGCAGCGCCTTGTCGTGCCCGTCGTCCTTGATCAGCACGACCAGGGCCAGCGGCACCACCTGGAGCAGGAGGTTGCCGACCGACAGATAGCCGAGCGCGGCCCGCAGATAACGCTGGGCGAGCAGCCACCTGAGGCCGTGCACCACCTCGCGGCGCAGGTCCGGGCGCGCCGCGGTCCGCCGCTCCTGGAAGTCCTTCCTGATCAGCAGCAGCGCGATCAGGGAAGCGAGGTACCCGAGGGCGGTGCAGGCGAACGGCGCCCAGCGGGCCAGCGCCTGCAGCAGCACCCCGCCGGGCTGCCCGAACAGCCCGGCGGCCCTGCCCCTGGCCTCGTTGCGCGACAGCGCGGTCCGCAGCTGCGCGGGGTGCACCACGTTGCGTACGGCGCCGCGCTCGGCGAGCCGGTAGAAGACGGCGAGGACCGACTCGGTGAAGGCCACCAGGACCAGGTGGGCCAGGGAGAAGCCGCCCGCGACGAGCACCACGGCCACGCTGCCGAGGGCCAGGAAGCGGCCCGCCTCGCACAGCACCATCACCCTGCGCCGGTCCCAGCGGTCCACCAGCGCCCCGGCCGGCAACTGCACCAGCAGCTGGGGCAGCAGAGCGGCGATGGACACCGCCGACATGGCGATGGGGGAGTCCGTGTGCCAGAGCACCAGCAGCGGGTACGACAGGGCGTTGACGCGGCTGCCGAGGAAGGACACGGCGGCCCCGGACCACAGCAGCAGGAAGTCCCGGTTCCGGCGCAGGGGCAGCACGTCCTCGGCGCGCACCGCCGCCCCGGTGCCGCTCACAGCCGGTCGGCTATCTCTTCGTCGGAGAGGGCGCCGGCCTCCGCCACGATGATCTCCTCGACGGCGGAGGCGAGTCCGGCGACCGTGGGCGTCTCGAAGAGCGCCCGCACCGGCAGGTCGATCTCGAAGGCTTCCTGGATGCGGGCGACGAGGCGGATACCGGTGATCGAGTTGCCGCCCTGCGCGAAGAAGCTGTCGTGGACGCCGGGTTCGCTGCCCAGCAGCTCGGTCCAGATGGCGGCGAGGCGCTCCTGTACCGGGCCGCTGGGTGCGACGCTGCCGGCGCCGGCGCCCCGGCCCGGCGCGGGCAGCGCCCGCCGGTCGACCTTGCCGTTGGCGTTGAGCGGAATGGCCGGCACCGGCACGAAGGCCGACGGCACCCAGGCCTCCGGCAGCGACCGGGCACAGTGCTCGGCCAGCCGCTCCGTGCGCGGCGCCGGTTCGGCGGGCACGTAGTGGGCGACCAGGAACGGCTCGCCGCCCTCGGGCCGGTGCAGACCGACGACCGCGTCCCGCACGTCCGGATGCCCCGTCAGCACGGCGCGGACCTCGCCGGGTTCGATCCGGTGGCCGCGGAGCTTGATCTGGTCGTCGGCCCGTCCGACGAACACGACGGTCCCGTCGTCGCGTTGGCGCACCAGGTCACCGGAGCGGTACAGCCGGGCGCCGGGCCGGGCGGCGAACGGGTCGGGCAGGAAACGTCCGGCGGTCAGCCCGGGCCGTCCGGTGTAGCCGCGGGCGACGCCGCCGCCCCCGATGTACAGCTCGCCGGTCACCCCGGTGGGCACCGGCCGCAGCTCGGCGTCCAGGACGTACTGGGTGACGTTGGGCAGGGGCCGGCCGATCGGCAGGACGTCGGTGCCGATCGTGCCGGGCACGGGGTGGACGCTCGTGCCGACGGTGGCCTCGGTGGGCCCGTACTCGTTGATCAGCTCGGCGTCGGGCGCGAGGGCGCGCCAGCGTTCGGCAATGGACCGGGTGAACGGTTCCCCGGCCACCACCAGGACCGGCGCGAGCGCGGCGGCCTCGGCGGGGGCGAGCTGGTCGGCCAGCACGTCGAGGTGGCCCGGTGTCAGCTTCACGAAGGCGTACGGCGCCGACGCGCCGAGCGCCCGGCCGAGCGCGGACAGGTCGGTGCCGGGCGGGACGACCGTGACGGCGCCACCGGTGACCAGCGGCGCCCACAGGGTGGGCACGACCAGGTCGTAGGCGACCGAGGAGAACAGCGGGGCGCCGCCCGGTCCGCGGGACGCCAGTTCCCGCGCGGCCCAGTCCACGTGGTTGGCCAGCCCTCGGTGGGTGACCTCGACGCCCTTGGCCCGGCCGGTCGACCCCGAGGTGAAGACGACGTACGCCAGCCGGTCGGGGCCCGGGTCCCCGCCCGGTGCCGAAGGGGCGGCGGCGGGCCGGGGGGCGACGTCCCGCGCGTCCTCGTCGAGCAGTACGGGCACCACCGTCGCGGGCGCATCCACCAGCAGGTCCCGGACGGTGATCAGGGCCGTCACCCGTGCCTCGTCGAGCAGCGCGGCGATCCGCCCGGCCGGGTGCTCGGGGTCGAACGGCACATAGGCGGCGCCCGCCTTCCAGACCGCCAGCAGGGCGGTGATCAGCTCCGGGCCCCGGTCGAGCAGCACGCCCACCCGGGACTCCGCCGCCACGCCGAGGGCCCGCAGATGCCGGGCGAGGCGGCCGGCGCGGGCGTCCAGTTCGCCGTAGCGCAGTGTCCGCCCGCCGAGGACCACGGCGTCTGCCCCCGGGGTGCGGGCGGCCTGGTCCTCGAACCAGTCGAGGACCGTGCCGGGCCGTGTGGGGGCGGCCGTCGCGTTCCACTCCACGAGTTGCCGCCGCCGCTGCGCCGCCGGGATCAGCTCCACCTGCGCGAGCGGCTGCTCCGGACGGTCGGCCACGGCGCGCAGCAGCCGGGTGAAGCGGTCGGCCAGCCGTGCCACGGTGGCCTCGTCGAAGAGCGCGGTCGCGTACTCCAGCGCGGCGCCGAAGGAGCCGTCGGGCCGCAGGCGCACGAACAGCGAGAGATCGGTCTTGGCGACCCGCCAGGCCCGGGCGAGGGCGGCGGCGTCCTCCGGCCGGGCGGCGACGCTGGTCGCGCCCTCGCTGTGCAGGTCGAAGGCGACCTGGTACAGGGGAGTGCGGGACAGGTCGCGCTCCGGGCCCAGTTCCTCCACGAGCCGCTCGAAGGGCAGGTCCTGGTGGGCGAAGGCACTCCGCGCGGTGTCCCGCACCCGGGCCAGGGCCTGCCGGAAGCCGGCCGTGGCGTCCAGCCGGCACCGCACCACCAGCGAGTTCAGGAAGAAGCCGACCGTGGAGGCGGTCTCCGGCCGGTCGCGTCCCGGGACCGGGGTGCCGACCGGCACGTCCCACTGACCGGTGTGCCGGGCCAGCAGCGCGGCGAAGGCCGTCAGCAGCGTCATGAAGGGGGTCGCGCCGTCGGCCCGGCCCAGGTCGGTCAGGCGCCGGGAGACCTCGGGGTCGATCTCGAAGGAGACGACCGCGCCCCGCGCGTCCCGCTCGGCCGGCCGGGGCCGGTCGACGGGCAGTTCCAGAGCTTCGAGCCCGGCCAACTCGCCCCTCCAGTGGTCGAGTTCGGACCGGGTGTACTCGTCGGTCAGCCGTCGCCGCTGCCATGCCGCGTAGTCGGCGTACTGCACCTGGGGCGGCGCGAGTTCGGGCGCACGGCCCGCCTCGTGGGCGGCGCACAGCTCGCCCAGCTCGCGCTCGATGACCGTGCTGGACCAGCCGTCGCAGCCGATGTGGTGCACCGTCAGCAGCAGCAGGTGGTCCTCACCCGTGATCCTGGCGAGCAGGGCGCGCCACAGCGGGCCGCGCTCCAGGTCGAAACCGCGCCGCAGCTCCTCGCCGAACAGTGCGGCCAGCGCGGCCCGTTCGGTGTCCTCGGTGCGCAACTCCGGTTCGGCACGGGCGTCGTACGGCGCCGCGATCCGCTGCCGGGGCTCGCCGTCGACGGACGGATAGCGGGTGCGCAACGCCTCGTGCCGGGCCGTCAGTTCGCGCAGTGCGGCACGGACGGCGGCCTCGCCCGTGCCGGCCGGCAACCGCAGCATGACGGGGGCGACCCATTCGGCGCTCGCGGGGGCCAGCCGGTCCAGGAACCAGAGCCTGCGCTGCCCCGGGGACAGCGGCAGGTCCCCGTCCCGCGGCACCGGGCGGACCGGTTCGCCGTCGACCGCGCCCCCGGGTGCGGCGGCGGGCGCCGGACCGAGCAGCCGGGCCTGGGCCTCGACCGTGGCGGCCGCGAACAGGCCGCGCAGCGGCACCCGTCCGCCCGACGCGGCGCGCAGCCGAGCGGCGAGCCGGGCGAGGTGCAGCGAGGTGCCGCCGAGGGCGAAGAAGTCGTCGTGCGCACCGATCCGCTCCCGGCCGAGGAGTTCGGCCCAGACGCCCGCGACCAGTTCCTCGCCCGCGTCGCGCGGGGCGACGTACGGCGCGCCTCCGTCGCCGCGCAGTTCCTCGGCCGCGACCAGCGCGGCCCGGTCCGCCTTGCCGCCGACCGTGAGCGGGAACCCGTCCACCGTGCGGAAGACGGCCGGCACATGGCTCTCGGGCAGCCGCTCGGCGAGGAAGGCGCGCAGGGCCTCGTCGGTGACCGGCTCGCGCGTGGTCACATGGGCGGCCAGCCGGTGGGCGGCGTCGCCCTCGCGGCCGCAGGGCGTGACGACGGCGCCGCTGACGGCGGGGTGCGCGGCGAGTGCCGACTCGATCTCGCCGGGCTCGATACGGACGCCGTTCACCTTGACCTGGTGGTCGATCCGGCCGAGGTACTCCAGGGTCAGGTCGTCCCGCCACTGGACCAGGTCGCCGGTGCGGTACAGACGCGCGCCGGGCGGGCCGTAGGGGTCGGGCACGAAGCGCTCGGCGGTCAGGGCGGGGCGGCCCAGGTAGCCGCGGGCGACTCCGGGGCCGCCCGCGTACAGCTCGCCGGGCACGCCCACCGGCACCGGTTCGCCGGCCGGGCCGAGGACCAGGACCCGCATGCCGGTGATGGCGCGGCCGATGGGGACGGCTCCGGTGGTCTGCCCGGGGTCGACCCGCTGGGCGGTGACGTCGATGCTGCACTCGGTGGGCCCGTAGGTGTTCCACAACTCGACGCGTCCCGCGGTCAACTCCCCGATCCGGGCGGCGAGTTCCGCGTACAGCGGCTCCCCGGCGGAGCACAGCAGCCGGAGTGCCCCGCAGTCGGCCCAGGCCCGGCCGCCCGGGTCTTCCTCGGCCAGCAGCCGCAGCACGGACGGCACGGCCTGGAGCACCGTCACCTGGTGCCGGGCGACGGCGTCCAGCAGGGCCGCCGGGTCCCGTTCCGCGCCGGGCGGGGCGAGGACGATGGTGCCGCCGCTGGTCAGGGGAGCCAGGATCTCCCAGCCGGCGGCGTCGAAGGCGATGGAGGTCTTCAGCAGCACCCGGTCCCCGGGGCCGATGCGGTGGGCGGCGACGCCCCAGCCGACCCGGCCCGCGATCCCGGCGTGGGTGACGGCGACCGCCTTGGGCCGGCCGGTGGAGCCCGAGGTGAAGATCGCATAGGCGAGGTCGTCCGGGTCCGCCGTGCCGTCGGGCGGCGTGGCGGGCAGCCGGGCGGCCTCGGCGCGGACGCGGGCCGGTGACAGCGGCCGGGCGCCCGCGTCGCGCACCGGGCCGGCCAGCGGCTCGTCGGCGAGCACCAGGGCCGCGCCGGAGTCCCGGACCATGCCGGTCAGCCGGGCCGGCGGCTGGCCGGGGTCGAGCGGGACGTACGCCGCCGACGCCTTCCAGACCGCGAGCAGGGCGACGATCAGGTCCGGTCCGCGCTCCAGGGCCACTGCGACCAGGGTGCCGGGCCCGGCACCCAGCCCGCGCAGCAGACGGGCCGTGCGGTTGGCCGCGCGGTCCAGTTCCCGGTAGTCGACGGTGTGCTCGCCGTCGACGACGGCGACCGCGTGCGGCGTGCGCCGCGCTTGCTCGGCGAACCGTTTCGGCAGCAATACGGCGTTCACTACGGCTCCATGATCGCGAGAGGGATCGGCACGAACGGACGAGAGCGGTGGTGCGGTGGGGGTGACCCGGAACCCGGCCCGTCGGGTCATGCCGGGCGTCCGGCCTCGACCTCGTACAGGACCGTCCCCGTCAGCAGCGGGTCCTGGGACACGGTCACCTCGAAGCCCTTCGAGCGCAGCAGCCGCTCGCACCGCGCGAGCCGCCCGTCCTCGTCGTGGGCCTCCGCGACCACCCGGTCGACGCGTGGCCAGTCCTCGTCGGCCACCCCGCGCAGCACATCGAGTTCGGCCCGCTCCACATCCACCTTGAGCAGGTCCACCCGCGCCACCCGGTGCCGGCGGATCAGTTCGGAGACGGTGACGGCCGGGACCCGGTACGCGACGCCCTCGTGCAGTCCTTCGGTCAGCTCGGCGGCGTCCTCGGGGTCGAGTCCGGTGTTGGTGAGATAGCGCCGGGTGACCTCCCGGTCGGCGACCGGGTCGGCGAACAGCCCCGAGTTGCCGGGCGCCTGCGGGTAGTAGGTGAAGGGCAGTTCACCCGGCCGGTCGGCGACCGCCACGCACTCGGCCTCCCAACTGGCGCAGTGCAGTTCGAGGTTGAGACGCAGACAGGCGAACAGCTCGGGCGCCGGCTCGGCGGCGATCACCCGCACGGCCGGTGCCTTGCGGGCGCACAGCACCGACATCAGACCGATGTTGGCCCCGATGTCGAGGACGGTGGCGCCCTCGGTGAGCGACGCGGCCGCCCGGTCGTACGTCCCGGGTGGTGCCATCTCGCGCCACATCGTGGTGGCCGCGGGCACGCTGGTGCACCACACCTCCGGCCCGTCGGGCAGGGTGATCCTGCGGGGCCGCGCGGGCGGCGCCCCGGAGCCGCCGGTCATGAACCGGCTCCCAGGGAGAGCAGGAAGGCCAGCTCCCCGGGATCGGTCAGCACGACCCGGTCGATCCGGGCGCGGGGATCGTCGAGCGAGGCGTCGACCAGCCGCAGCAGTGTGTCACCGAGGCGTTCGACCGCGGCAGGCTCCGACGTCGCGGTGTCGTGGCGGAGCAGGACGGTGAGACCGCCGCCGCTCTGCACGATCTCCACCGCGAGGTCCGTCTGCCCCTCCTGCTGCGGCACGTCGAGGAGCGAGAGCCCGAGCCCCGCGTACCGCGTCTCGCCGTCCAGGAGCCCGGGGACCGGCAGCCGGTCGGCCCTGATGAGCGTGACGATCGTGCGGAACAGCCGGGCCCCGTCCGGGAGTCCGACCGGACAGCCCAGGTACCGCATGCCGTTCCCCAGCCCGCCGTGCGCCGCCCGGGCCGCCGTCCGGAAGGAGGTGCCCGCGTCGAAACGGGCCACCACCGGGAAGGTGTCGATGAAATAGCCGACGGCCTCCCGGGCCCCGGGCACCCAGCGCGTGGTCGCGGGCACGCCGACCAGCGCGTGCGCCGCGCCGCCCGAGCGGTACAGGGCGGCCTGGAAGGCGGCGAGCAGCCACGCGAAGGGCGTCACCCCGGCGGACGCGCTCACGGCGGCCAGCCGTTCGGCGGTGTCCGGCGGCAGCGACCGGCGCACGGTGGCCCCGGCCGCGGGTCCGCGCGCCGCCCCGCGCCGGGCGGGAGCGGGCCCGGCCGCCGGCACCCCGGCGCAGACCCGCCGCCAGTGCCCGCGTGCCGCCCGGCCGCGGGCGGATCCGGCACGCTCCCGCTCGGCCCGTACGTACGCGTCCCACGCGACGGGCCGGGGCCGCGGCGGGGCCGGCCGCCCGGCGCGTTCCGCGGCGTAGCCGTCGAGCAGGTCCCGCAGCAGCAGGACCTGCGAGGTGGCGTCGCTGACGAGGTGGTGTGCGACCAGGACGAGGACGTTGTCGTCGTCCCGGTGGCGCAGCACGACCAGCCGGAAGACCTCCCGCGCGGGATCAAGGGGCTCCTGCCCGACCCGGCGGGCCGATTCGAACAGGCCGTCCGCGCCGCCCTCGGCCCGCCGCTCGTCCGGTTCCGGCGCGTACCCGTGGCGCAGCTCGCGCACCGGCAGGCCGTCCGCCCCGGTGACGAAACGGGAGCGCAGCAGTTCGTGCCGCGCCACCAGGGCGGTCAGCGCACGGGCCAGCGGGGCCGCCGCCAGCTCACCGCGCACCCGTACGGCCAGGACCACGTTGAGCGCCGCGCTGTCGGGCGCGAGCTGGTGGGCGAGCCACAGCTGGCGCTGACCCGCGGTCATCAGCGCGGGCACGGCCCCGCGAGCGGCGGTCACCCGCGCTCCAGCGCGGCCAGGAGGTGGGCGGTGAGGGCGTCGAGCGTCGGATGGTCCCAGGCGGCGGACGGTTCGAGGACCAGTCCGTACCTGTCCTCGACGTCACCGCACAGGGTGAGCGCGTAGACGGAGTCCAGCCCCAGCTCGGCCAGCGGCGATCCCGGGTCCAGCTCCTCGACCGGGCACTCCAGGTAGTAGGCGGCCCGCTCGGTCAGCCACCGCCGGATCTCGTCCGGCTGGACACGCGCGGTCGGTTCGGGCACGGGGGCTCCTGTTCGGTGCGGTCGGGGACCGTTCGGGCGGACGGAGGGCGGGCTCGGGCGTCGGACCTGTCGGATCACCGCTGCCGGGCCGGGGCGAGCACGGTTCGCAGCTCGGGGTCCAGCACGGCGTGGAAGGCGTCCGGGGCGCCCGCCCGGAACAGCGTGCGCATCAGGGCCCGCTGCACCTTGCCGCTGGTGGTGCGGCGCACCTGGCCGAGGCGGACGAGGACCACCCCGCCGACCCGCACGCCGAGGCGCGCGGACAGCGCGGCCCGGACACGGCGTGCCAGCGCCTCGGGCCCCTCGTCCCCGAGGTCGCGGGCCCGCACCTCCTGTACGACGACGATCTCCTCGCGCGCCCCCACCGGCACCCCGAAGGCCGCGCCCGGCAGCCCGTGGAACGCGGGTTCGAGGGAGCGCAGTTCCCTCTCGATGTCCTGCGGGTACAGGTTCCGCCCCCGGACACTGATCATTTCCTTGAGCCGCCCGGTGACGAAGAGCTGTCCGTCCACCCGTGCGCCCAGATCGCCGGTGCGCAGGAACCCGCCCTCGCCCGCCGCGGTGACCGCTTCGAAGACCCGGGCCGTCTCCTCGGGCCGCCGCCAGTAGCCGAGCGCGACGCTGCCGCCGCGGACCCACACCTCACCGATCGCGCCCTGCGGACGCTCCCGGCCCGAGACGGGGTCCACGATCCTGACGTCGAGCCCCCGGGGCGCCCCGCAGCCGACGAGCGACACCGTCGCCGCGTCCGGCCCGGGGGGCCGCAGCACCCCGCCGGCCAGCCCGGCCGCGTCGAAGAGCCGTACGTCGGGCGGCTCGTCCACCGCGGCCGACGACACACAGAGCGTCGCCTCCGCCAGCCCGTACCCGGGTGTCAGCGCCTCCCGCCGGAACCCGGCGGACTGAAACCGTTCTGCGAAGCGGGCCAGGGTGGCCGGATCGATCGGCTCTGCGCCGTCGAGCGCCTGCCGCCAGCGCGACAGGTCGAGGCCCGCCGTCTGCTCCTCGGTGAGCTTGCGCGCGCACAGGTCGTACGCGAAGTCGGGCGCACAGCTGACCTCGGCGCCGTACCGGTCGATCAGCCGCAGCCAGCTCACCGGACGCTTCAGGAAGTCGGTCGGCGACATCAGCACCACCGTGCCGCCGAGGTACAGCGGCGCCAGCAGCATGGCGATGAGACCCATGTCGTGGTGGGCCGGCAGCCAGCTGCACCACGTCATCCCGGAGTGCCAGCCCTGGTTGCGGGCCAGCAGCCGGATGTTGTGCACCAGCGCGCCGTGGGAGACCATCACGCCCTTCGGATCGCCGGTGGATCCGGAGGTGTACTGCAGGAAGGCGACGGTGCGCGGATCCACGGCCGCGGGCGTGCCGTCCCCGCCGGTGACCGGCACCCGCGCCGTCTCGATCACCTCGTCGTCGAGCACGAGCCGCGCACCGCAGTCGGCCGCGATCCCGGTGATCCGCGTCTCCTGCCGGGCGTAGGTTCCCCGCGCGGGCACCGGAACCGGCAGGACACCGGCGTACAGACAGCCCAGGAACGCCATGGCGAACCCGGTGCCGGGGGAGCAGGAGAGCAGCACCCGCTCCCCGGGAGGGCAGCGCCCGCCGACCCACCGGCCGACCGCACGGGCGGCGGCCTCCAACTCGCCGTAGGTGAGGACCTCTTCGCGCTCACCGGTGCGGAACCGGACCGCGACGCGTTCCGGTTCCTCCCCGGCCCGCGCGCGAAAGCCGTCGACGAAGGACCGGAAGCCGGTTCCGGCCGGACCGCTTCGGACTTGCTCCGCCGCACACACGATCCACGCCTCCTCGGCCCTCCCCGCGGACACTCTCCGGCTCCATCGGCCGGGGCCCCGCCTGCCGCCACATGAACAGGAATGGGCAGGCCACAGCATGGTTCGCCCCGCTATACCGGTGCTATACACCCGGGAACCACCGGCGCAGGCGCCGGTGGGGGAGGGACGGCCCGCGCCGCCTCGACCGTCGGCCCGCGCCGCCTCGACCGCCGACCCGCCGCGGGCGGGCACTCCAAGGTGCGACATACTCGCCCGATGGGTTCACGCACTTCCCCGGTCGGCCGGTCGATCACGATACGGAGGACCGTCGCGCGCGACGCCAGGCGGCTCACGCGGCTCGTGCGCGGCTCGGGCGCCTACCAGGGGCAGTACGCGTCCGCGGTCGAGGGCTACCGGGTCGGTCCCGACTACATCGAGGCCCACCGCAGTTTCGTGGCCGTCGGCGGTGCGGAGGACGGCGGCCGGGTCCTCGGGTTCTACTCGCTCGTCCTCGCCCCGCCGGAGCTCGACCTGCTGTTCGTCGCGGACGAAGCGCAAGGGCGGGGTATCGGACGGATGCTCGTCGAGCACATGCAGTGCGAGGCCCGTGCCGCCGGGCTCGACCGGGTCAAGGTGGTGTCGCACCTTCCCGCCGAGGACTTCTACCACCGCGTCGGTGCGGTGCGGACGGGGACCGCGCGCGCGACCCCGCCCGCCGTGCCGTGGGACCGCCCCGAATTCGAGTTCCGCATCCCCGCGCGGTGAGGCGGTCCGTCGGCTCGCCCTGGGTCAGGGCCGGGAGTTCAGCAGGGGAAGGTGCCGCTGTAGAGGGCGTGCCCGTACGAGGAGCTGCCGGGGCCGAAGCCGTAGACGCCGTCGTCGGTCCAGACCGCCTCGCGTGAGCCGTCCGCACAGGTCGAGGCCGGCGCGATGGCGAACCCTTCCAGGTTGTCGGTGGGCATGACGGCCGGGTTCGTGTACGTCACGTCCGGGACGATCGCGCCGGTGGAGTCGACCTTCATGAAGGTGTGCGTCTCTGAGCAGGTGTTGTCGCAGGTGGCGATGATGTGCTGGGTTCCGGCGTCGAACGTCACGTCCATCACGGAGGACTTGCCGGTGGAGATCGTGCCGAACGTGGTGAACGTGCCGTCGGAGTTCAGGCCGTAGACGTGCAGCGTGCCGTCCCACTCCAGGCCGGCGAAGAACAGGCCCGACCCGTGCAGCGGGTAGTTCGCCGGGTCGTAGGCGGCACCGGTGAGCGGGTCCACCCAGCCGTTGGCGGTCAGCCAGCTGTCCGGCACGTAGCCGACGCCCTCGAAGCCCAGGTTGGCGTCGTCCTTGCTGCCGGTGTTCAGCTGCGGGAACTGGGCGGTCATGTCCCACTGGCGGAGCGGTGTGAGCGTCGAGCCGGCGGCGGACGGGTCGAACTCCATGATCGTGTCCTTGGGGACCGTGTTCTTGGCGTTGTCGCGCTCGGAGGTCACGTAGACGTGCCCGTTGCCGCCGACCGTCAGCCCCTCGGAGTCCGGCTCGCCGGAGCCGCCCAGGAAGCGGAGCTGCTTGCCGGTCGCGCTCCACGACGGGTCCGGGATCCACTTGCCGTTGCTCTTGACCAGCTTGAACAGCCAGTTCTTGTTCTTCGCCGCCCACAGCACCGACGGGTTCGACGGGTCGAACGCCAGGCCGCTCAGATCCCGGCCTTCGGGACCGGTGGAAGTGGTGAAGGCGCAGACGTCGTCGGCGATCGTGACGTCCTTCCCGCCCGGCCACGCCAGGGTGCCCGCCGGGGCGGAACCCGTGCCGGTGGGCGCCTCGGGGGCGCAGCCGCTGGTGAGCGAGCCGCCGCCGCCCAGCAGCCGACCGGTGTCACCGCCGCCGCTGCCTCCGCTGCCGCCCGAGCAGGAGTTCGCGCCCCCGAAGGTCGCGGTGGTGGAGGTCCGGAACCAGCCGGTGCCGTTGGCGCAGCGCTCGCTCGACGGCTTGGCGCCACCGGTCGCCCAGGTCACCGAGTCGATCGTGTCGCCGTTGCCGTCGACGAGGAAGAGCGAGTCGTTGTCGCCGAGTCCGAGGGCGGAGTCGAAGGTGACGTAGCCGCCGGCGGGGATGCTGGTCGCGCTCGGCGAGGAGGACGAGAGGGCGGCGGGGGAGTGGGAGGTGTCACCGTCGACGTACTTCCACGACCCGACGGCGACCGCGCTGGTGCCGCCGTTGTACAGCTCCACGGTGTCCGCGTCGCCGGAGGTGACCTCGTTGATCCGCACCCGGCTCGCCGCCGGGACCGAGGCGGGGCAGCCGGGTGAGTTCGGGGCGCCGAACGTGGTCGCCGAGGTCGTGGTGACCCACGCGCCGGTGCCGTCGCCGCCGCAGCGCGCCATCGCGGGCTTGGCCTTGCCGGTGGCCCACTCGACGCGGTCGACCACCGTGCCGCCGGCCGTGTAGATCACCAGCTTGTCCGCATCGCCCAGCCCCTTGGGCGAGTCGAAGGTGACGAAGCCGCCGGCCGGGATCGTGCCGGAGGACGGGCTGAACGACTGCGGCGAGAAGCTGTCGTCGGACACCTTCCAGCCGCTGACGCTCACCGCGGTCGAGCCGGCGTTGTACAGCTCGACCGTGTCGTTGTTCGACGAGGTGACCTCGTTGATCCGGACGTTCTGGTAGTCGGCCGGGTCCGCCGCGGCCGCGGGCTGGGCGGCGAGCACCCCTGTGACGAGCAGTCCTGAGAGCGTCAGAGCCGCGGCGCATACGGAGGCGACGCCGGCACGCGAGTGTGAGGTAGGCACGAGGCGGGACTCTCGCGACACGCGCTTGAGACAGCGTGAACTCCAGCCGAACTCCACCTGCCGCCTACCGGAACGCCGGGCGTGCCCGGACACCCGCACCCGAGCCGGAGGCCCGCGCGGTGGGCGCGGTGTGGATCGAAAGCGCTCATTCCTCCTCGGAGGAGTCGGACATCGCCTCCAACGTGGCTCGCGTCGGCGACGACAGCCGGGGTTCCCCTCGGAACGACCCCGCGCCACCGGGCTTCGCCATCGGGAAGTTCTCGCAGAACTCGTCCACGGAGTAGTTCCCGTCGTTGTTCCGCAGGGCCGCGCGCAACGCCTTGCTCGCTCCGGGGTACCGGAGTTCCTCGGCGTTGTGCGCCATGCCGTACAGCACGGCGGCGGCACGCCGGGCTTCGCCGTCCTGCTGGAAGAGGCGCGCGTTCTCGGGAGTCAGCGAGCCCGCTCCCACCGCGTCCGCGAGGGCCACCCGCTGTGCGGGACTCAGGCGCGGCAGGAGGTGGGCGTACTTCTCCCACTCCCGCCCCTGTGTGCCGGGGTAGTCGTCCTTCCTGCTCTTGACGACGGCCCCCAGGTCACCCTCGTATCCCTGGTTCAGGGAGACCGATCCGAACGGTGTCACCGGCTTGCTCCCGATGAGGTCGCCCTTCGCCGGCACTCCGCGCTTGGTACGGCGCTCGTTGGCGCGCTTCAGGCGGGACGCGCCGTCCATGGGCTTCTCGACGGCCTCTTCGGCGGGTTCCTCCTCCGTCCCGGTGCCGCGAGGCGCGAAACGCAGGGCCTCCTCGAGCGCGAACTCGAAGTCCATTTCGTCGCCCGATGCGTCGATGTCCCTGTCGTTCATCAGTTCATCGAACTCGTCGTCCTTCATCCGCTGGACCGTGGTGGACGACGCGAGGGGCGTGCCGGTGATCCGCTGGAGCGGGGCGTGGTCCGCCAGCACCCGGCGGGCGTTCGCCTCGGCTTCTCGTTCGAACGGATCGGAAGGGTCGGAGATCCGCAGGCCGCCGCCGTTGTCGGTGCCGGCGACCGGGCCCTGCCGTTGCTGGATGACGTGGGTGAGTTCGTGGGCCAGGGTGTGTTCGTCGGCGCCGCCCTCGCCGATGACGATGTGCTGCCCGGAAGTGTAGGCGCGGGCACCGACCTCGGCGGCGGAGGCGCGTGCCGCGGCGTCGTCGTGGACGCGGACACCGGAGAAGTCCGCGCCCATCCGGGGCTCCAACTCGGCCCGGACGGCCGGGTCCAGGGGCCGTCCCGGAGTGTTCAGCACGTCGTGCACGCGTGAGCGCTGCACCACCGGTGACGGCTGCCCGTCACGGGAGTCCGGCCGGCCGCCGCCCGAGCGGGCGCGCTGTTCTTCGAGCATGCGGCAGACGGCGGCGTTCCCGACGGAGCGCTGAAGGGCCGACACCGCCGCGGGGCTCATGGCGGAGAGCGCACCGCCGGGCAGGACGGCCGCGGTGGGGGACGACCGCCGCGTGTTCCCGGGAGCGGAACGGAGCGTCTCGTCGCCGGTCTGCTGAGCGGTCCGCTGAGCGCGCATGGCATCCTCCGGTGACCTGAAGTACCGGGCGTCCACTTTCGTGCCCGCCCGGACCTGCGTACAGGGCCGGGCGGACGGAAGCGAGGGCATGAACCGTTGCCCGAACGGACACCTCCCGGCGCGGTGCGGCTCCTTTGGCGGGGCTTCGGCACCCGCGGTCCACTGTCCCGGCTCCGGCGGCAGGGCGGAGGGCCGCCCGTCGAACCCGTCCCGGACGGCTCCGGATAGGGTGATGGCATGTACACACGGGGGCGCACGCTCAAGGTCACGGCGGTGTCGGCGATGGTCGTGCTGGCCCTGACCGGCTTCTCATCGGCTCATGGCCACAGGAGCCACGGTGGTGGCGGTTGCAGCAGCTCCCACCAGGACCACGACGGTTCGTCGACGGCGCGGGACAGCGGCTCGTCCGGCAGCGGCCCGGACGACTCCGCGACGAGTACGAGTACGAGTACGGGCGGCGGGTCGCGCCGGTCACGGCCCACCCGCACTCCCACCCCCACCCCTACGGCGTCCTCCTCCCGCGCCGCCGCCCGGCCCCTCAGGGACGGCACCGCGGTGCTCGTGCACTGCGCGAGCACCGCGGACCCGTACGCGACCGTCGAGGTCAGGAACCCGAACGGACGCGACGGGGTCTTCATGGTGAAGATGAGCTTCAAGGACGCGCGGGGCTTCGCCATCGCCGACACGGGCAACGAGGTGTCGGTGCCCGCGAAGGGCAGGACGACCCTCCGGGTGTCCGCGGTGAGCACGGGGCGCGTGGCGGAGATCGCGCACTGCGAGGTCGATCCCCGAGCCGTCGCCGACCGCTGACCGATTGCCCGCGACGGCGCGCCGCCCTCCCGGTGTTCCCCGGCGGGCGGCGCGCCGCATGGTGCGGAGAGGGCAGGATTCGAACCTGCGTGGACCCCTGAAGGGATCCGACCCCGAGACGCGCTCGCCGGTCCCCGATCAACCACTCCGGGCACCTCTCCTCGCTCCCGGCCCCGCTGGTTCCGGGGGCCGTTCACGTGAAAGAGAATCGCATGGACCCCTGACACGGGGCTGACACGTCGGCACTCCGGGGACCAGCACGTCACGCCCTCGATCTCGCGCTCCCGCAGCCGTCGCTCCGCGCGGCCCGGCGACCCGAGACGACCGGCCCTCAACGGGCCGTCCAGCCCCCGTCCAGGGGGATCGAGCTGCCGGTGATGTGGCCGCTGCGTGCCGTGCACAGCCACAGGGCCGCCTCGGCGACCTCCTCCGGCTCGATCAGGCGCTTGATCGCCGTGCGGTCCAGGAACACCCGGTCCAGCACCTCCGCCTCGGAGATGCCGTGGGCGCGCGCCTGGTCGGCGACCTGCTCCTCGACCAGCGCCGTGCGCACATAGCCGGGGTTGATGCAGTTGCTGGTGACGCCGTGCGCCGCGCCCTCCAGCGCGACCACCTTGCTCAGGCCCTCCAGCGCGTGCTTGGCCGCGACGTACGCCGACTTGTAGGCGCTGGCCCGCAGCCCGTGCACGGAGGAGATGTTGACGACCCTGCCCCACTCCCGCGCGTACATGTGGGGCAGTGTGCGGCGCAGGATGCGGAACGGCGCCTCCACCATGACGCGTTGGATCAGCGCGAAGCGCTCGGGCGGAAACTCGTGCACGGGGGCGACGTGCTGGAGGCCCGCGTTGTTGACCACGATGTCGGCGTCGTCCGGCAGCGCGTCCACGGCGTCGGCCTGCGAGAGGTCCGCCACGACGGCGATGCCGCCGATCACCCGGGCCACCTCCTTGGCGGCCTCGGCGGCCCGGTCCACCACGTAGACCTCGGCACCGGCCGCGGCGAAGCCCTCGGCACAGGCCCGGCCGATCCCGGCGGCCGCACCGGTGACCAGAACCTTGCGGCCGGTGAGGAAGCGGGCCGGGGCCGGAGCGGACGCGGCGGCGTCGCCGGGCCCGGGATGCTGGGACGAGCCCTCGTCGGAGCTCTTGGTGCTGTCCATGGCCGACAACCGTAGGGACGAACCAGGACGCGATGCACGTCGGTCGCCGACATATTTTCGACGGACGAGATGGGGCCCGCCACCATGTGCCGACGACCGGTGGACGCCCCGGGCCATGGCCCGTCCGCAGCGCCCGGCAGGCACGGGCACACCGGTCGGCGCCCGCCGCCGCAGGCACAGCGCCACCGCGGACACCATGGGGGGACGAGCCACGCCGGGCAGCGCGGTCCTGGCTGTCCCTCACATGTCGCGCCGGACCGGCCGGTCGTACGGTCCGCTTCCAGCAAGCCGGTACGACGGCGGGCCGCACGCGGCCGGGTGCCGCGACGGCCGGCGCAGCGGGCGCGGGGCGGAGCCGGGCGGGGTGGGACCGCCGGGCGGCGCGCCGGGCCCGCGCTCCCCTCCCACCCCCACCACTCATCGGAGTCGCAGCATGCTTCACTCCACCTGGCGTGGATTCATCCGGCGCACCGCACTCGCCGCCGCGCTGGCCGCCTGCGCGGCGGGCCTGACCGTCGCCGGCCCCCTCGCGTCGAGCGCGGCGGCGGCCGGCACCCTCACACAGGTCACCGACTTCGGTTCGAACCCCGGCAACCTGGCGATGTACGAGTACGCCCCGGCCGGCCTGCCCGCCCACGCGCCGCTGGTGGTGGCCCTGCATGGCTGCACCCAGTCGGCGAGCGACTACCACACGCACTCCGGCTGGCAGAAGTTCGCCGACCAGTGGGGCTTCGCCGTGGTCTACCCGCAGACCAGCCCGGCCAACAACAGCCTGTCCTGCTTCAACTGGTTCGACTCGACCAAGGACACCCGCGGCAAGGGCGAGGCGGCCTCGGTGATGCAGATGGTCGACACCGCCGTGGCGCAGTACGGCTCGGACCGCGGCCGCATCTTCGTCACCGGCCTGTCCGCCGGCGGCGGCATGGCCGCGGACCTGCTCGCCGACTACCCGGACGTGTTCGCCGGCGGCTCCGTCGACTCCGGTCTGCCGGCGCAGTGCGCCACCACGCTGACCGCGGCCTCCGGCTGCCAGTCCGGCAGCCAGAACCTCACCCCGAAGCAGTGGGGCGACAAGGTCCGCAACTCCTACCCGGGTTACCCGGGGCCGTGGCCGCGGGTCGCCATCTGGCAGGGGACGTCCGACACCACCGTCAACCAGGTCAACGGCACCGAACTGCGCGACCAGTGGACCGATGTATGGGGCATCGGCCAGACCGCCTCCAGCACCCGGAGCCTGACCGGCGGCACCACCGAGAGCCTCTACGACGACAGCACCGGCAAGCCCGCCGTCGCCCTGTTCTCGATCTCCGGCATGACGCACGGCCTCGCCGTGAACCCCGGTTCGGGCGCCGACCAGTGCGGCAGCACGGGGTCCTACTACCTGAACTACATCTGCTCCAGCTACCACACCGCGCTGTTCTGGGGCCTGGACGGCAGCGGCGGCCAGGGCGGCACCGGTTCCCTGCCCGCCCCGTCCGGCCTCACCGTGACCGGCACGACCGACACGGGAGCCTCGTTGTCCTGGCACCCCGTCAGCGGCGCCGCCTCCTACGCCGTCTACCGCAACGGCACCAAGACCGGTTCCGTGACGGGCACCTCCTACACCGACACCGGTCTGTCCGCCGGCACCTCCTACACCTACACCGTCGCCGCCGTGGACTCCTCCGGAGCCGCCGGCGCGTCATCGGCACCGGTGACGGCGACGACCACGGGCGCCGCGCCCAAGTGCTACACCGCCGACAACTACCACCAGGTCCAGGCCGGACGCGCCCACCAGAGCCTCGGCTACACCTACGCCAACGGCTCCGACGACCCCATGGGCCTCTACACCCTCGCCGTCACCCACACACTGAAGGAGACGTCCCCCGGCTACTTCGTCGTCGCGGATTCGGGCTGCTGACGCTCGCTGGGGACACAGCGGAGCCGAGCCCGGAGAATGAACGTGTTCCCGCCGGGTAGGCATCCGTCACCAGAGGGCGAGTCCGGCTCAGGGGGGCGAAGTGGGTTCCGCGTTCAGGTCCATGGGGGCAACGACCATGAGGCACAGAGCCGGGTTCCGGATCGTTCGGGCTGGCCCGACGGACGCCGCGGCTCCTTCGCGAAACCACCGGATCACCTCGGTACGCACGCGGGTATGACCGTCCCCGTTGTCGCGCCCTCCGAGGACGGCATCCCGTGGCTCGATCCCCAGCCCGGCGGCGTCGGGGCGTTGGTGACCTGGCGCGAGGCGAACGGCGCGCCGCGTCTGGCCTCGGCGGGCGCGGACCGCACGGTACGTGTCTGGGACCTGCGATCGGGCGCGCCGCTGGGGTCCCCGCTGATCGGCCACACCGCCTGCGTCGGCGCCCTGACCCACTGGACGGAAGACGTCGGGGAGCAGCGTCTCGCGTCGTCGGGCGAGGATCATACGGTGTGGATCTGGGACCCGGCCCGGGGAACGGCAGTCGTGGGTCCTCTGACCGGACACACCGAGTGGGTCATGGGGTTGACGAACTGGACCGAGCCGGACGGCTCCGTCCGGATCGCCTCGGCCAGTGCGGACCACACAGTGCGGCTCTGGGACGCCCGCACCGGAGACCCGCTGGGGGAGCCGCTGTTCGCGAGTTCGGGTGGTCTGTGGGCCGTGGCGGCGCTCGTCCTGCCCGATGGTTCCGTGCGGTTGGCGGCCGGTGGTGACGGAGGGGACGTTCACTTCTGGGACGCCTTGACCGGCGACCCCACGGGTCTCATCCCGCAGGCAAGCGCGTCCGGCATCTACGCGCTCAAGGCCTGGCAGGGGCCGGATGGTGCTGCCAGGCTCGCGATTGGCGGAGTGGATGGCACCGTACAGGTCCGAGACGCCGAGGGACACTCCGTCTGCGGGCCCATGACCGGACACACGGCCGCCGTGCGCTCCTTCACCGTGTGGACCGGCGACGACGGAGAAACACTGCTCGCATCTGCTGCCGCGGACGGCACGGTTCGCATCTGGAATGCCGAGACCGGCACCGCCGTGGGAGATCCCTCGTCCGGCCATCTCGGTTGGATGCCCGCGGTCGCCGCATGGGCCGACGACAGTGGCAACTCCCGCCTGGTCACCGCCGGAGACGGAGGGACGATCCGGCTCTGGGACCCCCGGACGGGTCTCGACGTGATGGAGCCGTTGATCGGCCACGTCGCCGGTCAGTGGGCGCTGACCAGTTGGAGGAGCGCGGATGGATCCGTACGACTGGCCTCGGCCGGCGACGACGCGGTCATCCGTCTTTGGGATCCCGAGTCGGGAACACCTGCCGGACCGCCTCTGACAGGGCACACGGCCGGAATCTGGGCACTCACGAGTTGGACGAGCGCGGACGGACGAGCCCGGCTCGCCTCGGCAGGCGACGACGGCACCGTCCGGATCTGGGATCCCGACACGGGAGACGCGCTGCACGAACCGCTGCCGGGACAGGCGGCCTGGTTACCGGCCCTCGCCTCGTGGCCGGGCACCAACCATGAATGGCGCCTGGCCTCGGGCGGAACCGACGGAGTCGTCCGCGTGTGGGATCCGGAGACAGGAGCACTGGTCCGGGAATGGGCCTCCGGCTCGCCATGGGTACTGGCTCTGGCGGCGTGGACGAATGCCGACGGATCGCGACGACTTGCTTCGGCCGGGGACGACGGCCACATACGGGTCTGGGACCCGGAGACCGGCACTGCGGTGGGTGCGGAGATGGCCGGCCATACGGCATGGGCGCGGGCACTGGCCGTATGGACCACTGAACAAGGCATGCCCGCACTCGCCTCGGCTGGTTTCGACGCCGTTGTCCGAACCTGGGATCCGGAGACGGGGGCCGCGGTGGGCAGCCCGCTCACAGGGCACACCGCACGTATCGGGGCGCTGACAAACTGGCAGGACACCGACGGCGCAATCCGCCTGGCCTCAGGCAGCGACGACGACACCGTCCGGCTGTGGGACCCGCTTGCACAGGACTCGGCAGGCGACCCTCTGGTGGGTCACACATCGGGCGTTTGGGCCTTGACGAGCTGGACCACACCTTCGGGCGACCCGCGGATCGCGTCGGCCGGGTATGACGGCACCGTACGGCTGTGGAACCCGCAGACGGGCGAGGCGGTCCGGACGATCGAAACCGGGCCGGTCACGTTGTGGGGCATGTCGGACGCCCCGGCCCGAACGGACCTGCTCGGCCGCAGCGCTCTCGCCCGTGCCCTGGCACACCAGGCATTCCGGCCCATCGACCCGTCGAAGGGCGAGGGCGGCCCGAGTGTGATCAGTGTCGAGGGACCCTGGGGCAGCGGGAAAAGCACCCTGATGACGCTGGTGCGCGATCTGGCACCGAGCCCGACCCGCTCCAGCCCGCACCAGCCCCGCGAGCGCCCCATGACCGTGCGTGAGGCCGTACGGGAGATCGGCAGATACGGTCGTCGTCAGTCCGCACCACAAGCCGGCCCCGATCGAGGCGGCATCGTCACGGCCTGGTTCAACCCTTGGTTCTACCAGTCCGGACAACAGGTCTGGGCGGGGCTGGCGGGGGAGATCATCGAGGCCGTGGCGCCCGTGCTGTACCCCAGCGAGAGCGAACGCGAACGCTACTGGTTCACCCGCAATCTGGAGCGTGTCGACCGATTTGCGCTGCGGCGGCTACTGCTCCGCCGCACCGTCTCGCCACTGCTGGGCATCGGCATGGTCACCGTACTGCTGCCTTTCCTCCTCGGCCTTGCCGCATTGGACAGGTCCTTGGAAGTTCTCGGTGCCGGTTGGACGGCAGTCGACGTCTCGTTCGTCGTCGCCGTCGTGTTCCTGCTCGTGGCCCTGATCCATTCCCTGGTCCGGTACGGCTTCTCTCGCGTATCCCGCTTCATCCCCGGTACGATGCTGCGCCTGCCGGTACACGAAGGCGGGGAACCCGGCGTTCAGGACGGTCTGGAGCAGGGTGCGGACCCGCTTTTACGCGCGTCGGCCGGGTCGCTGTACCTGCTGCAGCACGACATCGGGCAGTTGCTCGGGGATCTGGCTGACACGGGCAACGAACTCGTGGTGTTCATCGACGACCTGGACCGTTGTCGCAGCGATACCGCCGCCGAAGTGTTCGAAGCCGTCAATCTCTTCCTGAACGGCATCGCCACCGGGCACGGCCTACGAGCTCGTTTCGTCATCGGCCTCGACCCTTCGGTGGTCGCCGGCCACCTGGACGCCTACACCGGCGCGACCGGAACGGACCCGGGTGTCTACGCACAGGACCCGAGCCCGGGCTGGGCTTTCCTGCGCAAGCTTGTACAACTGCCCGTCGTGCTGCCTCAGGTCTCGGACCAGGGAGTAGCCGGCTTCGTCGAAACCGTGACCCGTCTGCCGTCCGCTCAGCAGACATCCGCGTCGGTGAGCGTTCCCTCTCGGCGGAGCCCCGCACGCGCCTTGCCGGGTGAGCCAAGCGCGCCCGCTGCAGCGCCGGACACGGGAACCGCGGGCGGCTCCGTCGCGGGAAGCACGCGCAGGCCCGCTCCCACCGCAGTACTCGCCGTACGCACCCTTGAACAGCACCCCAGGATCCAGCAACTCCTCAAGGAACGGATTGCCGCGCTGGAGGAGCCGTCGATCCGTGAGGCCAAGAGGATGCTGAATGTCTGGCAGCTGTATGAGCGAGCACTGATGGTGGACGAGCCGCTGGCCCGGTCCGAGGCGGCGGTGGAACGCGCCTGTCTTCTGGTGTACGTGGCCGAGATCGTCGTGCGGTGGCCCGCGCTGCAGCGTCGGCTGCACCGGCGGGTGGACGGTGGCCGGGGGTTGGGCGTGCTCGCGGCGGCCGCCGAGGACGACGCGGCGTGGACAGCGGGGCTGGAACTGCTGGGCCTCGACCAGCCTCCCCTTGAGCCTGCGGTCCGAGGGCTCAGACAACTGCTGCGTACCCAGGACGGAACGGCGATCGCGAGACTGGCGAGCCGGGTTCTGTGAACGCTTCCACGCAGAGCTCAAGCGCGGCGTGTGATCACTCGGCCGATCGTCTGCCTGACCTCGCGGTAGGACGGGTTCTCGATGAGCTTGCACTCCGCGTCCGCGCCCGCCAGGACGTCGCAGACCGTCTGCACGGCGAGCGACGAGGCACGCAGGTCCGCCGCCGTGGTGTGAAAGCCCGTCTGCGGCAGGCAGAGAAAACGCTCGGAACCCAAGGACACCAGGCTCTGCCAGGCGGGCGAGCGGCGCAATCCGTCGCTGGCCGCCCGTATCCGGCCCTTCGAGAGTGCCTGATACAGGGCGGTCGGATCGATGAGATCCGGGTGTCCGCTGTTGATCAGCAGCGCGCCGTCCTTCATCTGCTCCAGTTCGTTCTGACCGATCTCGGGCCGCTCTCCGCGCGCGGGGCCGGGGCGGTGCAGGCTCACTACGTCCGATAGCGCCAACAGCTCCGCCTTTTCGAGGTAGCGCGCCGAAGTGGCGGACTCGAACTTCGGCTTGCGGTGTGGGCCGGCGTAGACGACACGCATGCCAAGTCCGGCCGAGGCGATCGTGGCCACGCGTGTGCCGATACGGCCCGGGCCGATGACACCAAGGGTGAGGCCACGCAGTTCCAGCGCCGCGGGTCCCATCGTGTCGGGCGTAGTGAGCCCGTCGGCTCCTGAACGTGCGACCGATCCGAGAATCGGTCGCGCCATGGCCAGCATCAGCAGGAGCGTGAACTCGGCCACTGAGTCGGCGTTGGCGCCTGGCGTCGCGGAGAAGGCGATACCCAGTTCCATGGCACGCCGCCAACCCGGCACAAAGCCGCGGTAGTCGGATCCCACGAAGGCAACCGCCTCCAGGAGAGCGGCTTCCTCGAAGTGTTCGGCCTCCGGTTCCTCGTAACCGCCGATGATGTATCCCGATGCACCCAGCAGCGCCCGGCGCAGCTCGGCTCCTGTGATCTCGTCCTTCTCGAGCCTGCGCAGGGTGTACCCGCGGGCTTCGACCTCCTGGAGCGCCGACGGTACGACCAGCGAGGTGCCGGTCACCAGCACGATTCTGCCGTCGGCGATCACACCGTCTCCCCGAGGGCGTCCACGGAGCGCCAGGCGCTGTCCAGGGCGTCCAGGCCCAGGCCGAACAAGTCCTCGTCGCGCAGGAGCGGCACGCGTATCCACTGCGATCCCGGATTGCCTGTGTCGCCCCGGTCACGGTCCCAGTAGAAGCGGTCGCCGGGCAGTACGGTCACGGACCGCGTTCGGCAGGCATCGACGACAGCGTCCCGGCGCCGACCCAAGTGCAACCATGCCACGGTCCGTTGGAACGTTCGCTCATCCGTGGGATCGAGCGTGAGACCGAAGCGCTGTTCCAGGCTTCTTTGATTGGTGGCGGCGACAGCTCGCGCGCGGGCGGCCTCTCCGTGCTGTCCGTCGTCTTCCAGCAGTGCCGCGAGCATCCTGATATTGAGTTCCGAGACGTTGAGGAGTACATCGGTGCAAATGGAGCCGAGGTCGGGGGCAAGGGTACGGGTGGCCGTGAGTACTCCGACCTTGGTGTCGTGCAGGGGAATCGTCTTGCCGGTGTCGTCGACGGTCATGACGTCGGCTCCGATGCCGTTCGCCAATTCAACGATGTCCAGCTTCAGTCCCGGATCGAACATTCGGAACGAGGCGTCAAGAACGAGGAGCGTTCGGTTTCTCGCCGCCCACTCGACAAGTGCCAGTGCCTGGCCGGGCGCGAGTACTGCGCCGGTCGGATTGTTCGGCGCCACGACGACAAGCGCGCCGAGGCCCAGTGAGTCGAGGAAGCCGGTGTCACAACTCGGCAGGATGCGACTCTCCGGTACGGGCACCATCTGCAGGCCGCTCCTGGCGAAGAGGGCCGGCACGCTGTCGAAAGTCGGCGTGATCATGCCGATCGGCCCGTGCACTGTCCGCAGGTACTTGGCGATCACATCCAGGGCGATCGAAGCGGAGTACGTCAGGTAGGAGGAGTGAACCGGATAGCGCTGGCCGGTGTGCCGTGCAAGAGCCTGGCGGAACCACGTTTCCGCCTCGAAATAGTCGGGCCCGACATCGGCCAAAAGATCCTGCGTCACCTCGGATATACGCCGGACGGAGCTGGGGGACAGGGCGTGGCGGGCGTGCGCGTCGGCCAGGTTGATGGTGTCGGCGGCGAGCGCGGGCCACTCGTGTTCGGTGAGTGAGTAAGTGGATGAGTCTGCTTTCACTGAGTCACCTCGAAGACGATCAGGGAGAACAAACCACGTGGCGAATAAACGCCGCACTCCAGGACTCGGACGTCCCGTATGCGGCTGCCCAGCGACTCGGTCAGGCGACGGATCGTGGGCACACGGGAATCGGAGCCGTCGTCGGCCGGTTCGTGCTCAAGGATCACGGTGAGCCGCCGAAACCTCTGTGCCGCGCGGAAGACGACGGCGGATGCGATCTGGTCGTACGAGGGGAAAGTGCCGGGTCCGGTGCCGGACCGAGCAGCCTTCGCCGCTGTCAGGGCAAGTTCGGCCTCCGTCCGAAGCCATGCATGAGGCTCGGGCCGTGGTGAGGAGAAGCCGAACGGTGGAGAGGTGTAGAGCACGGCTCGCCGTGTTTCCTCATGGAGTTCGTCCCACACCGCCGCCTGGGTCGCGTCGCCCCAGAGGACGTGCGACCCGGCAGACGCGTTCGGGCCGCCCTCCAGATCGGCCAGCATCTCACCGTCGGAGACAGGACGTTCGGTGCTTGCACTCAGACGACGGGCCACTGAAAGACACGAGGCCACTGGTTGGTCGGGATCCACCCGAGAGGGCAAGGTGCTTGCGTCTTCGGGACCGGCCACCGACTTGGCGAGACACACACAGGCCAGCAGGGGATCCAGCTCGATACCGAAGAAGGGCAAGCCGAGCAGGCGTGCCGCGCAAGCCGAACTTCCGCCGCCGGCGAGGGGATCCACGAACAGGTCGGCGTCCGGGCAGAGATCCCGAACTATGCGGACGGTCGTGCGAACATTTGATGCGTTTCTGGCCTGAAACCACCGGTCGATCGGTTCACATGGATCGGGGAGGTACTCCGTCAGATTCCCCGGCGGACGGTACTCCTTCAGTACCGACGTCACAGCTCCATCGCCCCCTCGTGAGCCCGGCAATCCGAAGTACCACCGGAGAGGACTACCCTGCGAGCCTGCCGCATAAGAGCGCGTTCTAGCCGAACACGGTGGCGCGTTGGCGTCCCAGGTTGCCCGGCTCGGCAGCGGTCACATGGCGACAGGCCCCCTGGGCGCTTATGGCGTGCCGGGCCGGCAGTGCGCGATCACGCCGATACGGAACCTGGTCAATGGGTGGGGCTCGTAACGCCGCCCCCCTCAAGATCATCCGAATTGCGCCGTTTTCCAGGCCGTGTGCTACGGCAACATGTCGACCTCATGGCGGCGCCGGGCAGAACCTGGTGTTCCGGCGAGGTGCGGACCAGGTTGACGTGTACATCCCCATGTCACCTTCCGTACCCCCAGAAAGCTTCACCGCGCATGCATCCCACCTGTCTCCCCGGTGCTCCCGAGGCGCACGTCACGTGTGTGGGGAGGAGGTGCCGCGCGTGGTGCGCTATGTGACACGCAAGGCGGCCGGCTGGCTCCTGATGATCGTCGTCGCGACGAACGCCACCTATTTCCTGGCGAGTTGGTTCCTGGACCCGCGGTCGAACTTCAAGGAGCTGCGGCCCGTCCGCAGCGAGGCGCAGATCGACCGGGCCCTCGCGCCGTACAACCTGGACCCCCGGGTGCCGCTGGTGCACCGCTGGTGGGACTGGCTGACCTCGGTGATCCTGCGCTTCGACTGGGGGAAGTCCCCGACCGGCGTCTCCGTCAACGGCGAGGTGGGCTACCGGGCCCTGGTCAGCGCCGAGTTGGTCGTCATCGCGACCGTGCTGTCCGTCGTGATCGGCGTCGCGCTCGGCGTCTACACCGCCGCACGGCAGTACGGCTGGGCCGACCGGGTGGCCCAGGCCGTGTCCATCGTGGTGTTCAACATCCCCGCCTCCGTCGCCGCCCTCGCCGTGGTCTTCACCGCCATCTGGCTGAACCAGCACACCGGGATGCACTTCTTCTACGTCGCCGGGGAGAACTCACCCGGCGTCGAAGGGCTGCTCCCCACGATCGGGGACCGGCTGCGGCACCTGGCGCTGCCGACCGTGGCGCTCACACTGATGGGCTACGTCGGCTACCACCTGACGCAGCGTTCACTGCTGCTCGACACGCTCCACGCCGACTTCGTGCGCACCGCCCGCGCCACCGGGCTCACCCGGGGCCAGGCCATCCGCAGGCACGCCCTGAGGGCCGCGCTCATCCCCACGGCGGCTTCCGTGGCGTTCAGCGTCCCGGCCGTCTTCACCGGCGCCGTCATCACGGAGACGATCTTCGGCTGGAACGGCATGGGCCGCTACTTCGTCCAGACCATCAGCAAGAACGACGTGCACGGCGTCGTCGCGACGGCCGCCTTCGCCGCGGCACTCACCGCGATCGGCGCGATCCTCGCGGACATCGCCACCGTCTTCCTCGACCCGAGGGTGCGGGTGAGCTGACGTGACCGCCGACGCCACGACCACCCCCTCCCCCCGCCCCGCCGGGGAGCAGGCCCCCGAAGCGGCAACCACCCCGCCCCAGCGCGCGCACCTCGGCCTCGGCCGGCTCTATCTGCGGCGCTTCCTGCGCAACCGCCTCGCCGTCGTCGGAGTGGTGATCTTCCTACTGCTGGTGCTCTTCGGAGCGTTCGGCGGCCGGTTCACCTCCTACGCGTACACCGACGCCGACTTCACCGCGCTCACCCAGCCGCCGAGCGGCCTCCACTGGTTCGGCACCAACCAGGGGGGCAACGACATCTACGCCTGCGCCGTGCACGGGCTCCAGCGCTCCCTGGTGATCGCCGTGAGCGTGTCCGTGCTGACGATCGTGCTGGCCGCGATCATCGGCTCCGGCGCCGCGTACTTCGGGGGCCGGGTCGAGCGGATGACCCTCGCCGTCATCCACTTCCTCCTGGTCGTCCCCTCGTTCCTCATCCTCGCCCTGGTCTCCCACCGGCTGGCCGGCGACTGGCGCGTGCTGATCGTCGTGCTGACCGTGTTCGGCTGGATGTCCACGGCCCGGGTGATCTGGTCGGTGTCGACCTCACTGCGCGAACGGGACTACGTGCGGGCGGCCGAGTTCATGGGCGTCGGCCCGCTGCGCATCACCCTGCGCCACATCATCCCCAACCTCGGCTCCCTGCTGATCGTCAACCTGACCCTCGGCGTCGTCGCGACCGTGCTCAGCGAAACCGCCCTGTCCTTCCTGGGGTTCGGCGTCCAGACCCCGGACGTCTCCCTCGGCACCATGCTCGCGGACGGCGCGGGCACCATCACCAGCGCCCCCTGGCTCTTCGCCTTCCCCGCGGGGCTGGTCGTGCTGCTCACCGTGTCGATGACCTTCATCGGCGACGGCCTGCGCGACGCCCTCGACCCCACGTCGGTGACCGGCTCGGCAGGAGGCCGACGATGACCCTCGCGACCCCGCTGCCCGCCCCGGCGCCGTCCACCGGCACGGACCCCGTCCTCTCCGTGCGGGACCTGCGGATCTCCTTCCCCTCCGAGGCGGGCACCGTCGAGGCGGTGCGCGGCGTCGGCTTCGACCTGCTGCCCGGCCGTACCCTCTGCGTCGTCGGCGAGTCCGGCTCGGGCAAGTCGGCCACCGCGATGGGCATCATGGGCCTGCTGCCCCCGACCGCCGACGTGCGCGGCCAGGTGCTGCTCGACGGCGAGGACCTCATCGGCCTCGACGACCGGGCGCTGTCGAAGATCCGCGGCAACTCCATCGGCATGGTCTTCCAGGACCCCCTGTCCGCCCTCACCCCGATCTTCTCCGTGGGCAGACAGCTTGCCGACGCCCTGCGGGTCCACCAGGACCTCACCAAGCGGGCGGCCTGGGAGCAGGCCGTGCAACTGCTCGACCTCGTCGGCATCCCCGACCCGCGCGGCCGGGCCGCATCCTTCCCGCACGAGTTCTCCGGCGGGATGCGCCAGCGGGTGGTCATCGCCATGGCCATCGCCAACCGGCCGTCCGTGCTCGTCGCCGACGAACCCACCACCGCGCTCGACGTCACCGTGCAGGCCCAGATCCTGGACGTGCTGCGGCTGGCGCAGCGGGAGACCGGCGCCGCCCTCCTGCTGATCACGCACGACCTCGGGCTCGTCGCGGGCCACGCGGACGACGTCGCCGTCATGTACGCGGGCCGGTTCGTGGAACGGGCGGGCGCCGTCGAACTCTTCCGCCGCCCGACGATGCCGTACACCGCGCGGCTGCTGGCCGCCGTGCCGACCGTGGACAGCGGCGTCCGCCGACCGCTGGTCCCGATCGGCGGGGAGCCGCCCGCCCTGGTGGGCCTCCCGGACGGGTGCCCCTTCGCGCCCCGCTGCGCCGTCGCCCTCGACGCGTGCCGCTCCGGCGAACCGGAGTTGCGCCACGTCACCGGACACGGGGACGTGGCCTGCCTGCGCGCAGCCGAGATCGCCGACGGATCGCTGGACCCGACGGGCGATGCCGCGCCCGCCGAGCAGCCGGCACCCTCGGGGCGGGCCGAGGCCGGCGAGGTGGTGCTCCGCGTCGAGGACCTCGTGAAGACGTTCCCGGTGACCAAGGGAGCCCTCCTCAAGCGCCGGATTGGTACGCTGCACGCCGTCAACCGGGTCGGCTTCGAACTGCGCGCCGGGGAGACGCTCGGTCTGGTGGGGGAGTCCGGCAGCGGCAAGACGACGACCCTGCTGGAGATCCTGCGGCTGCGCCGGCCCGAGGGCGGCCGGATCGAGATCTCCGGCACCGACGTCGGCACGGTCGCGTCCGGCCCGCGCGCCCGGGAGCTGCGGCAGGACGTACAGATCGTCATGCAGGACCCGTTGGGGGCGCTGGACCCCCGGATGCCCGTCTTCCACTCGCTGGCCGAACCCCTGCGGGCGGCCGGACGCGACCGCGAGTCGATCCGCGCCCGGGTCCGCGAACTGCTGGCCCTGGTAGGGCTGGACGACTCGGTCGGCGACCGCTTCCCGGCCCAGCTCTCCGGCGGCCAGCGCCAACGGGTCGGCATCGCACGTGCGTTGGCGACGGAGCCCAGGCTGCTCGCGCTGGACGAGCCGCTCTCCGCCCTGGACGTGTCGGTGCAGGCCGGGGTGATCAACCTGCTGGCCCGGCTCAAGCGGGAACTCGGGCTCGCCTACCTCGTGGTGGCCCACGACCTGGCCGTGATCCGGTACATCTCCGACCGCATCGCGGTGATGTACCTGGGGCACATCGTCGAGACCGGGGACACCGAGGCGATCTTCTCCGACCCCAGGCACCCCTACACCCGTGCACTGCTGTCGGCGATCCCGATACCCGACCCGGAGCGCGAACGCACCCGTGAACGCGTCGTGCTGGAGGGGGAACAACCGAACGCCACGCGGCTGCCCGCCGGTTGTGTCTTCGCCGACCGCTGCCCGCTGTACCGCGCTGCCGACGACGAACTGCGCCACCGCTGCCGCACCCAGCCACCCGTGCCGACCCCCGCGGCCGGACACCCCGGCCACCAGTACGCCTGCCACGGCGTCTGACCGCCCCGGCCGCCGGTACGCCCGCCACGGCCCCGGACCCCGGCCCGGCGACGTTGTCCCTCACCGACCTCTAAGGAACCCCCCGCCATGCGCACGAGACTGGCCCTGCCCGTCGCCCTGATCGCCGCCATCTCCGTCGCCGCCACCGCGTGCCAGTCCTCCTCGGGGAAGGACTCCGCGCGGTCGGACGCGAAGAACGCCCCCGCGGCCGCGCCGTCCGCCGCCGACTACAACCCCACGCCCTACGACCGGGTCAAGGACGGGGGCACCTACACCACGGTCGGGACCTTCGACGACCAGGGCAACCCGTTCAACGTCAACTCCACGCTGACCGCGTCCCGCGTCTGGGCCTGGTACAACGCCGACGCGATCACCTACTCGCCGACCGGCGACGTGCAGTACAACCCGGACTACTTCAGCGACGTCAAGGTCGCCGTGGTGGGCGGGAACCAGAGGGTCACGCTGACCATCAACCCCAAGGCCGTCTTCAACGACGGCACACCCATCGACTGGACCGCGATCAGGGCCACCTGGAAGGCCAACAACGGTTCCGACAAGGCGTACGCCGCCTCCTCGACGGACGGCTACGACCAGATCACCTCGGTGACGAAGGGCGAGAACGCCAAGCAGGCCGTGATCACCTTCCGCGGAGTGAACCCGTCCTGGTCGAGCCTGTTCACCACCTTCCTGCACCCCAAGGCCGCGACGGTCGCGAACTTCAACGACGCCTACGTCAAGAAGGCCCACCCCGAGTGGGGCGCGGGGCCGTACACCGTCGGCAAGTGGGACACCCACTCCGGCGACATCACGTTCGTCCGCAACCCGAAGTGGTGGGGCCGCAAGGGCAAGCTCGACAAGCGGGTCTACGTCAACCTGGAATCGACCGCCGCGATCAACGCCTTCAAGAACGGGCAGATCGACTACGTCTCCGCGACCGACGCCGAAAGCCTGAACCAGATCAAGGGACTTCAGGGCACGGAGATCCGCAGCGGCGGAAGCCCCTTCGAGTACTCGCTCTACTTCAACACCAAGTCCTCCGTCATCGCCGACAAGGCCGTGCGCAAGGCCATCGAGGAGAGCGTCGACCGCACGCAGATCGCGAAGATCCGGTTCCAGGGCCTGGACTACAAGGAGCCGCTGCCCGGTTCCGCCATCCTCTACAGCTTCCAGAAGGGCTACCAGGACAACGTCTCCGCCGTGCTGAAGTACGCGCCGCAGGAGGCCGGGAAGGAACTGGACGCGGCGGGCTGGAAGCCCGGGAGCGACGGCGTACGCGTCAAGAACGGCAAGAAGCTCGAAGTCGGCTACACGCTCCTCGGCGACGACCCGCTGGACAAGGCGACCGCCGGCGCCCTCGCGGCGATGCTGAAGCCGGTGGGCATCCACCTCGACGTCAGAAAGGCCGACGAGGCGGACTTCTCCAAGATCCTCAGCGACCGCAAGTTCGACCTGTTCCTGTCGGGCAACCGCTCGATGGACCCGTTCGGCGCCCGCTACCTGTGCGACTTCTACTGCTCCGACCGCGACTCCAACATCACCGGTGCGGGCTCGCCCGCGCTGGACCGGGAGATCCGCGCCACCGGCGAGATCGCCGACCTCGGCAAGCAGGCCGCCGCGGCCAACGAGGTCGAGCGGAAGGCGCTCCGGGAGTACGCCTTCCTCCCGCTGTTCAGCGGCCCTCGACCTACGGGGTGAAGAAGGGCCTCGCCAACGTCGGCGCGACCATCTTCTACAACCCGCTCCCGGAGACGGTCGGCTGGGAGAAGTGACCGCCCCGGGCGGGGGGACGGCGGCCGCCCGCCGCCGTCCCCCCCGCCCGGCCCGCTGCGAGGAGCGTCCGCCGCGGCCGGCGCAGCCGCTCAGGACCCGCCGCGCTCGCGGGGGATCCGCAGACCCGCCTCGATCGCCACCGGCAGCCGGTTCTCGGCCGGTGGCAGCGGGCAGGTGGCCAGGTCCGTGTAGGCGCACGGCAGGTTCGCGGCGCGGTTGAAGTCCAGGACGACCGTGCCGTCGGCGGCGGGTGGCCCGACGGTCAGTACCCGGTTGGCGGCGTAGGTGGTGACCCCGGAGGTCGCGTCGGTGAACAGCACCATCAGCCGGCCGGCGCCGGGACCGGGGAACGCGGTCAGGGAGAGCCGTTGCCCGAGCAGGTCGAACTCGATCCTGCCCGGGGCGTCGTAGACGTGTTCGAGGCCCTCGACGGCCGCGCCCACGGTGGTCGGCCGCGGCTCGTCGAAGGGGACGTAGCGGCCCGTCACGGCCCAGCGCGGGTCGGGGGCGTAGGCGGGCGTCCCGGTGAAGGCCGTACGCAGCGGCGCGTCCGGGTGCCGGGGGCGCACGATGTCATGGCCGCCCCGCCTGGCGACCTCGATGACCGCGTCCCCCCACACCGCGTCGACGCCACCGCGCTCGGCGAGCACGCCGAAGCGGTGTTCACCCCGTACCGGCGTTCCGCCGACGACGAGTTCCTCCCCGTCGTCGAGGCGCACCACCACCCCGTCGGGACCGGTGTGCCACGCGCCGGGCGCGTCGGGGAAACGCCGCGACGTCTCGTCGAGCCAGTGCAGGTCGGTGATGGCCAGGAACCCGTGCGGGTCGGCGATCCTGGCCTCCTGGGCGCGGTACCACTCCCGCCAGTTCTCGGTGAACTCCTGGAGGTCCGTCGCGGTGGCCTCGGTGGTCATCGGTTCTCCTTCGTCACGCGAGGCCCGGCCTCGCACGGGGGGACGGGGCAGCCGGTCGGGCCGGTGCCGCTGGGCCGGCTCATCCGGCCAGTTCGCCGAGGAGCGCCCAGGTGCGGCGGCGGTCCGCGTCCCCGGCGATCTCGGTCCCGGTGAACACGACCTCGGTGGCCCCGGCGTCGCGGTAGCGCCGCACCTCGGCCTCGACGGCCTTCTCGTCGCCGATCACGGCCAGGTCGGCGGCCCGGCGGCCACCGGAGAGTTCGATGACCCGCGCGTAGGACGGGATCTGTTCGTAGAACGAGAGGGTTTCGGTGGCCTTCGCCCGCACCGCGTCGACGTCGTCCGTGACCACGCCGGGCACCAGGGCCACGATCCGGGGCGCGGGACGGCCGGCGGCCTGCGCCGCTGCGGTCAGGGCGGGGACGATGTGCTCCGCCAGGGCACGCGGGCCCGCCAGGTACGGCAGGATCCCGTCCGCCAGCTCGCCGCTGACCCGCAGCGCCTGCGGCCCCATCGCGGCGACCAGCAGGGGGACCCCGCCCTCGGCGCCCGGTACACGCGCCGGCACCGGGGTGGCGGCGGTGAGCAGCTCACCGTGGAAGTCGGCCGTTCCCGTCTCGGTCAACTGCCTGAGCGCGACGAGGAATTCGCGGAGGCGGGCGATGGGGCGCTCGAAGGGGAGGCCGAAGCCGGACTCCGTCAGCAGTTTGGTGCCCAGGGCCAGCCCGAGGTGGTAGCGGCCGTGTGTCGCGGCCTGGGCGGTCTGGGCCTGGCTGGAGACCAGCAGCGGGTGCCGGCCGAAGACGGGGATCGCGGAGGTGCCCACGTGCAGTCCGGGTACCGCGCGCCCGACGAGCGCGGCGAGCTGGGGCGAGTCCGCGCCGAAGGTCTGGCCGAACCAGGCCGACCGCAGACCGGCGGCCGCGGCCTCCTGGGCCAGCCGCACGGCGGCGTCGACCTGGTTCTGCGCCTGGGACGCGTCGAGTGCTACTCCAACAGTCATGACAGTCAGAACGGACGCCCTTCGGGGCGGCATTCCGGATCGTGTGTGACAGCTTCTTGTCAGTCGTGTGTACGGGCGCCCGCCTCGCCCGTACGGCACTCACGGTGACGGCGTCACCGGGTCGCTGCCGCGCCACCCCGTCGCTCGGTGCTCCAGTAGAGGAGCGCCGCGAGCGCGAGGGCGGCGCCGAGGACGGTCAGGGCCGTCCAGCCCCCCGCGTGGTAGACGGCGGAGCCGAGCTGGGAACCGGCGGCGCCCCCGGCGAAGAACATGGCGATGAAGGCGCTGTTGAGACGGGCGCGGGCGGCGGGGTCCAGCTGGTACACGGTGTGCTGGCCGAGGATGAGGCTGGTCTGGACGGCCATGTCGACGAGGATCGCGGCCAGGGCGAGCAGGACGATGCTGTGCCCGCCGAACCCGGCGAGCGCGAACGCCAGGGCGGCCACCACGAAGGCGATGCCGGTCACCGGGCGGACGAGCCCTCGGTCGGCCCAGTGCCCTGCGAACGGGGCGACGGCCGCGCCGGCCGCGCCGACGAGCGCGAAGACACCCACGCCGATCGACGAGTAGTGGAAGCGGGGGCCGGTCAGGACGAAGGAGACCGTGGTCCAGAACGCGCTGAACGCGCCGAACATGGCCGCCTGGTAGAGACCGCGGCGCACCAGCGCCGGGTGCGTGCGCACCATCCGGAAGGTGGAGCGCAGCACCTCGTGGTACGGGAGGGTGGTGGTGGGCGCGTGCCGCGGCAGGGCCGCGCGCAGGGCCACGCCGAGCACCGCCATCAGGACGGCGGACCCGAGGAAGACGACGCGCCAGCCCGCGAGGTCGGAGACCAGACTGCTCAGCGTGCGGGAGAGCAGGATGCCGGTGAGCAGGCCGCTCATCACCCGGCCGACGATGCGGCCCCGGGCGTGGTCGGGCGCGAGACTCGCGGCGAAGGGCACCAGTATCTGCGCGACGACCGAGGTGGCGCCGCTGACCAGCGACGCGATCAGCAGCATGGGGAAGTTGACGGCCAGGCCCGCCGCCAGCAGGGAGAGGGTGGTGACCGCCAGCATCACGGCGACCAGGTTGCGCTTCTCCAGCCGGTCGCCGAGCGGTACGAGGAAGAGCATGCCGATCACGTAGCCGACCTGGGTGAGGGTGATCAAGGTGCCGGCCGCGGCCGTTCCGGTGTGGAACACGTCGCTCAGCGTGGACAGCAGGGGCTGGGCGTAGTAGAGGTTGGCGACCGTCATGCCGGAGGCGACCGCCAGAAGGGCGACCAGCCAGCCCGGCACGCCATGAGGGGCTTCGGCGGTCGCGGGCCGGCGGCTGTGGGCATCGGTTGACGCGGAAGACATGTGCACCTTCTTCGACGGGCGAACCGGGAGATCGGGTTCGGAACGGGGTCCTGCGGTGGGCCGGCGGCTCCTTCGCTGCCGACACGCAGGCGTAAGCGTCTGGCCGGGCTCTGCTCTTCCGCTCCCGGCGCGATGGTTCGTGAAGTCAGTCATCTTGATCGCAGATGACGCCGGACGCAGCGTAATCCGGTGGCCCGCCGCCGGGCAGGCGCAGCGGCCGGAAGTACCTCCCCGGGCAATCCCCCGTGCGTTTCCCGGCAAGTCCCCGGGCGGCCGGGCCCTACGGTAATGAAGAGAAAATGCGCTTCCGGCCGAGCCGGGCGGCCGTCGCCGACCCCCGTGAGTCCGATCGCCCCGACGCACACATCGCCGAAAGAGATCAAGGTAGAACCATGGTGAACCAGCACCCGCTGCCGGAGGAGGGCGTACGGGAACCGAGTGGTGCGATCGCCCTGAGCGTCACCGCCCACATGGTGATGGGCCGGACCCGGACGGTGCCGGTCACCGTGCGGTTCTCCTACGACCGGCTGGAGCCGTTCACCATGCTCCTGGAACTGCCCAGGCCCGACGGTTCGGGCAGCGCCCGCTGGTCCTTCGCCCGGGACCTCCTCCAGTCGGGGCTGCACCGGGCGTCCGGAGAGGGCGACGTGCGCATCTGGCCGCCGTGCCGCTGCAACGACAGGCCGGACGCGCGGCTCTTCCTGCGGGACCGCACCGGCTCGGTCCTGCTGGACGTTCCCAGTCAGCCGCTGCGCGAATGGCTGGTGCGCACCTGGGTGGCGGTTCCGCCCGGCGAGGAGAACCAGTGGATCGACTGGGACGTCCTCGTCGGCAGACTGCTCGACGGCCGCTGAGCTTCCCGCCCGCGGCACCGGGCGCTCGACCGGGCCGCCCCGGCCGTCTGCACCTTGTCCCCCACGTGATCCCTTGCCCGTGCCCGCATACGATGCAGCGGTGACGGCCGTCTTCGCACCGGGCGAAGCGCCGGCGAGCGGGAGCTGATGATGGATCTGCGACAGATGGAAGTCATCGTCGCGGTGGCCGACACGGGCGGTTTCACGGCGGCGGCACGGCGCCTGCACGTGGTCCAGTCCGCGGTGTCCGGCACGGTCCGGTCCCTGGAACGCGAGTTGGGCACCCCCCTCTTCGACCGCACCACGCACCGCGTCGCCCTGACCCCCGCGGGCGAGGCCTTCGTCCCCGCCGCCCGGGCCACCCTCCGCGCCGCCGAACTGACCCGGGAAGCGGTCGACGCCGTCAAGGGACAGCTGCGCGGACGGGTCACGGTCGGCACCATGCAAGGCGTATGGGCGGGGCTGCACCATGCCCTGGCGGCGCTGCGCACCGAGCATCCGGGCGTGGTGGTGCAGCTGCGGCAGGCCGCGGTCGCCGACATCCGCCAGGCACTGCGCGACGGCACCGTGGACCTGGCGGTCGTCGCCCTCGACCGGCAGCAGCAACGCGGACTGACCACGCGCCTGCTGTCCCGTGAGGACATGGTGCTCGTGGCGTCGGCCCACCGGGAACTCCCGGGTACGAATCCGGCACACGAGGTCGACCTCGCCGACCTCGCCCAGTTGCCCCTGGTCGACTTCTCGCCGGGCTGGGCCATCCGCTACGCGGTCGACCGGGCCTTCCGCGCCGCCGGCGTCGAACGCAGCACGACGTTCGAGGTCAACGACATCGTCGCCGCGGCCGAGCTGGTCCGCAACGACCTGGGCGTGTGCATCATGCCCCGATCGATCGCGGACCGCTTCGGCGACCTGCGCCAGCACCCGTTCCAGCGGCACGCACCGAACTGGAAGATCATGGTGGTCCGGCCCCCGGGCGAGGCGCCCCCCGCGGTCGCCGCGCTGCTGAAGCACATCGGGTGACGCGAACCGCGACCGGTCGGGGAACGCCGTCGCCGTGCGGGCGACGCGCGCCGTCCGTCTGCGGAGAGGGCAGGATTCGAACCTGCGTGGGTCCTCGCGGACCCGACCTCCGAGCCATGCTCGCCGGTCCCCGTTGAACCGCTCCGGGCACCTCTCCCTGCTCCCGGCCGGGCCCTCGGGGCCCGTTCCGTTCACGACAACCACTGTGCCGGGGCCCGCTGACCCGAGGCTGACGACGAGCTGACGCGGCTCGCCGTGCACACGAAGAGGGCGGCTCCCGCGAGAGCCGCCCTCTTCCGTGGCCACGGTCAGCGCGATCGTCCGGTCACCAGGCGGTAGATCAGCAGCACGATCACGGAACCCACGATCGCGGCGATCCACGTGGAGAGGTGGAAGAAGCCGTTGATGGAGTGGACGCCGAAGATCACCTTCCCCAGCCAGCCGCCGAGCAGCCCGCCCACGATGCCGATCACCATCGTCACCAGGCAACCGCCCGGGTCCTTGCCGGGGGTCAGTGCCTTCGCGATGGCGCCCGCGATGAGGCCGATCAGGATCCAGGCGATGATGCCCACGAGGTCTTCCTTCCGTTCCGCTGTGTCACCCCCGGTGCGGGGCTCCCACGTACATCCATGCGCATATCCCTGATGGGACGGCGTATGCAGGCGGTACGCCGGGTGGCTGTACGAACCCTGTCGAGGCCCGCCGGGCAGCCGTCGGCCAGGACCGGCGGTCCCGGAAAAGGGAGCGGCCGTTCGCTCCGGGCGCGGTACGGTCCTGCCATGTCCCGATCAGCCGATACCGCGCTCTCCCGGCCCCGTGTCACCGCGGACGACCTCGGCCTCGCCGTGCGGCTCGCCGTGTCGGTCCTCCGCGAGGCACCCCCGGACGCCTGGGAAGGCAAGGCCGGTTCGCTGGAATGGGACCGCTGGGAAACCGTCGAGCACCTCAGCGACGATCTCTTCGCCTATGCTGCGCAACTGGGTCCCCGGACACCACCGTTGGACGGCGAGGTGCCCTTCGTGTGGGAGAGCCGGCGGCCGGGCGGCCCGGCGAACGCCATTCACGCGAACCGCGAAGCGGGGCCCGCCGGTCTGCTCCAGGTCCTGGAGGCGAGCGGCGCGCTGCTGGTCGCCATGGTGCGCACGACGCCTCCGCGGGCGCGTGCCCACCATGTCTTCGGCATCTCGGATCCCGAAGGTTTCGCCGCGATGGGCATCGTGGAGACCCTCGTGCACACGCACGACCTGGTGCAAGGGCTCGATCTCGCGTGGAACCCGCCTGCCGGTGTGTGCGCGCGGGTGCTCGCCAGGCTGTTCCCGAACGCGCCGTCCGCCACGGACCCCTGGACCACCCTTCTGTGGGCCACCGGGCGGGCCGAACTGCCCGGACACCCTCGTCTCACCACATGGCGCTGGGACGGCACACCCCGGGCGTAGCAACCCCTGCCGTTCATGCGCGGCGCCGTCCGGCGCGGTGCTCCGGGGCAGGTCACCGGCGGGGCGCCGGCGGGTCACGGCCCGGCTGCCCCGGCGGGTCACCCGGGCAGCGTCGACGCGTCGTTGAGCCGCACGGCGCACTCCAGCAGGAGGGCGTGCACGAACGCCTGGGGCAGATTGCCGCGCAGCTGGCGCTGACGCACGTCGTACTCCTCCGCGAACAGCCCGGACGGCCCGCACGCCGCCCGGGTCCGTTCGAACCAGCGCAGCGCGCCGGTCCGGTCGCCGAGGCGGTCGGTGGCCAGCGCCATGGTGAAACCGCAGAGCAGGAACGCCCCCTCGGCCTCGCCCAGCGGGACACCGGGGCGACGGAAGCGGTACAGGTAGCCGTCCTCGGCCAGCTCGTCCTCGACGAAGCGGCGGGTGACCGCGCTGCTCGGGTCGTCGGCGGACGGGCAGCCCCGGGCGAGCGGCGTCAGCAGCGCGGCCTCCGGACCGTCGTCGTCGGCGGCCCGGCGCCAGCGGCCGTCGGCGCGCAGGCAGCGGCGCCGGGTCTCGGCGAACACGGCCTCGGCGAGGTCGGCGCCGCGCCGCCCCAGCGGCGCCGGAAGCACCGCGGCGATCCGGCGCAGACCGCAGACCACGCTCAGCCGGGACTGGGTCCACCACCGTTCGTCCAGTTCCCACAGCCCCGCGTCGGGCTGTTTCCAGTTGCGCTCCACCGCCTCGACCGCGACGACGGCCGCCCGCTCCCCGTCGGGGGTGAGCCGGTCGTGGTGCGCCGCGGCGGCGAACAGCTGGAGCGCCTCCCCGAACGCGTCGAGCTGGAACTGCTCGGCCGCGTGGTTCCCGATCCGGTCCTGGCCCCCCGGGTAGCCGGGGAAGGGCAGCCCGCGCTCCCGCGGGACCCGTCCGCCGCCGACGTCGTACGCGGGGCGCAAGCCCTCGCCGTCGGCCAGGATGCGTTCGGTGGTGAAGCGCACCGCCGAGTCGAGCAGCTCGTGCGGGCCGTGGGCGGCGACCGCGAGGCCCGCGTAGCTCTGGTCGCGGATCCAGGCGAAACGGTAGTCGTAGTTGCGGCCGGTGTCGGCGCGCTCCGGCAGCGAGGTGGTGGCGGCGGCGACCATGCCCCCGGAGGAGCTCGTCAGGCCGCGCAGCACGGCGTAGGCGTGCCGGGCGTCGCGCGGTGCGGCCAGCTCGGAGCAGTCCGGCACCGCCCGCCGCCAGGCGTCCTGCGTCGCCTCCCACAGCCGGTCCGGCTCCAGGCGCTCGGTGCTCTCGTGCTCCGACAGTTCCAGGACGAGGTCGTGGTGCTCGTCCTTGCCCAGCCGGAACTCCCCGCACAGCCCGGCCTCCGGGTGCCACCGGGCGTCCTGGGCGCCGGCGAGCCGCAGCCGCAGACCGTCGGCGTCCGCGGTCCACACGCCGTCCGCCGGCCGCGGGTCGCGCACCCGGCCCGCGCCGAAGCCGGGCCGCGGATCGAGGGTCAGCCGCAGCCGTGCCGCACCGTGTTCGACGCGCATCCTGCGCAGCAGCACGAGCCGGTCCACCGAGCTCGGCATCGCCAGCGCGTCGCGGCACTCGATCACCGCGTCGGAGCTCACCCACCGGCTGACCCGGATCAGGGTGCCGTCCTCGTAGTAGCCACCCCACACGTGCCAGCGGTCCACCGGTTCGACGCTGAAGTACCCGGGGCCCCCGATCAGGGCGGAGAAGACGGCGTCGCTGTGCCAGCGGGGCGCGCACAGCCAGACGATCCGTCCCTCGGGGTCCACCACGGCGCCGCGTTCGCCGTCGGCGAGCACCCCGTACTCCCGCAGCACCCAGGGCGGGCAGCCCCCGCCCCCGACCTCTGCCTGTGCGCCGACTCGCTCGTTCATGGCACAGGGGTTTCCCGGCTGCCCCGTCGGGAAACGAAGCGTGCGTCGGAGGGGGGCGTCAGCGCCGGTGCCGGGGGCGGCCGGCGGCCGGGGCCGTCCGGGTGGCGCGCAGCCCGGCCGCCGCGAAGGCAGTGGCGACCGCGAGGTCCACGCAGGCCGCCGTGCGCCAGCGCTCGCTGCCCAGCGCCAGCCCGGCCATCGTGGCCGCGTGCAGGCCATCGGGCACGACGGTCCACGCGGCCGGCACGACTCCCGCGGCCGTGGCGAGCCCCTGCACCACATGGCGGGCCCCCAGCAGCCGGACGACGGTGTCCGCGGCCGTACTCGCCGGTGTGCGCGGGCAGCGCCGCAGCACGGCGGCCGGACACGCGGTGAGGACGGCGCCCCAGGCGACGCGGACCGCGGTCGTGGCGGCCGTCGTCGGCTTCCGTGCGCGGGGCGAGTGCGCGACGAGTTCCACGGCGGACTCCCTCCGGCCGGACGGTACGGCGGTACCCGCGAAACCCGGACTACCCATTCCACCCGGGGGTTCACCCCGAATCCGCGCCGAGCGGGTGGACTTCGCGTGAATCCGAGGAATCGGGATACCCATGCCGCACCCCAGCAAGCCCGCCAGCGCAGAGGCTCACATGATCGCCCCGACCACCCTCCGCCCGCCGGGGCGGCCCGAGACCGACGGCGCGCTCACGTCCCCGCGGATCGACGAGGCCGCCAAGGCGGCCGTTCGCGACCCGGAGCGGGCGTGCATCGCCGCCAAGGGCGTACGCCAGAAGCTCACCGAGGCCGCCGGGCACCTGCCGGGACGGCACTCGTGAGCGGCGCGGAGACCGGTGCCGGGCCGGATCGGCCGGCATGCCGCATCGAAGCGGTGGACGTGCACGCCTTCGAGGTGCCGACCGACGGCCCGGACGGCAAGGAACAGGACGGCACGCTGGAATGGGACTCCACCACCATGGTCCTGGTCCGGGTGCACGCCGGCGGCCGAACGGGCCTCGGCTACACCTACGGGGACGTCTCGGTCGCCTCGTTCGTCGACTCCCTACTCGCGCCGGTGATCAACGGACAGCCCGCCACGGCACCCCCGGCCCTGTGGCAGCTGATGGGGCGGCGGATCCGCAACGCCGGCCGCCCCGGTGTCGGCGCCATGGCCCTGTCCGCGGTGGACGTGGCGCTGTGGGACCTCAAGGCCCGGCTCCTCGGCCTGCCGCTGGTCCGGTTGCTCCCGGCGTACCACGACCGGGTCCCGGTGTACGGCAGCGGCGGCTTCACGAACTACCCCCTGGACCGCCTCGCCGACCAGCTCACCCGATGGGTGGAGCAGGGCATCCCGCGCGTGAAGCTGAAGACCTCCCGGCACCCCGGAGAAGACCCGCGGCGCCTGGCTGCGGTCCGCAAGGCCATCGGCGACGACCCGGAGATCCTCACCGACGCCAACGGGGCGCTGGGCCGCAAGCAGGCGTCGTACTGGGCGCGCAGGTTCCACGAGGAGTGGGACGTGCGGTGGTTCGAGGAGCCGGTCAGCTCCGCGGACCTGGAGGGACTGCGCCTGCTGTGCGAGCGGGGCCCGGACCTGCTGGAGATCGCGGCCGGGGAGTACGCCTACACCACGCAGGACTTCGTCAACCTCGTCGAGGGCCCGGCCGTGGACTGCCTCCAGGCCGACGTCACCCGGTGCGGAGGCATCACCGGCGTACTGGAGACGGCCGGCCTCGCGGCGGCCCACCACCTGGACCTGTCCGCCCACTGCGCCCCCGCCGTCTCGGCCCACGCCTTCTGCGCCGTACGCCGGCTGCGGCACCTGGAGTACTTCCACGACCACGTGCGGTGCGAGGGCCTGCTGTTCGACGGCACGCTGTCGCCCGACGGCGGTGCCCTGCGCCCGGACACCTCGCGGCCCGGCCTCGGCCTGGAGATCAAGTGGCCCGACGCCGAGCGCTACCGCGTCTACGGACGCCGGCCCACCTGACCGAGCCGGCGAAGGGAAGTCGACACCGATGGCGAAGCCACCCCGCCGGGCGACCCGTGAGACCCCGGCCAAGACCCACCCGCCCGGTGTATGGGTGGCGAGGTTGGCGGCGCCGGGGACGGCCCGCTCCAGCTTGCTGACGTCGAGTGTCCGACGGGCCCGGGGCGCTCCGGGGATCTGCCTCGCCCAGGTCGTCAAGCTCGTGGCGGGCATCGACCTGCGTCGTGCTGGTGTGCTGCGGCCGGCACCTTCGGCATCGAGCCGCCGAAGCTCGACGGCTCGGCGCTGCTCCGGGGCCACTGCCACCACCGCGCCACCGGCGGCATGGGCCCGGAGCAGGAACCGGCGGTCGCCCGCTGCGTACGGCGATGAGGCCAGGGCGGCTGTGGGTCAGTGGTGCCTGGTCTTCAGCAGCATGGCCACGAGGGTCACGGCCAGAATCCCGAACATCACCGCGAACCAGGGGAAGAGGTCTTGCACCCCGGCCGCCAGGTAAAGGATCTTTCCGTATTCGACGTTCACTGCCATCGCCTTCTTCCGCTGCACCTCCGCACCTCCGGGTACCCTCGGCCGGCTCCCCGGCACACGGAGCGTCTCGGGCGACAGGGCCAGGTGCGGGGCCGGCATTCCGTCCGATCCCCGCCGCTACGGATTCAGCCTTCCGGCGCGTTCCACAGGTCCCGCAGCTCCGCCCACCGGGGTCCGGGACCGTGCAGGCCCGCGGGCGCGCCGGGGTCCGGGGCGCGCAGGCCGGCGAGGACCAGGTCGAGGTAGCGCAGGTGCAGCGCGGTGGCGCGCTCGGCGGCGACGGGGATCCGCGGGGAGAGGTGTTCGAGCAGCAACGGGATGTCGGCGGATGTGAAGTCGGCGCGCAGCACCCCCGCCCGGTGGGCGCCGTCCACGAGGTCGTCGAGGGCGGCGCGCAGCCGTTCGGCGGCGGCCAGCACCTCGTCGGTGGCCGGCAGCCGGCCACCGACCAGGGGCAGGAGAGGGCCGCCCGTGTCCTGGTCGGTCAACGCGTCGCGGAAGAAGCGGACGAGGGCGGCCCACGGGTCGCGCTCCTTTGCGAGCGCCGTGCGCGCCTGCGTGACGAGTTGTTCCATCCCCGCGATCCGCATGCGCTGGGCCAGCAGTTCCTTGCTGGGGTAACGCCGGTACAGGCTGCCCATCCCGATGCCGGCGCGGCGTGCGATCTCGGAGACGGGGGCGTCCCAGCCGCGCTCGGCGAAGACCTCGCGCGCGGCCTGGAAGAGGCGGGCGTCGTTGCGGTCCGCCTCCCGCTGTCGGCCCCGGGGTCGGCCTGCGTACATGTCACCCATGGCGCGCCATTCTCCCTCAGCGGCGTCCCACTCCGTGACCGCCGTCGACGGTGACCACGGCCCCGGTGACGAAGCCCGCGTCCGCTCCGGCGAGTGCGGCGATCGCCCTGGCGACGTCCTCGGGTTCCGCGACTCGCCCGAGCGGGGTGTGCTCGGCCAGGCGCCGCTGGAACTCCAGCGGCTGCCCGGCGCTGGCCTCGGTGCGCACGAAGCCGGGTGCGACGACGTTGACGTTGACGCCGAGCGGGCCGGCCTCGTAGGCGACGAAGCGGGCGAAGGTGTTCAGCGCGGCCTTGGCGGTGCCGTGCGCGGCCATGCCCACGGTGGGCGGGCCGTCGGCCACGGCGCTGGAGACGTACACGATCCGGCCCCCGCCCTGCGCGCCCATGACGGCGAGCGCCCGCTGGGTGAGGGTGTAGACGGAGGCGAGTTCGTTCGTCACCTTCGCCTGGAAGTCCTCCCAGGAGAGGTCGGGGAGCGGGGTCGGGACGAAGCGGGCACCGGCGTTGCAGACGAGGACGTCCAGACGTCCGTCGGCCAAGGAACGTTCCAGCAGTTCCGCGGCCTCGCGGGGGTCGTGCACATCGGCCCGCACGGCGAAGGCCTCGCCGCCGTTGCCCCGGATCTGCTCGACCACCCGCTCGGCGGCGTCGCGGTTCGAGACGTAGTTGACGGCCACGCGGTAGCCACGGGCCGCCAGCTCACGTGAGGTGGCCGCGCCGATGCCCCGGCTGCCACCGGTGACCAGGGCGGTCGGCTTGCTCGTCGTGTTCATGAGTCCTCCGAATGCAGAACGGTGAGTTCTGCGGGCAACCTATCGGAGCGGAGCGCTCCGTTCAAAATGGTTGCGACCGCACGATGCGGTCGACCGCGCAAGCGGCCTGACCGCATCGTCGTTCGGAGGGGGAATCACGCGACGTGGGCGGCGGGGCCTCAGGGGGTGAGGACCAGCCGGATCGGGTCGCCGATCTTCTGCTCCAGGCGGGCGACGGCGTCGGCCGCCTCGGACAAGGGGATGTGGGCGGTGACGGAGGGCGTCAGGTCGAGGCGCCCGGCGGATGCCAGACGGATGAGCTGTTCCACGTGGTCGTCGCCGGAGCCGTAGTGGCCGAGAATCTGCTGGGTCTGGAAGCAGAGGTCCAGGCTGTCGGTCACGGTGAGGGGCTCGGGGGTGAGGCCGACGAGGACGAGGACGCCTCCGGGGCCGAGTGAGGCGGTGGCCTGGGCGCGGGCGGCGGCGACGCCGGCGAAGTCGAACGCGGCGTGGATGCCCTGCCCGGCGGTGGCCTCCGCGATGGCCTGGGCGAAGTCGGGTGCCGCCGGGTCGAGTGCGAGGTCGGCGCCGAAGGCGAGGGCGCGTTCGCGTGCGGTGGGCAGCGGGTCGACCGCGATGACCGGAGCCGCGCCGGCCAGGCGTGCGAGCCGGACGCCGTGGGCGCCGAGGCCGCCGGCGCCCCAGATGCCGACCGCCTGGGCCGGTCGGACGGCGCCCGCCTCGACGATGGCGGCGTAGGGGGTGGAGACGGCGTCGGGGATGATCGCGGCCTGGTCGAAGGGCAGGTGGTCCGGGAGCGGGACGAGGGTGTCCTCGCGGGCGAGGGTGTACTGGGCCCAGCCGCCGTCGTAGTCGACGCCGCGGGTCAGCGGTCGCCGGCAGGTGCTGCGGCGCCGTACGCAGTCCTCGCACTCCCCGCACGCCTGCCCGGCCTGGAGGACGACCGGCTGACCGGGTGTCCAGGCGCCTCGGACGTCGGGGCCGAGGGTGTGGACGACGCCGGCGACCTCGTGGCCGAGGGTGACGGCGCCGCTCTCCCGTACGACGTCGACGGGGAAGAACGGGCTGATGCTGCCGTCGATCAGGTGTACGTCGGACAGGCAGACCCCGGCGGCGCGTACCTCGACCAGGACCTCTCCGGGGCCGGGGACCGGTATCGGGACCTCTTCGACCGCGAAGGTGAGGGTGTCCAGGTGAAGCCGTCCGGCGAGCATCGTGCTCGTGCTCATGACGTGAACCTCGATTCGTGTGGGAAGGGGCGGTCAAGATTGTCGACCGACCTTGTCGCCCCACCTTGTCGTTCGATCAACTCGCCGTCAAGCGAGTCGGGGCGAGACGTTCGAGGGCCCCTTTCAGTTCTGTCAGACGACCGTGTCATTCAACACAATCAGACGATTTTGTCGAGTGACAAAGTCACTTGTACGTTGGTGGCACCGATTGATGCGGAAACGAAAGGCACGCTCATGACCCAGCCGTCCGTCCTCACGGCCCAGCCGGTGCCCGAGCGCCCGGCCCTGCCCTTGGTCGGCCATGCCCTCTCGCTGCCGAAGGGCTTCGCCGCGACCGTCCACATGATGAAAGAGGTCAAGGAACTCGGGCCGGTCTACCGGGTTCGCGCCTTCGGGACCGAGTTGGTGATCGTGGGCGGCCTGGACCTCGTGACGGAACTGGCCGACGAGTCCCGCTTCCGCAAGAACGTGCACCCCGAGCTGGTCGACATCCGCCAGTTCGCCGGGGACGGCCTGTTCACCGCCTTCAACCACGAGGCGAACTGGCGGAAGGCACATGACATCCTCATGCCGGCGTTCTCACTGGGCGCGATGCGCGACTACCACGCGACGATGCTGCGGGTCGCCCGCTCCCTGATCGGCAAATGGGACCAGGCTGCGGGCCGGCGTGCCGTGGACGTCCCCGGGGACATGACCCGGCTGACCTTCGACACCATCGGTCTGTGCGGCTTCGACTACGACTTCGAGTCGTTCCGCCAGGACGACCCCCACCCGTTCGTGGAGGCCATGACGCGAGCCCTGGCGTTCACCCAGGCGAAGGGGGAGTCCATCCCCGGCTCGGAGCTGTTCCGGCCCAAGCGGTCCGAGCAGTTCCGCCAGGACGTCAAGCTCATGACGAACCTCGTCGACGAGGTCATCCGGCAGCGCAGGCAGTCCGGCGACACCGGCACCCGGGATCTGCTCGGCAGGATGCTGCACACCCCGGACGCGCGCACGGGCCGGCCGCTGGACGACGTCAACATCCGCAACCAGGTCATCACGTTCCTCATCGCCGGGCACGAGACGACCAGCGGTGCCCTGTCCTTCGCCCTGTACTACCTGACCAAGCACCCGGAAGTCCTCGCGCGGGCGCAGGCCGAGGTCGACGCCCTGTGGGGCGACGCGGAGGCGCCCGACCCGGACTACGGTGACATCGGCAAGCTCACCTACATACGGCAGGTGCTCAACGAGAGCCTCCGGCTGTGGCCGACCGCCCCCGCCTTCGCGGTGGAGCCCCTTCAGGACACGGTCATCGGCGGCAAGTACGGCGTCCGCAAGGGCGAGACGCTGATGGTCCTCACCCCGGCTCTGCACCGCGACCCCGCCTGGGGCGAGAACGTCGAGCTGTTCGACCCCGAGCGCTTCACCCAGGAGCAGGAGGAGAAGCGTTCCGTCCACCTGTTCAAGCCGTTCGGCAACGGCGAACGTGCTTGCATCGGACGCCAGTTCGCCCTGCACGAGGCCACGCTCCTGCTGGGTCTCCTCGTCCACCGCTACCGGCTGATCGACCACACCGACTACCAGCTGTCGATCAAGCAGACACTCACCCTCAAGCCCGACGACTTCACGCTCAAGCTCGCCCGGCGCACCACCCAGGACCGCCGCCGGGCCGCCGTGACGGCGGGCGGGACGACAGCGGCACCGAGCGCGGGCACGGTCCGGCGGGCATCCGGCACGGCGCTCACCCTGCTGCACGGCTCCAACCTCGGCACCTGCGCCGGCATCGCCCGCGACGTGTCGGACGCAGGCGAGGAACACGGGTTCGCCCCTTCCGTGGCCCCCCTCGACCACGCCACCGGGAAGCTGGACCCCTCCGCCGGCCCACTGGTGATCGTGGCTGCCTCCTACAACGGCCGGCCCACCGACGACGCCGCCGAATTCGTCGCCTGGCTGGAAGATCTCGAGCCCGGCTCGCTCACCGGCCTCCCGTACGCCGTGCTCGGCGTCGGCGACCGCAACTGGGCCGCCACCTACCAGCGGATCCCCACTCTGATCGACGAACGCCTCACGGCGGCCGGAGCCGTACCCCTCCTCGCCCGCGGCGCGGCGGACGCCTCCGGTGACTTCGCCGGCGCGGTCGACCGCTGGACCGCCGACCTGTGGACCGCTCTCCTGGAGCGGTACGGCGACGCCACGGCCGACGCCACCGTGGCCGCGGAGCCCGAGGAGGGCCAGGGCCTCTACGAACTGGAGGACGCCACCGACTCGGTCATCGGCGGCCTCGCCGCCCGACACGGTCTCCAGCCCATGGAGGTCCTCGACGCCCGCGAACTCGTCGACACGGACCACGAACTCGGCCGCTCCAAGCGCTTCCTGCGTCTTCGCCTGCCCGAGGGCGTCACCTACCGCACGGCCGACCACCTCGCGATCCTGCCGAGCAACCCGGAGGCACTCGTCCAGCGGGTCGCCGCCCGCTTCGGACTCGACCTGGACCGCACGGTCCGCCTGCGCGCCCGCCGCCGCAGCCGGAGTGCCCTGCCCGTCGACCGGCCGCTGACCCTGCGCCGCCTCCTCGGCGACTTCGTGGAGCTCCAGGACGCCGCCACCCCCGAGCAGGTGGCCGTACTCGCCGAGTACACCGCCTGCCCGCCCGAGAAGCAGCCCCTGGCCGCCCTCGCCGCCGCCGAGCCCGAGGACTTCCGCGAGCAGGTGACCTCACGGGGGCGCAGCCTCCTGGACCTCCTGGAGCAGTACCGTGCCTGCGAGCTGCCCTTCGAACAGTTCCTGGAACTGCTGCCGGTCCTCCGGCCCCGTCACTACTCCATCTCCTCCTCCGCCCAGGCGTCGCCCGGCGAGGTGGACCTGATGGTGTCGCTCCTCGCGGCGCCCCACCGCTGCGGCGAGGGCACCTTCCGCGGCATCGCCTCGCACTACGTCCAGACCGTGCAGGCCGGCGACGTCGTCCAGGCCAGGGTGCTGCCGTGCAGCGACTCCTTCCGCCTCCCCGAGGACCCGTCCGTCCCGGTGATCCTGGTCAGCGCGGGCACCGGCCTCGCGCCCTTCCGCGGCGCGGTCCTCGACCGGCACCACACCGGGTCCACCGGCACCCTGCTCTGCTACTTCGGCTGCGACCACCCCGCCGTCGACTACCTCCACCGCGAGGAGTTCGAGCTGGCCGAGGCGGCCGGAGCCGTCAGCATGCGTCCCACCTTCATGCACGCGCCCGTCGACGGTGCCCGCTTCGTCCAGGAGCGCATCGCCCGGGAAGCCGACGAGGTCTGGGCCGTGTTGGAGGCCGGCGGCAAGGTCTACATCTGCGGCGACGGGCGGCGGATGGCGCCCGCGGTGCGCGAGGCGTTCATGGCGATCTACCGCGAGCGGACGGGCGCGGACGCGGGGGCGGCGGCGGGCTGGCTGATCGGCCTCGTCGAGTCCGGTCGCTATGTGGAGGACGTCTGGGCCGGCTGACCAGATCCTCGGGGAGCCACGGCCACGGACGCGCGGACGCCCGTGGCCGTCAGCCGGTCCGGACGTCCGCGAGTTCGAGCCTGCCACCGGCCAGTGCGACGGTCGCGGCGATCAAGGCCCGCAGGCCGGTGTCGTCCGCGGGCTCTCCCGGGGTGTAGAGACGCTGCATCGTCAGGCCGTCGAAGCCGGAGAGGAAGAACCGGGCGATCAGGCCCGCGGGCTGGGCGAGGACGTAACCGGTGCGGGCCGCGGTCTCGGCGAAGATGCGCTCCGTGACCTCGTTGACCTGCTGGTAGTGGGCCGTACGGGCTTCGACGAGACCAGGGGTGCGCAGGGCCAGCATGGCCAGCTCCGTCAGCAGCCGGTATCCGCTCGACTCCTCCTCGCCCGTGCGCCACAGGGCGCCGGCCATCGCGGCGATCGTCTCCTCGAAGCCCGCGTCCTGCGGAGCGGCCCGCGTGACCCGCGCGATCAGGTCCCCGGTGAGCTGTTCCATGACCGCCCGGTAGAGATCCTCCTTGGTGCCGAACGTGTAGTGGACCGTCGCCTGGGCGACACCCAGCTCCGCGGCGATGGCACGCGTACTGCCCGCGGTCACGCCCTCCCTCGTCATGAGGGCGATGGCCGCCTTGATCAGCTGGGGTCGGCGCTCGGCCGCGGAGACATGAGCCATACGTTCGACTATACCGACTTAGTCAATGGACCAAGTCGTTCGTGGCGGTATCCCGCTCGACCGCGCCGCGGGGGCTTCCCCGGCGGACCGCCGGGGTCCGGGAACCGACGCGCTCGACCGGCCGGCTCACCCGTACGGGCGTTTGCGGCGCATGCGGCCAGGGGCGCTGCGCCAGGCTGGTGAGGCAGGACGGGAACAACACCCCTTCAGGAGACGGTCATAGACAGGACACGAGGAGCAGCGTCGCGGACCGGGCCGGCCGCCCGGCTGCTCGCACGGTGCGCCGTGGTGGCGGCGACCGCCGCCGTGGTGGTGCTGCTGCTCGCGCTGGGCGGGGGCGGACTGCTCGTGGTCGCGGCCGGAATCCTCGGGCTGGTGGTCTGCGCGGCCGGCCTCTGGTGGTTCGTGGCCCGGCGCGGCCTGATGCGGCTGCTGGGCGCCTTCGTGGCCGTCGCGGCGCCGGTCGGCGTGCTGGTGTTCTACGCCCGAAGCGGTCTGTGGCTGATCGCGTTGATCTCCAGCCTGTGCTGGGCGGCGGCGGTGACCTGCGGCCGGGCGGCGCTGCACCGGGCGCGGCCGCCTCGGTCGCAGCGGCCCGTCCGCGCACGTCGGCCGAAGCGGGCGGTGCTGATCATGAACCCGAAGTCGGGCGGTGGCAAGGTCGCCCGCTTCGGCCTCGTGGAGCGGGCGCGGCGACTGGGCGCGCGGGTGATCCTCCTGGACCCGTCGGCCCCGGCCGACGTGGGCGAACTGGCCCGTGACGCCGTGGAAGACGGTGCCGACCTGCTCGGTGTCGCCGGCGGTGACGGTACTCAGGCCCTGGTCGCGGCCGTCGCCGCCGAACACGGACTGCCGTTCCTCGTGATCTCCGCGGGCACCCGCAACCACTTCGCCATGGACCTCGGCCTCGACCGCACCGACCCGTCCCGCTGTCTCGACGCCCTGGCCGACGGCGAGGAGATCCGGGTCGACCTCGGCGACGTCTGCGGCCGTCCCTTCGTCAACACGGTGTCCTTCGGCGTGTACGCGGACATCGTCCAGAGCCCCGAGTACCGCGACGACAAGACGGGCACCGCCCTGAGGCTGATGCCGGACCTCCTGGCCCGCGAGGGGGCGCGACGGCTCGACGCGCGGGTGGACGACACCCGGGTCGCGGACCAGCAGGCGTTGTTGATCAGCAACAACCCGTACGTCTCGCCCGACGAGCTGGGCGGCGGCGGGCGCCGGCCCGTGCTCGACGACGGTGAGCTGGGTGTGATCGGGATCAGGGTGGAGAACGCGGCGCAGGCGGCGGAGCTGGCGCTGCGGGGCGCACAGGCGCCGGGGCTCACCGTGACGACCGCGCGGCGGGTCGAGGTGACGGCCGGGGAACCGCGGCTCCCGGCGACGGCGGGCGGGGAGGAGGAGCGGATCCCGGTGGCGGCGGGCGGCGAGGAGGAGCGGATCCCGGTGGCGGTGGACGGGGAGGCGCTATGGCTGCGCACACCGGTCGTGTGCTCGGTACGGCCCCGCGCGCTACGGGTGCTGCTGCCACGCGACCGCCCCGGCGTACCGCCGGCGGCGCCTCCGGTCGACTGGCGGCGACTGCTCGCCCTCGCGTGCGGTCGTGCCGAGCACACGGCGCCGGGCGAGGCCGTACCTCACCGCCGGACCGTCCCTTTGACCGGCACACGGCGCCGGCCGGGGCGCGTGAGCTGATCGGGCCGGCGCTCAGAGGCCGAGGTAGTCGCCCAGGTCGGCGTAGTCGACCTGCCACAGGCCAGGAGAGCCGGTCGGGTACTGGGAGCGGAACCCGAGCATGCGCTGGACGCGCGGCGAGAGCGTCCTGGCGACCTCCATGTCCACCAGGAAGGGGTACGCCTCCTCACCGGTGAGGTAGCCCGGGTTGAGGGCGAAGGCCACGGCCCGCCGGTACTCGTCGCCGGTCCGGTTGGCGCCACCACCGTGCGCGGTCTTGCCGCTGAACAGCAGGGCGTCTCCGGCGTTCATGACCGCGGGGACGGTCTGCTCGGGAGTCCCGCGGTCCTCGAAGTCGCTCCAGTGGTTGCTCCCGGGGATGACTCGGGTGGCGCCGTTCTCCTCCGTGAAGTCGGTCAGGGCGATGAGGAAGTTGAGGGTGACCTCCGGACCGTCGGGCCCCATGCCGATGAACGGGAACCAGTTCTCCAGGTCCCGGTGCAGCATCTGCGCCTGGCTGTGGGGGCCGATCTCGATCACCTGGGCGGTGGTCATCCAGTACGTGCCCGACTCCGGGAGGAAGATCCGGTCGCAGATCTCGTGGACCAGCGGGTGTTCGAGGATCTCGTTGCGGAACGTGGCGCTGTGCGTGACCAGGTTCGTGAGTCGCTTGGTGTTGCTGCCGTGGAAGGCGGCCACCATTTCGTCCTCGTGGGTCGAGCCCGGGCGAAGCGCCCTCAGCGGCGGCTCGATCTCGGTGTTGAAGCGGTTCATCTGATCCGCCGTCAGGAAGTTCCTGACGATGACGCCTCCGTCGCGGCTGAGGAGTTCGAGGACCTCTTCCGTCGGCGTGTCAGCCGTCACCGACGACAGGGTCTGGGGCTGCTGCTGTGCTGTCATGCGGATTCTCTCCCTCAACGTGAACTCCGGGTCACCGCTCACCCGACCGACCGCCGGAGTGCCGGCTCTCGCGGTCGACCGCGCGTCGTCTCCCCGCTGTTCCTGTGGTGTGTGGCGTCACTCTCGTCAGCCACGACCGCCGGCGAGAACGACAGCGAGCACCTGCTTCGCCCGGGTCCGGTGCACGATGCACAGGAGCCCGGTACCGGGCAGCGGTGAGTGGCCGCCGTCAGGCCGGCGTGTCGCCCGGCCCGCTCCGGCACCGGAACCGGCGACCGGGTGGTTCACCGCGTCCCGTCCCCGGGCGAGTGCGGCCCGGTGCCGTCGATGCCGCCGCGGAGTTCGGCGCGCCGGATCTTGCCGCTCTGCGTCTTGGGCAGGTCGGCGAGGAAACGGACCAGGCGGGGGCACTTGTAGGCGGCCAGCCGCTCACGGGAGAAGGCGATCAGCTCCTCCGCCGTGGCGGTCCGGCCCGCCTTGAGCGAGACGTAGGCGACGACGGTCTCGCCGCGGTACGCGTCCGGCTGCCCGACGACCGCGGCCTCCAGCACGGACGGATGCTCGTACAGCGCGTCCTCCACCTCGCGCGGCCATACCTTGTAACCGGACACGTTGATCTGGTCCTTGAGCCGGTCCACCAGGTAGACCCAGCCCTGCTCGTCGATGACGGCGACGTCGCCGGTACGAAGCCGGCCCTCCGGCATCGTCCGGCGGGTGGCCTCGGGCTTGCCCCAGTACCCGGGCACCACCTGCGGTCCGCTCAGCTCGAGTTCGCCCTGCGCCCCGCTCGGCAGCGGGTTGCCGTCCGGGTCGACGACGCGCGCGGTGAGGTGCGGCAGGGGTTTGCCGATGGACAGCGTCCCGCTCGGCGGATGGACGGGCGCCCGGTCCCCCGGAGGCACGGCGATGACGGCGGACGTCGTCTCGGTCATCCCGTAGCCGTTGTGGAGGTAGACGCCGAACCGCTCCAGGAACCGCTCGACGGCGGCCGGCGGGATCGGCGCGCCTCCGGAGTACAACGCCTTCACCGACGCGAAGTGCCGCGGACCGGCCTGCGGCAGTTCGCAGATCGCGTTGTACGCCGTGATGGAGCCGATGGTGCAGGTCACGCCGTGCTCGGCGAAGGCCTCCAGCACGACCTCGGGGTGGAACCGGCCCGTGAGGACGAGCGTGGTGTCGGTGAGCAGGGAGACCGTCGCGTTGACCACCGCGCCGGTGATGTGGAACAGCGGGGCGATGGCGAGTACGACGTCCCCGTCGCTCAGACCGGTCCAGGACGCGTAGGCCGACACCACGCTCAGCACGTTGCCGTGGGTGTTCATGGCGCCCTTCGGCGGCCCCGTCGTGCCGGAGGTGTAGGTCAGGAACGCGACGTCGTCGCAGGTCGGCTGTACGGGCGAGGGGCCGCGGCCCGTGAACTCACCGATCAGCGCCACCAGATCGCCGTCCGGTGCCGGGGCGTGGCGTCGCGTCGTCGCGAAGACCCGCGGATCGTCGCGGGATTGGTAGTCCAGCGGTGACGTGCTGATCAGCCACCGGACCGTGCTCCCCGCCAGCGTGCCGAGCGTCTCGTGGACGTCCGCGTCCGCGCAGACGACCCCGACCGCGCCGGAGTCGTCGATGATCCGGCGCAGCTCCCGGCGCCGGTACATCGGATTGAGCCCCAGTGCCGTGGCCCCCAGCTTCCACAGGGCCAGCAGCACCAGCGCGTACTGCGGGATGTTCTGCAGGTACACGCCGACGCGATCACCCCGCCCGGTCCCGCGGGCCTCGAACGCGGCGGCCAGGGCGTCCGACGCCGCGTCCACCTCCCGCGCGGACAGGGCGCCGTCGAAGTAGCGGAGCGCCGTCCCCTCCGGGTTCTTCGCCACGCGTGCCTTCCAGGCGGCCACCAGCGAGCCGGGAACCGCATCCGTCCCCGAGCCGGCCCCATCGGGGAACGTGTCCCTCCGCCGGCCCTCGTCCACAGCCATCCGCCGTCCTTCCCACCCGTGTCACCGCGCTTGTCATGCCGGTCACACGAGTTCGCGCTTGAGGATCTTTCCGGTGGACGTCATCGGCAGCGTCTCGACGATTTCCACGATGCGCGGGTATTTGTGCCCGGCCATCTGCTCCTTGCCCCAGGCGATCAGCTCGTCGGGACTGACGTCGGCGCCGCGGTCGAGGATGACGAACGCCTTGATCTCCTCGCCGTGGCTCTCGTGCGGCACGCCGACGACCGCCGCCAGGCTGATCGCCGGGTGCGTCATCAGGACCTCCTCGATCTCGCGCGGGTACACGTTGAAGCCGCCGCGGATGATCAGGTCCTTCGCCCGGTCGACGATGTAGTAGAAGCCGTCCTTGTCCCTGCGGGCGAGGTCGCCGGTGCGGAACCAGCCGTCCCTGATCGCTTCGGCGGTGGCCTCGGGGCGGCCGTGGTAGCCCTTCATCACGTTGTGGCCCCTGACCGCGATCTCCCCGATGGCGCTTCCCGTGCCGTCGTCCTCGACCTCGGACCAGTCCGAGTCGACGAGCTTGAGCTCCACGCCCCAGACCGGCAGGCCGATGGAACCGGGCCGGGGCTTTTGCGCCGGATCGCTGAAGGTCACCACCGGCGAGGTCTCGGAGAGCCCGTAGCCCTCCAGGACCCGGACGCCCAGCCGCTCCCTGACCTGCTTGATGATCTCGGCGGGGAGCGAGGCCCCGCCGGAGACGCCCACGCGCAGGTTCCGTGCGATCCGCTCGACGTCGACCTCGTCGGTGAGCGCCCGCAACAGGCCCCACCACATGGTGGGGACGCCGGCGAAGAAGGTGATGTCCTCCCGCTGCATCAGGGACACCGCCTGCCGGGCGTCGAAGCGTGGCATCAGCACCAGTGTGCTCGCCGTCGAGAAGCCGGCGTTCATCTGCACGGTCGCGCCGAAGGAGTGGAACAGCGGCAGCACGAGCAGGTGGGTGTCCGAGGCGGGCTGGTTGTCCAACAGCCGGTTGCAGGCGAGGGCGTTGAGAACGAGGTTGGCGTGGCTGAGTTCGGCGCCCTTCGCCTGTCCTGTCGTACCACTCGTGTAGAGCAGCACGGCCGGGTCGTCCCCCGTGGTCCCGATGGTGTCGAACGTCGTCGCCGTGCCGCGCAGCGCGGCGCCCAGGGTCTCGACGCCCCCGATCGGGCTGTCCGCGCCGGGATCGGCGGTGATGAGGAAGAAGTGCTCGCAGCCCGCGGCCTCGGTGAACCCGGCGTGTCCCTGCGCGCCCATCGGCAGACCCGCGTCTCCCTCGAAGCAGAAGTACGCCTTCGCCCCCGAGTCGGCCAGGTGGTAGGCGATCTCCCGGCCCTTGAGCAGGATGTTGAGCGGTACGACGACGGCGCCGGCCTTGAGGATCCCGTAGTAGACGATCGGGAACCAGGGCAGGTTCGGACAACTGAGCGCGACCTTGTCGCCGGGCCGGACGCCGCGGTCGGCCAGGAGGTTGGCGACCCGGTTGGCGGCCGCGTCGACCTGGGCGTAGGTGAGGCGCGCCGGGCCGAGGACCACCGCGTCCCGGTCCGGGTACGTACGAGCGGAGTCCTCGAGCAGGACGGAGAGGTTCAGCATGGTGTCTTCCGGGAGGGTGGACCGGGCCGGGCCGCGGAACTTGTGACACACGGCCCGGCCCGGGGCGGGTGGGGCGAACGGAGGGGCCCGATCCGGGCGTCACCACCTCCGCAGCAGCCGGTCGAGGGCCTCGGCCGTCGCCTCGATGTCGGCGGTGGTGTGTGCGGTGCTGACGAAGACCTTGCCGGACGGCATGAACAGGAAGCCCTGACGCAGCATCCCTTCGAGGATCACGGTCCAGAGCCCGCCGGTTCCGTGGAGCCTGGTGGCCCCGCCGGGAGGGACGTACTGGAGGAGCGAGCCGACGCGGTTGAAGCGACCGAAGTCAGCAGAGGGACCGAGAGCGCCACCGACGAGGGCCTCGAACTCGCACGAGGTCTGTTCGAGCAGCTCGTAGACCGCGGGATCGGCCAGGGCGCGCATCGTCGCCGCGACGGCGGCCAGTGCGATCGGGTTGGCGTTGAAGGTTCCGGCGTGGACGACACCGGCCGTCACCTGGTCGACCAGCTCCGCCCGGCCGACGACGGCGCTCTGGGTGAAACCGCCGGCCATCGCCTTCCCGAAGACGGACAGGTCGGGCAGCACGCCGTACTTCTCGGCCGCCCCGCCCCGGGCGATCCGGAACCCGGCGATCACCTCGTCGAAGACGAGGACGACACCGTGCCGGTCGCAGAGGGTGCGCAGCGTCGACAGGAATCGCGGTGCGGGTGCCTCGACGCCGGCGTTGCTCATGACCGGGTCGACGAGCACGGCCGCGATGTCACGCTCCACGGACTCGCTCAGCAGGCGCTCGGCCAGCTGTACGTCGTTGAAGCGCGCCACGACCAGGTCGTCCAGCACGCTGGTCGACTGCCCTCGTCCGCCGGGGGCCGCGGGGCGGTCGCAGTCGTCCTCGGACATCCCGGCGTACACGGTGTCGTGCCAGCCGTGGTAGCTCCTGGCGAACTTGAGGACACGGCGGCGCCCGGTGGCGGCTCGCGCGAGGCGCAGCGCGACCTGCACCGCCTCGGTCCCCGTGTTGCTCCACAGCAGTCGCTCGCCGTGCGGCACGGCTTCGAGGACCGCTTCCGCCGCGAGATATTCGAGCGGGTGGCCCGTGCCGACGACCTGCATCTTCTTCGCGACCTCGGACACCGCGGACAGCACGCGCGCATCACCGTGACCGAGGACGAGCGGGCCCCAGGCCATCACGTAGTCGATGTACCGGTCGCCGTCCAGGTCCCAGACGTACGCGCCCCGTGCCTCCTGTACGAAGAGCGGGTGGGGAGGCATCGCGGCGCGCAGGCCCGACCCCACACCGCCGCCGACGCTGCGCCCGGTTCGCTCGAACGCCAAGCGTGATGATTCCAGGGCCATGCGCTTGCCACTGCCTTTCAGTACGTGATCACCGAGCGGATGCCGATGCCGCGCCGCATCTGGTCGAACGCCTCGTTGACGTCCTTCAGATCGATCACGCGCGTCACGAGGGAGTCGAGGTCGATGCGGTTGTCCATGTAGTGGTCGATCAGCAGGGGGAAGTCGCAATCCGGCTTGCTGGAGCCGTAGTTCGAGCCGATGAGGGACAGCTCCTGGTCGGACATGACGAAGGGGTCGATGGAGATCCGCATGCCGTCCGCCACCTGCCCGGCGACCACCGCCGTGCCGCCCCGGGCCAGGACTCCGTAGGCCGACTCGATGGTGCGTGGCAGCCCGATGGCCTCGATGGCGATCTCCACCCCGCGTCCGCCGGTGAGCTGGTGCACCCTGCCGGCGAGATCCTCGCGGCCGTTGTTGATCAGCTCCGTCGCACCGAAGACGCGTGCCTGCCGGAGCTTCTCGTCGGAGATGTCCGCGGCGATGATCTTCCGCGCGCCGGCGAGCCGGGCGCCCTGAACCGCGTTCAGGCCGACGCCGCCGCAGCCGAGGACCAGCACGGTGTCGCTCGGACGCACCTTGGCGGTGTTGACGGCCGCGCCGACGCCGGTCGTGACGGCGCAACCGACCAGAGCCGACTGTTCGAACGGGGCGTCGCGCCGGATGGCGATCGCGCCCGATTCGGGCACAAGGGTGTACTGGCCGAACGTTCCGAGGCCCGCGAAGCTGTAGACGTCGCCCTCGCCCACGGACGTGATCCGAGGCCGGCCGTCGAACGACAGGTGATTCGCCGAGTGCCGGCTGACCATGTCACACAAGACCGGCCTGCCACCGACGCAATAGCGGCAGCGGCGGCACGAGGGCGTCCAGGACAGCACGACGTGATCGCCCTGCTTCAGCGTCGTGACGCCTTCGCCGACACTCTCGACGATCCCGGCCCCCTCATGGCCGAGGATCATCGGCGAAGGCACCTCCCATTCGCCTGCGAGCACGTGAAGGTCGCTGTGGCACACCCCGCTTGCCTTGAGCCGCACGAGCACCTCGCCGGGCGGAGGCGTCGAGGGGAGGGTCACTTTCTCGATGGTCAGCGGTTCGTTCGCCGTCCTGAAGACAGCGGCGTCGAATTCGATGGTCATGAAGGCTTCCTTCTGTCCGCACTGTGGTTCACGCGATGGCCCCCGTTGCCTCGGCAGGCCTGGCGTCCAAGGCCGCGTTGTGGTGGTGCAGCGCGCGGTAGGCACGGAAGTAGACGAATCCCTGGGTGCCCCAGGTGGCCAGCGCGGCGGTGTAGAAGACCGTGCGGTTCGCGTCGTCGAACGGCAGGGGGAAGAAGTCGTAGATGATCGCGATGGTGGTGCCGGCGGCCGTGACCAGTGCCGTCCAGATCCCCGGCCACCTCGCGCCCGCCTCCCAGAGCCGCTTGACGAAGTACCCGACGAACACCGCCGTGAGGAGATTGACGACGACGTAGAACACGGCGACCGAGTACGCGGCGCGGTCGGTGTGGAGGTCCGCGCCGTGGAAGTGCCGGAGGAACAGGCCGGCCACGACCGCGACCGCGAAGACGCCGACGTCGACTGCGAGGCTCGGCTTGTAGCGATGGGTGACCTTCATCAAGCCCATGACCAGGATGACCGTGATGCCGACCGACCTGGAGAACGCGTCGAAGAAGTACGCCACGTCGTACAGGACGCTGCCGCTGTCGGCTCCGAGCAGCGACCAGAGCAGGAAGTTGCTGCCCGACGTCGCGACGACCATCCACTCCAGACCGAGGAGGTAGTTGCCGTACCGGCGGATGAACGTCCATCCGTAGAAGTACCCGGCGAAGATCATCCACAGGTCGGCCAGCAGGAACAGCGTCTCCTTCACCGCGGCACCCCCTCTCGCACGTCGTGGGACAGGAGGGAGATGACACGCTCGGCGGCGCGCTGGCCCGTCAGGACCGCGCCGTTCATCGTGCCGGCCCATTCGCCGGCGGCCTCGGTACCGGCCCAGTGGATGCGCCCGTGGGGCTCGGTCAGCGCCTTGCCGTAGCTCGTGGTCGCGTAGGGAGCGACGGCAGGGTTCGGGCCGCCCGGCGCGAACGGTTCCAAGCCCCAGCAGTGGTCCACGTAGTCGATGGGGTTGCGGGCCTGCGGACCGTAGAGGTCGACGAGCTGCCGGACGACCCGGTCGCGGCGGGCCTCGGGGCTGAAACCGTCGAAGACGCGCGGGTCGCAGAAGGCCATCAGCACGCCCGGCCCGCTGGGGGCGGGTGACACGTCGAAGGTGATGAACACGGTTCCGGTGTCGGTCACCGCCTCACCGGAGAGCCCGGCGGCCCGCCAGAACGGCACGTCGTAGGCCGCGAAGGCCTTGCTCAGCGCGCCCATGCGCCAGGTCCGCGTGAGCCCCTGGGCCTGCTCGGGCAGCGCGGGATCGAACTCGATGGCGGCGCGGTGCGCCGGCGCGGCCGTGACGATCCCGTACCTGGCGTGGACCTGGCCGGAGTCGGTGTGGACGGTGACGCCATTGTCGTCCTGCGTGACGCGGCGCACCGGTGTCCCCAGGCGCACGCGGTCGCCCAGCTTCTCCGCCACCCGCTTGGCGATCTCCTGGGTGGTCTCGACGAGCCGGTCCTGCTGCTGGCCGCCCTCGACGTCCAGCATGTGATCGATTCCGCCCGCCGCACGGATGTAGCGCAGCGCGTGCAGCAGGGAGACGTCCGACGGGGTGCAGCCCCACTGCACCTTGCTGACGACGGTCATCAGCGCACGAGTGCCGGGCAGCGCGTTCTTCCGGTCGAGCCACTCGCCGAACGAGACCGCGTCGAGCCGGCCGGCCTCGGGCGACTCCCACGCGGCGTCCACGTCGACGGTCGCGACCAGCTTGTTCACCGCCGACTGCACGCGGGCCATGTCCATTAGGGCCGCGGGGGAGACCTTGGGAATGGTGCCGCTGTAGGTGCGGCGCCGGCCTGCCATCCACAGCACGTTGCGACCCTGGTCGAACTGGCCGGTCGTGGTACACCCCATTCGGCTCGCGAGGTCCCGGACGGCCGTGTGACGGCGTGCCACCCACGTCGCCCCGAGGTCGACCCGCACGCCGGCCACCTCGCCGGAGAGCGACCGTCCTCCGACCCGGTCGCGGCCTTCCACGACCAGGACGGACCGCCCGTTGCCCGCCAGCCGCTCGGCAGCGCTCAGACCGGCGAAGCCGGCACCGACGACCACGACGTCGACCGTGCCGTCCCGGGAGCCGGACTCACGAGATCCCGGCATGGTTTCCTCCTTCGCCCACGCGGTCCGCGTGCTGGGAGATGTACTGGGTGATGGGGCCGACGAGGGCCTCGGGGATGTGGTGGCCCATGCCGGGAACGACCACGTGCCGGGCGGAGCGGATCGCCTTCACCGTCGCTTCGCCGCCGCTCGGGTCGACCAGCAGGTCCCGGTCGCCGTTGATCACCAGCGTCGGGGCCGTGATGTCGCCCAGCTGGGCCGTCCGGTCGCCGGAACGCTGGATCGCCTGGATCTGGCGCGCCGTGCCGGCCGCCGGGTCACCGGCGCTGCGATCCCAGCCGCGAGCCGCGATGGCCGCCTCCGCGGCGTCGTCGATGGGATAGCCCGTTCCCGCGATGTGCCTGGTGAGCCGCAGGTGGGCCCGGACCGCCGCGGTTCTGGTCCGCGCCGGCGGGGCGGCGAGGAGCCGGATCGTCGACAGCGCCGGCCGGCCCACCTTCTTCGCCCCGGTGGTCGAGTAGAGGGAGGTCAGCGACAGCACGCGTTCCGGCGCCGCTGCCGCGATCGTCTGCGCGATCATCCCGCCCATCGACCGCCCCACCAGGTGCACTCGCGAGATCCCGAGGCAGTCGAGTACGCCGACGGCGTCCTGGGCCATGTCGGCCAGCGCATACCCGTCGCCGCGCGGGCGCGCGGCGATCTGACGCCAGAGCGAGGGAGGGGGCGCGGCGACGAACGTCGACCGGCCGACGTCACGGTTGTCGATCGCGACGACCCGGAAGCCGCGGGCGACGAGCGAGCCGAAGAACGAGTCGGTCCAGAAGGTGAGGTCCTCGCCCAGTCCGGCGATGAGCAGGATGGCGGGACCGGCCCTGTCGCCGAAGTCCCTGTAGCAGATCCTCATCCCGTTCGGCAGGGCCGCGTACTGGTCGGTGCCCTCCGCGCCGCTCGTCTCAGGCATGGGTCGCTCGCCTCCCACCGGGCAGGTGCGCGGCGGGTCGGCCGGCACCGAACTCGAGGTGCTCGTCGGCCACCGGACCGCGCAGGGCCCTGGCGTCCTCGGGGTAGGACATGGCCATCCGCCAGGGCTTCTCAAGGCCCTGCTTGGGCAGGACCTTCTCGCCGCGCCGGGCGTAGCCGGCCTTGAGGTCCATGACGGGCCTGCGCTCCATCCCGGGCTGCGCGACCGGGACCACCCTGTCGTATCCGTGGGCGTCCATGTGCCTGACCAGGTCGATGAAGTAACGGCACATCAGGCTCACCTTGAGCGTCCAGGACGACGTGGTGTAGCCGATCGCCATCGCCCAGTTCGGGATCCCGCTCAGCAGCATCCCGCGGTAGCAGACCGCGTCGGCGACATCGACCTCGCGGCTGTCGACGACGATGGGCATGCCGTCGAAGAGCCGCAGGTTCAGCCCGGTCGCGGTGACGATGATGTCCGCTTCCAGCTCCTCGCCCGAGCCCAGCACGACGCCGCGTTCGCTGAACCGCGTGATCGTGTCGGTGACGACGGTCGCGGAACCCTTCTTGATCGCGTCGAAGAAGTCGCCGTCCGGCGCCAGACAGAGCCGTTGGTCCCACGGGTCGTACGGCGGGTTGAAGTGCTTGTCGACGTCGAATCCCTTGGGAAGCCGCTTGATGTTCTCGCGCCTGATCAACCGGCGCCCGGCCTTCGGGAACGTCCGCAGCCCCTTGACGACGGCGCGGTCCAACCAGATGTTCTTGAACCGCGTGACGGCGTACCCGCGCTCCTCCCCGAGCACCTTCGTGAGTGCCAGGGCCACCTTGTCGACGCGCGGCAGTGCCATGACGTACGTCGGGGTCCGTTGCAGCATCGTCACGTGCCGGGCGGCGCCGGGCCCGGTGGCCATGGCCGGCACGAGTGTGATCGCGGTCGCGCCGCTGCCGATGACGACGACCTTCTTGCCGCTGTGGTCGAGCGTCTCGGGCCAGTGCTGCGGATGGACGACCGTGCCTTGGAAGTCGTCGCGTCCCGGGAACCGGGGGGAGAACCCCTCGTCGTACCGGTAGTAGCCGGTGGCGGCGAACACCCATCCGGCACGGACCGTCTTGGTCACGGTCCCCGTGCCGGTGGCGTCGGCTGCCTCGACGGTGAGGGTCCACCGGGCGTCGTCCGAGGACCATTCGGCCCTCACGACCCGGTGGCGCAGCCTGATGAGGGGCTCCAGGCGGTTCTCCTCGACCGTCTCGCGGAGGTAGTCCCGGATCAGCGGCGCATCGGCGATCGCGGCTTCGTGACGCCACGGTTTGAACTCGTAGCCGAACGTGTGGAGGTCCGAGTCCGAGCGGATGCCCGGGTAGCGGAAGAGATCCCACGTGCCACCGATGTTGTCGCGGCCCTCGAGCACGAGCAGGGACTTGTCGGGGAGCTCCCGGCTGAAATAGCTGGCCGCGCCGATTCCGGAGATCCCCGCTCCGACGACGACCACGTCGAACTCCTCGACGGCGTCAAGCACCTCAGTTGTCATGGTGTTTCCTCGCTGTTCCCGGGGTGGTGATCTCACTGTCGCCAGCCACGGCCACGGGCGGGAACGACAGCGTGCACCGGCTGCGCACCGGGCCCGGTGCACGTTGCACAAGCCGGCCCGGCGGCGCGGCCCTCAGGCGGTTCCCGACAGCCGGGCGGCGCCTGGGCCGAGGTCTCGCCGGCTCCTGAACGGGCCAAGCGGGCACGGGAGTTCATACGGGTGAGCCGGCGGGCGTCGCCACTGCCGCGCAAAGGCACCGCGGCTGACCCGCGGCACGGCGCCGGCCTCGTGTCACCAACGCCCCGGCCAGGTGCCGCACACCTGGGACGGTTCTCGCACCCCACGGAGGAGCGGAGGCGACAGGACCCACAGGACCTCGCTCGCCGTCGTACCCGGATTGTCGAACTGGTGAAGCGTCCGGCCGGAGAACGAGGTGGACACACCGGCCGACAGCATCCGGGTCTCGCCCCCGACGATCAGGCGGGTCGAGCCGCTCAGTCCCAGCGCGAAGATCGTGGCGGTGTCGAGCCGGTACGGTCCGCCCGTGCCCCCGCCCGGCTCGACCACCGAACGGAAGACCTGGAACGCCGTGGTGCCGGCAGGCGTGAGCAGGTACTCGGTGACCCTGTCCCCGCCATGTCGATCCGGCTTCCGCCGTCCAGCACCTGCTCCTGCGGGTGGGCGAACAGCTCGCCGACCCCGATCCGCAGCACATCGCAGAGCCGCGGCAACGTCGCGCCCTTGCAGCGCAACCGACGGGGTGGTAGACCTTCCGCCGTTTACCACTACCAAACAGCACACTCGGCCGCTGTCGCACGGTGGCAGCGGCCCGACACCTCTCGCCGCCGTCGGCCGGTGGAATGGCACGCCTTCGCCGACGGCCTGCCATCGCTCGGCCCTTCCCCCGTCCGTGACGGGGCAAGTCGGGAGCGCCGGCTCCTCGGGACCAGAGGGAGACTTGAAGACATGGAAGAGCTGTGGCCCCCGCCGTCCCGTGAGGTCGCTGACGCGATCAGGTCACTGTGTCAGCGCCTGCTGACGGAGACGGAAGCCTTGGTCGACGCCTTCGCGGGGCCCGCTCTCGTGGCCCAGAACGATCCCGCCCTCCTCGCGGACGCATCGCTGACCGAGGAGGATCGTGAGCTCAACCGCTCCGATCTCGTCCAATGGCTGACCGCGAACATCCAGCATCCGGGACGGCGGGTGGAGCCCTACGTCGGCCCGCGGACCACGGCGTACATCAACGATCTCGTCTCCCGCGGCATCGCGCCCGACTTCGCCGACGCCTGGCGCGTGGCACTGGGCATCGGCTGGCGGCGGTGGCTGGAGGAATGCGTGGCGCACTACGCCGAACCCGGCCTCCTCGTGGGGGTCTTGGACGTGTCGGCGAAGTCGCTGGCGCAGTACGCTCTCGACTCGGTCGCGGCCCTGCGTGAGGCCGGCCTCGCCGCCGCGATGGGCAATGCGGGTGCCGAGGCGATCGCACTGATCCAGCTGATCGCCAGCGGGGCGCCGATGGCGGAGGACCTCGCCGAGGGGCGCCTGCGCTACCGGCTCGCGCGGTGGCACGCCGGTCTCGTGCTGTGGGTCGATGCTCCCGAGCAGGTCGACGCTCTGGACGGAGTGATCCCGGCGCTGCGCGCCGCTGCCGCGGGCCGGAGCATCCTGGTGGCACGTGCCAGTGCCACGTCGCGATGGATCTGGCTCTCAGGACCGGACGCCCAGGATCTCCACCATGTGGAGGAGGTCCTGGCGACGGCCCACGACGTTCGTGCGGCGGTGGGAAGGCCCGGACACGGACTCGAAGGGTTCAGGTCCAGCCACCAGGACGCCCTCGCGGCGCAGGCGCTGGTCACCCGGCTCGGGTCCGACCGGCGCTTCACCGCCTACGCCGACGTCGAGCTGATCGACGCGCTCACGAAGGACCGTGCCGGCGCACGTCGGTTCGTCGTCAACACCCTCGGTCCGTTGGCCGAAGCCGACGTGGCACTACGCCAGGCACTCCTCACCTACGTGCAGTGCGGCTTCAACACCACCCGGGCGGCCGCCGGCCTCTACGCGCACCGGAACACCGTCGAGCGGCGGGTCTCGCGCGCCAACGAACTCTCGGCCGTCAAGGTCGAAGACAACCCGACCCATGTGGCGGCGGCCCTCCTGGTGTTGGACATCGCGCCTGGCATCGTGGGGAGCGGACCGAGTTGAACTCACCCCAGGGTGTCGGGGTGTTCGAGCTTCCTGAACCAGCGAAGTGCCGGGAGGGCGAGCAGGGTGGCGGCGGCGAGGACCCCGAACGCGATCGCGGGGCGGCTGACGAAGAGCCCGACCGCCGTCGTCAGCAGTACGCCTCCCAGATTGCCCGCCATCCAGACGAGTCCGGCCGCCGTGCTCTCGGCTTCGGGCGCGTGCCGCTCGCTCAGCGAAAGCACGATGGGAAGAGCCGGGAGCAGCACGAAGCCTGTCCCGAGGAGCGTGAGGAAGGCCATGGCCGTGCTCGGGACCAGGGCGAGATGCAGGCAGGCCCCGGCGGTGAAAGCGATCGCGGCGCCCATGACCTGGACCTCGCGGCCACGCCGGTCCGCCCAGACGGGCACGACGGCGCAGCCGATCACGCCGGCGATCATGGTCAGCGCGAGGATGAGGCCGGCGGTGGATTCAGGGACTCCCGCCGGCGCCAACAGCGGTTGCACGAACGTCGCGAGTGCGATGAACGTGCCCATCGGGATGGCGACGACCCCGCACAGACGCCGGACGCGGCGATTGCCGAACGCCGCGCGAAAGGCCCTGAGTCCACTGGTCACGGAGGCGGACTCGGGGCTCGTCCGCGCCGGGAGGCGAAGCGCGGCGACGACGCACAGCCCGGCGTCCATGGCGATCAGTGCGGTGACGAGGGTGAGGGTGTGGATGTGGCTCTCACCGGGCAGGGACGCGCCGAGCAGGTAGCCCAGGACCATGCCGGCGAACGTGGCGGAGGACGCCGCGGCGATTCCGGTGGCGCGGTGCTTTTCGGCGAGGTAGCCCACGGCAAGGCCCGGTATGGCGTTCAGGATGAAGGGCTGTCCCGCGGCGGCGACGACCTGTCCGGTGAATGCCCAGGTGAAGTCGTCGGCGACGAGTCTCAGGAACGCCCCTGACGCGGTGAGCACCGCGCCGACCACGAGGGCCGGGCGGAGAAACCGGTCGAGCGCGATGCCGGCGGGGACGGCGAGGAGGACGTAGACCAGCGGGAAGACCTGGGACAGCCAGCCGATCGCACCGATGGAAACCCCGAAGTGCCGCGCGGCGTCCTGCGTCACGGGCGCGTAGTTCACGAAGAGCGCCTGCGTCGCGGCCGCCAGGAGCCCGTAGGCGAGGAAGACCGACCACCGGCTCGTCGTGTGCTGCTCGACCTGCGGCGCGGTCGTCGTCGCGGCTACGCGTGCGTTCCCGTTCTCGCCGGCGAGTCGCGCGCGACGGCCAAGCGCCTCGCCGCGCCTCTGGACGCTGCGTCGGATCATGACCGTGGCGACTGCACCCACACCTACGGCGACGGCTCCGCGCGCTCGTCGCCGAGCGGTCGTCAACTCCGGCATCTCGTTGTCCTTCTCGGTCGACGGTGGTGCTCCACTGTCGCGATCCGGATCGTCTCCGGGTACGACACACCGCACCCGGGTTCGCGTCGCCCTGTGCACTCGGCACCAGCCGGGCAGACCACGGGCTGCGTCCGCGGGCGGTGTTCACGCGGGCCGATTCCCTGACGTCCCGTCAGCCGAGTCGGCGTTTCGGCGGCACGAGTCCTGCGCGTCGAGCGATGTTCCTCACAACGACCGAGTCCGGTGCCGGCGCGTGCCGGCGGTACAGTGAAGGCCGCCCTTGACCTGCACAAAGCAGGCAGGGAGCCGTCTTACAGGAGTCCAAAGTGCTGCGTACTCTGTTCAAGTCCAAGATCCACCGCGCCACCGTCACCCAGGCCGACCTGCACTACGTGGGATCGGTGACCATCGACGCGGAGTTGCTCGACGCGGCGGATCTGCTGCCCGGTGAGCTGGTGCACATCGTCGACATCACCAACGGCGCCCGGCTGGAGACCTACGTCATCGAGGGTGAGCGTGGGTCGGGTGTCATCGGGATCAACGGGGCGGCCGCCCATCTCGTACACCCCGGCGATCTGGTGATCATCATCAGCTATGCGCAGGTCACCGATGCCGAGGCGCGGGAGTTCAAGCCCCGGGTCGTGCACGTCGACGGTGACAACCGGATCGTGGCGCTCGGCGCCGACGCGTCCGAGCCGGTGCCCGGCTCCGACCAGTTGCGCGCCCCGCGGTCGGTGGCCCAGGAGACCGGGGCCGTCTCCGCCTGAGCCCGGTCGGTGCAGGCCCGGGTGGTCCGGTCCGTGTCGGTTTCCGGGGCCGGTCGGTCCGGGCCCAGGGGGCCGAGCCCGCGGGGCTCGCGCGCTCGGGTGAGTGGCCGGGCGGTGATCGGGTAGGCGGGGGAGTAGTCCAGAGGCGACGTCCAGTGACAGCAGCGACTGCGCGGAGGACATGATGACAACCCCGCACCCCGACCCCAACCCGCCGACCCCGACCCCGACTCCTGAGCCGGGTCCGGCCCCGGATCCGTACCCCACCCCGGTCCCGCCCCCGGAGCCGGGCCCAGGCCCCCAGCCGACGCCGCCCGCGCCTGGCCCGGGCCCCCAGCCCACACCGCCGCCCCCCGGACCGGGCCCTCAGCCGCCGGTACCGCCGCCCGGTCCGGGCCCGCAGCCCACGCCGCCATCCCCGCCCGAACCCTCACCGTCCCCGATCCCGCCCGGGCCGGAGCCCGTGCCGAGCCCCGAGCCGGGCCCGCCCCTCACCTGACGCATCCCTGAGAGGGCGCGGGGAGCCAGGCGCTCGCGCACCCTCAGGGGGCACCCCGAGAGGGTGCGGAGAACCAGATGCCCCGGCCCCCAGGTGCAGGGCAACCGCCCGTTACGCCTGGACCTCGCTCCGGTCCCCGCCCCACAGCGTGTGGAACGTGCCCTCCCGGTCCACCCGCCGGTACGTGTGCGCCCCGAAGAAGTCCCGCTGGCCCTGTGTGAGGGCCGCGGGCAACCGAGGGGCGCGCAGGCCGTCGTAGTAGGAGAGGGCCGCGGCGAACCCGGGCGTCGGCACCCCCTGCCGCACGGCCGCGGCCAGCACCTCGCGCCAGTCGTCCTGGGCCGCCGCGATCTCCCGGGCGAACGTCTCGTCGGAGAGCAGGCTCGGCAGGTCGGGGCGGCCGTCGTAGGCCGCGCGGATGCGGTCGAGGAACGCCGCGCGGATGATGCAGCCGGCCCGCCAGATCGCGGACACGGCACCCTGGTCGATGTCCCAGCCGTACTCCTCGCTGCCCGCCGCGATCTCGTGGAAGCCCTGGGTGTACGAGACGATCTTGGAGGCGTACAGCGCCTGCTCCACCCGGTCGGCGAAGGCCGCCGCCTCCTGCTCGCCCAGCGTGTTCGGCCGGGGCCCGGCCAGATGCCGGGAGGCCTCCCGCAGCGCGGCGTGGCCGGACAGGGAGCGGGCGAAGACGGCCTCCGCGATGCCCGAGACCGGGACACCGAGGTCGAGCGCGATCTGTACGGTCCAGCGGCCGGTGCCCTTCTGCTCCGCCTGGTCCGTCACCACGTCCACGAACGGCTCGCCGGTCGCCGCGTCCACGTGGGACAGCACCTCGGCGGTGATCTCGATCAGATACGAGTCCAGCCGGCCGGTGTTCCACGTACGGAAGATGTCCGCGATCTGTGCGGGGGAGTACCCCGCCACGTCCCGCAGCAACTGGTACGCCTCGCCGATCAGCTGCATGTCGGCGTACTCGATGCCGTTGTGCACCATCTTCACGAAGTGTCCGGCGCCGTCCGGACCCACGTGCGTCACACAGGGCGCGCCGTCCTCGGCCTTCGCCGCGATCTTCTCCAGCATCGGGCCCAGCGACTCGTACGACTCCTTCGAACCGCCCGGCATGATGCTCGGCCCGTGCAGCGCGCCCTCCTCGCCGCCGGAGATGCCGGTGCCGACGAAGTGGATGCCCCGTTCGCGCAGCTCCCGCTCCCGGCGCCGGGTGTCCGCGAAGTGCGCGTTGCCCCCGTCGATGATCATGTCGCCAGGTTCCAGGAGCGGCGCGAACTCCTTGATCACCGCGTCCGTGGGATCACCGGCCTTGACCATGATCACCAGTCGGCGCGGGCGTTCCAGCGCCGCCACGAAATCCTCGGCGGTCTCGGCGGCGACGAAGTCCCCCTCGTCCCCGAACCGCTCCACCAGTTCCCGTGTCCGCGCCACGGTGCGGTTGTGCACCGCGACCGTGTAGCCGTTGCGCGCGAAGTTCCGGGCGAGGTTGCGGCCCATGACCGCGAGGCCGGTGACGCCGATCTGCGCTGAAGTGCTCATACCGCCTGCTCCCTGTTCGCCGCGTGCCCGCGGCCGTGCCGGTAGGGGTCCCCGCCCATCCTGACGTGCCCCCCGGGTCCGCGCACATCAGGCCCGCCGCCCCCGCGCCCCGGGTGCGCCCGCCGTCTCCGCCGGTCATCCGGTGATCCGGCCAACGCCCCTACGGAATAGGCCACTTGGCGCCGGGATACGGCCGGTTCGGTGTCTTGTCACGGCGTGTTTCATGCGCATACTTTTGCCCCTCCTGACGCATGCCGAAGGGACTGCGGACATGGCCATACCCGGCCGGCACCGCCGGTACCAGCCGAACAGGATCAACCGCGCCTCGCTCACGGTGACGGCGGGCGGCGCGGGCCTCGCCCTCCCGCTGATCGCCGCCGGAACAGCCGCCGGAACGCAGACCGCCGGAACGCCGACCACCGCCGGAGCGGACGCCGTCGCCGGTACGGCCGCCCACGGCGGCCGGGGCGCGCCGCACGCCTCGCCGGCCGAAGACGAGCACGGCGCCGTCGCCGGGAAGGCACTGGACGCCTCGGCGCACGACGTACGGCCGCAGCACACCCCGCAGTCCCGCGCGGGCCGCACCGAGATGTACACGGTGGTGCGCGGCGACACCCTCTCCGGCATCGCCGAGGACCAGCACGTGCCGGGCGGCTGGCGTCCGCTGTACGCCGGGAACCGCGCCACCGTCGGGGCCGACCCCGACCTGATCCTGCCGGGCCAGCGGCTCACCCTGCGGCCCGCGAACGCGCTCGCCAAGGCGGCGCAGAGGCACACCAAGGAGCCCGAGTCACCCGCCACGGCACCGGAGGAACACCGCAAGGCGCCCGAGAAGACCGCCAAGGCCCGCGCGAAGAAGGAGACTTCACCTCCCGCCCGGCCGAAGGCCCACCCGAAGGCCCGGTCGCAGACCCCCGCGCCGAGCCACGCGCTCGTCGCCCCGGTGCACGCCTCCATCGGCACCGGGTACCGCGCCGCGGGGTCGCACTGGTCGAAGGGCTACCACACCGGCGTCGACTTCCTGGTGCCGACCGGCACCGCCGTGCACGCGGCCGCGGCCGGGCGGGTGGTGGCGGCCGGCTGGGGCGGCTCCTACGGGTACCAGGTGGTGATCCGGCACGCCGACGGGCACTACACCCAGTACGGCCATCTGTCGGCCATCGCCGTACGGATCGGGCAGCACGTCACCGCGGGACAGCGCGTCGGCCGCTCGGGCGCCACCGGCAACGTCACCGGACCGCACCTGCACTTCGAGGTGCGCACCGGACCCGGCTTCGGCACGGACGTCGACCCGCTCGCCTACCTCCGGGCCCACGGCGTCAGGATCTGACCCGCGGCCGCCGCCTGCCGGGCACCGACCGCGACGGGTGCGACCGCGGCAGGGCGCGGTCCCCGGGCGGCAGGACCTCACCCGCGTCCGGCACCGCGAGGTCGGGCGCCACCGGGACGAGCAGCTCACGCAGCCCGGGCTCCGTGAGCGGCCCGGCACCCCGCGCGGGCTCGCGCGCGTCCCCCTCGTCCCGCCCGGCGACCCGTAGGTCCTGCCCGTCGGCCCGCTGGCGCGGCACCGAGCGCGGCGCCCGCTCCGCGACCGGCTCCTCGGGCGGCGTCGGGGTCCGTTCCATCCGCTCCGTCGTCAGCATGATCAGCCCGCCCGCGGCCAGCACCCCGCAGCCCAGCGCGAGCAGGGTGCCCGTGGTGCCGTGACGGAAGGTCTCGCCGAACATGAGGATGCCGACCACGGCGGCCAGCACCGGGTTGACGACGGTCAGCGTGGCCAGCGGGGCGGCCAGGCCGCCGCCGTCGTAGGAGGCCTGGGACAGCAGCACACCGGCGACGGAGAACACGCCGATCAGCACCAGCAGGAACACGGCGCCGGGGCCGAACCCGTCGTCCCAGCCGACGGCGACCGACTTGGTGAACACCGAGGACATGCCGAACGCTGTGCCGGACGCCGTGGCGAGCAGCACGCTGCGCACCGCCGGGTGCCGGTGGGTGGCCCGGCCCGCGCACATCAGCGCCACCACGGCGCCGCCGGTGACCGCCCCGGCCGCCATCCGCTGGGCGGCGTCCAGGGCCTGGTCGTCGGAGGAACCGACCAGCGAGAGCAGGCCGGCGAGCCCGACCGTGGTCATCACGGCGCCGCGCCAGGCGGTCGCGCCGGCCCGGCGGCCCACGCAGAGGGTGGCCAGCGGCAGGGCGAAGACGATGGTCAGCGCGCCGAGCGGCTGGACGATGCTCAGCGGGCCGAAGGCCAGCGCCACCACGTGCAGCAGCCCGCCGAGGCCGTTGAACGCCAGCGCGCCCCACCAGCCGGGGCGGCGCAGCGGCAGGTAGGTGCTGCCGGAGGAGGTGACCGCGACCCGTTCCTGCACGATCGCGCCGCCCGCGTAGCCGAGGGCGGACACGAGCGACAGCAGCACGGACAGCGCGAGGGCGCTCATCGGCCGCCCCCGCTCGTCGGTGGCTGCGTGCGGCGGGGGTCCTGTGCCCGGCGCTGAGTACGGTCGGCTTCCATGGTCCACACTCTGCCCGCCCGGGTTCTCCCTGTCGTCGTCCCTGAGCACGCAGTGCGTCCTACTGCCGATGGAGTACGAGGGCGCGGTGATCATCCCCTGGGTGGGTTCACCCAGGGGGAGCCCGCGCGACCGGGCCGCGAACGGGCCTGGTACGAGTGTCTGTCGTGGACCTCGACCCCGAACTCGCCGCGCTCCGCCCCCTGGGCGGATTCTTCGCCCTGCGTACGACCCCCCGCACCAAGGGGAACAGCGACCCCGCGCGACTGCCGACCCTGGAGGAGGCGTACGCACCGGACGCACCGGGCCCGGACCCGCTCGCGGTCCGCGTCCGGGCCGTCGGGGAGCGGCTGCGCACCGCCGAGGCGCGGGTGGCCGCCTCGATCGGCCAGCAGGGGCTGGCGGCGCGCCTCTGGTCGGTGGCGCTCGGCTGCGCCGCCCTGTACGGCCGGCTGCCCGATCTGCGCCCGGGCCTGCTGCGTTGGGACACCGCCGCCGCCGCGCCGGACGACCTGTGGCTCACCGAGGTCCGCGAGGAGGGGCCCGGGGACGCCGCCGCGCTCGCCGACGCCGTGCTGCACGGGCATCTGGGGCCCCTGGAAAAGGCCCTGAGGGACCGTTACGGCGTCGCGGCCGGCCTGCTGCGGGGCAACGCGGGCTCCGCGCTCGCCGGGGCCGCCCGGGAACTGGAGCGCTGGGCGCGCGCCCAGGGCCGTACCGACGTGCCGACCCGCACCCGCGCGCTCACCGCCGAACTCTTCGACCACCCCCTGCTGCGTCCCACCGGCACCCGCACCGCCACCGCCTTCCGCCGCCGCAGCTGCTGCCTGTACTACCGCGTCCCCGGTGGCGGAGTCTGCGGCGACTGCTGCTTCACCCGGCCCCCGAACGCCCCCTAGGGGTAAGGAGACACCGACCCCCGCTTGCGGCCCGCCGAACGCCCCCCAGGGGCAACGGCATCGCACGGCCACGTCCGCTCACGGCCCGACAAAAGACCGTCGAAAACGACGCGTTCCTCTCTTCCTCCGCGCAATGCCCGGATTCATGCCGTTCGCCCGCCACGATGCAGGCAACGATGTCGAACCTCCGGAGGTCATCCGACATGAGAGGGACCCGGCGCACACGGCTGTGCCTGGCCTGGGCGATGGCGGTGTCCGCACTGATCGCCGCCCCCGCCGCGGGAGCCGCCGAGCGGACCGACGGCCGCCTCACCGACCTGGTGAACCCCTTCATCGGGAGCCAGAACGAGGGCAACACCTTCCCCGGCGCCGCCGTGCCCTTCGGCATGGTGCAGCTCTCGCCGGACACCGGTCACATGACCGGCTACGACTACACACAGGGCCGTATCCGCGGCTTCTCGCTGGTCCACCTCTCGGGCGTCGGCTGCCGCATCGGCGGCGACCTGCCCGTGCTGCCCACCACCGGGGACGTCACACAGACCGACGACGCGAAGTACGCCGCCGCGTTCTCGCACGACGACGAGACGGCGAGCCCCGGCTACTACCGGGTCGGCCTCGCCTCCGGCATCCGCGCCGAGCTGACCGCCACCGCCCGCACCGGGGTGCAGCGCTACACCTTCCCCGCGACCGGCAAGGCCAACGTCCTGCTGAACGCGGCCCAGGCGCTGCACAAGACGAGCGCCGCCAAGGTCGAGATCCTGGACGACCGCACCGTACGCACCGAGATCACCGGCCACGGCTTCTGCCGGGACACCGGCCCCTACACGGTCCACACCGTCACCCGCTTCAGCCGGCCCTTCACCGCGTACGGCACCTGGGACGGCGCCACCGTCACCGCCGGCTCGCACACCGGCCACGGCGGCGCCTACGTCCGCTTCGACACCACCAGGAACCGTACGGTCGAGGCGACCACCGCGCTGTCCTACGTCGACGCCACGGGCGCGGAGCGCAATCTGCGGGCCGAGGGCGGCCGGTCCTTCGACACCGTGCGGGAACGGGCCCGCGCGCAGTGGGAGGCGCGGCTCGGCGCCGTGCGCGTCCACGGCGGTGGCAAGGCGCTGCGCCGTACGTTCTACTCCTCGCTGTACCGCTCGTACCTCGCGCCCAACGTCGGCGGTGACACCGACGGCCGCTACTTCGGCTGGGACCGGCGCGTCCACCGGGCGAACGGGTTCACGTACTACCAGAACTGGTCGCTGTGGGACACCTACCGCACCCAGGCCCAGCTGCTCGCGCTGCTCGCGCCGCGCGAGGCACGGGACATGGCCCGCTCGGTGGTCGCGGTCGACGAGGACGGCGGCTGGCTGCCCAAGTGGGGCTACGGCCCGGTCGAGACGAACGTGATGAGCGGCGACCCGGTCACCCCGTTCCTGACCACCGCCTACCAGACGGGCCTGCTGAAGGGGTTCGAGGAACGGGCCTACCGCGCGCTGCGGAAGAACGCGGACGGGGTGCCGCCCGCCGCCAACCCGGGCATCGGCCGGGAGGCCAACGCCGAGTACATCGCGCACGGTTTCGCCCCGTTCGTCAAGGACCGGCCGCTGGCCAAGATGGGCGACTCGGACTACCACCACGGCGCCTCCGTCACCCTGGAGTACGCCCTCGCCGACGCCATGCTCGCCCAGATGGCCCGCGGCCTCGGTCATGACGCGGACGCGGCCCGCTACGCGGCCCGGTCCCGCAACTACCGCACCATCTTCGACCCCGGCACCGGTTTCTTCCGCGCCCGCGACGCCTCCGGCGCCTTCACCGGCTCGCCCGACCCGGCGCTCGGCACCGGCTTCCACGAGGGCACCGCCTGGCAGTACCAGTGGCTGGTCCCACAGGACCTGCCCGGCATGGTCCGCCTGATCGGCGGCGAGCGCGCGGCCAACGACCGGCTCGACGCCTTCTTCGCCTACGACCGGCTGCGCGCCGACCCGGAGAAGACGGCCCGCGAGGTGTGGGTGCACGGCGACGCGTACGCCTACTACAACGCCACCGTCTACAACCCGATGAACGAACCCGACCTCATCGCGCCCTACACCTACCTCGCCACCGGCCAGCCCTGGAAGACCACCGACGTCGTGCACGCGGCCCTGACCCTGTTCACCGACGGGCCCACCGGCATGACCGGCAACGACGACCTCGGCACCATGTCCGCCTGGAACGTGCTGTCCTCCATCGGGCTCTTCCCGATCCAGCCCGGGTACGACACCTGGGGCCTGTCCACCCCGGTCTTCGACCGCGTCGACCTCGCCCTGGACCGCCGCTACTGGCCGAGCGGCGCCCTCACCGTCACCGCGCCCGGCACCTCGGCGGCCGACCGCTACGTCCAGGGCGTGCGCGCCGACGGCGCGGCGCACGGGCGGACGTATCTGACGACGCGTGCGCTGCGTTCCCTGCGCTCGCTGGCGTTCACGGTCGGCCCGCGCCCGTCGGAGTGGGGTACGTCACCCGGGGCGGCACCACCGGTACTGAAGTGACCTCAGCGTCTCCCGAGTCCCGCCTCCTTCCGGGGGCGGGACTTTATCTGTTGTTAACTGTGCGTAGCCTGATCGTACTTGACCGTAATCGGTTGTCGGGGATTGACTGCTGTCCCCTCCTTCGTCGACGCGCGGAGCACGCCCGTGACTTCCGATCTGCTCGCCCCCCTCGACCTCGCCTTCTGGAACATCGAGTCCGACCGGCACCCGATGCACCTGGGCGCCCTCGGTGTCTTCGCCGCGCACTCGCCGACCGCGGGCGCCCACGCCGCCGACCTGCTCGCCACCCGTGCCGCCGCCGTCCCCGGGCTCCGGCTGCGCATCCGGGACGTGTGGCAGCCGCTCTCCTTCGGCGGCGCCACCCGCGAACCCGCCCCGGACTTCGACCCGCTCGACCACGTACGGCTGCACGCCCCGGCCGCCGACTTCCACGCGGCCGCCGGACGGCTGATGGAGCGTCCGCTGGAGCGCGGCCGGCCGCCCTGGGAGGCACACGTGCTGCCCGGCGAGGACGGGGTCTCCTTCGCCGTGCTCTTCAAGTTCCACCACGCCCTCGCCGACGGGCTGCGCGCGCTGCGGCTCGCCGCCGGCGTCCTCGACCCCGTGGACGTGCCCGAACGGGCACCCCGCGCGGCCGAGCCCGCGCCGCGCGGGCCGCTGCCGGATGTGCGCAGACTGCCCGGCATGCTCCCGGGCCTGGTCCGGGGCGCCCTGTCGGACATGGGCCGGGCCGTGGACATCGGCGCCTCCCTCGCCCTGTCCACCCTGCGCATGCGCCCCGCCTCCGCGCTCGCCGCACCGGCCAGCGGCACTCGCCGTACCGCCGGGGTCGTCCTCGACATCGACGAGGTGCACCGGGTGCGCAAGACGGCCGGCGGCACCGTCAACGACGTTCTGATCGCGGTCGTCGCCGGTGCGCTGCGCCGCTGGCTCGACGAACGCGGCGACGACTGCGCGGGCGTCGCGCCGCGTGCCCTGATCCCGGTCTCCCGGCGCCGCCCGCGCAGCGCGCAGCCACCCGGCAACCGGCTCTCCGGCTATCTGATACGGCTTCCCGTGGACGAGCCGGACCCGCTCGGCCGGCTCGCCGCGGTGCGCACCGCGATGGTCCGCAACAAGGACGCGGGCCCCGACCGGGGGGCCGGCGCCGTCGCGCTGCTCGCCGACCACGTGCCCGCCCTCGGCCACCGGCTCGGCGGTCCGCTGGTCGGGCAGGCCGCGCGGCTGTGGTTCGACATCCTGGTGACGAGCGTGCCGCTGCCCGGGGTGGGGCTGCGGCTGGGCGGGCAGGAGCTGACCGAGGTCTACCCGCTGGCCCCGCTCGCGCCCGGCCAGTCGCTGGCGGTCGCCGTCTCGACGTACCGCGGGCGAGTGCACTACGGGCTGGTCGCCGACGCGCAGGCCGTGCCGGACCTCGACCGGGTCGCGCACGCGGTGACGGCCGAGGTGGCGGCGCTGCTGGCGGTGTGCGACCGCTGACGGAGCCCCGGGCCCCGGCCTTCGGGCCGGACCCCGGGGCCCGTACGTGGTGTCGGTCCGTGCGCCGGGTCAGCCCTCGCCGTCCCCGGCGGCGGAGTACTGCTCGTCGGTGACCGGTTCCAGCCAGGTGGTGCCGTCCGTGCCGTCGGCGCCGACGACCATGGCGACGTGGGCCATGAGCGTGGTGCCGGTGGCCCCGTGCCAGTGCTCCTCACCGGCCGGGCACCTGACGACCTGCCCGGCGCGGACGCGTACGACCTTGCCGTCGCGCGTACCGACCAGTCCCACGCCCTCGGTGACGTAGAGGGTCTGGCCGTTGAGGTGGGAGTGCCAGTTGGTGCGGGCGCCGGGGGTGAAGCGGACCAGGGCGGAGGCGAGGCGGGCCGGTTCGGCGGGCGTCTCGACCGGGTCGAGGTAGACGTCGCCGGTGAAGCGTTCGGCGGGGGCCTTGACGGTGACGGTGTCGGTGACGTGCTGCATGAAGGTGTCCTTGGCGGGGTCGGGGCGTGTCCACGGGGGCCGCGCGACCGGGGCGGTTCCGGCCGCGCGTGCCATGCGCGGAGGGGGAGAGGGGGCGGGTCCGTCCGGTCAGGGCCTGAGCAGGGCCTTGACGGCGCGGCGTTCGTCCATGGCCCGGTAGCCCTCGGCGACCTGGTCCAGGGGCAGGGCGAGGTCGAAGACCTTGCCCGGCTCGATCCGGCCGGTCAGGACGCGGTCGATGAGGTCGGGCAGGTAGCGGCGCACCGGGGCGGGGCCGCCGCGCAGGCCGACGTGGGAGAAGAACAGCTCCTGGCCGTCGACGGCGACCTCGTGGGGGACACCGACGAAGCCGACGGTGCCGCCCGGCCGGGCCGACCGGAGCGCCTGCCGCATGGCCTGCGCCGTGCCCACGCACTCCAGCACGCTGTCCGCGCCGATGCCGCCGGTCAGCTCCTTGATCCGGGCGACACCCTCGTCGCCGCGCTCGGTGACGATGTCGGTGGCGCCGAACTCCCGGGCGAGCCGCTGCCGGGGCTCGTGCCGGCTCATCGCGATGATCCGCTCCGCGCCCCGCTCCCGGGCCGCGATGACCGCGCACAGGCCGACCGCGCCGTCCCCGACGACCACGGCCGTGGAGCCGGGGACGACCTCGGCGGCGTCGGCGGCCCACCAGCCGGTGCCCATGACGTCGGAGACCGCCAGCAGACCGGGCCAGAACGCCTCGTCGGGGACCTCGTCCACGGCGACGAGGGTGCCCTGCGCCTGCGGGATGCGGACGAGGTCGGCCTGGCAGGTGCTCATGAACTCGCGGTGCAGGCAGTTGGACTGGAAGCCGTTTCGGCAGTTCGCGCAGGTGTTGTCCGAGGTGGCGAACGAGCCGACGACGAACTGGCCCGGCTTCACCGACGTGACCTCGGATCCGACCTCCTCCACGAAGCCGACGTACTCGTGGCCCATCGGATGCGGGTCGCCGATCGGTTCCAGGCCCCGGTAGGGCCACAGGTCGGAGCCGCACACACAGGTGGCGGCCGTGCGGATGACCGCGTCGGTCGGGTGGAGGATCCGCGGGTCGTCCAGGGTCTCGAACCGGACGTCGCCGGGGGCATGGATCACTGCTCCGCGCATGAGGGGGGTTCCTTTGCGTGCTGGGGCCATGTGCCGGGGCGCGTACCGGCCGCGTCCCGGACCGGTACGGCGCCACGTCTTCCAGGTAACCGGCTCCCGGCGCCCGCAGCGAGTCACCGCCGAGGGGTGTACCGGCAGTGCATCCCCGCGGGCGCGCGCGGGACGTACGGTCGAGGGGTGGACAACCGTGAAGAGGTCCGCGAGTTCCTCACCTCGCGGCGCGCGAAGATCACCCCGGAGCAGGCGGGGCTGCCCTCGGGCAGCCGGCGGCGCGTGCCCGGCCTGCGCCGCAGCGAGGTCGCGGCGCTCGCGGACATGAGCGTCGAGTACTACGCCAAGCTGGAGCGGGGCAGCCTCGCCGGTGTCTCCCCGGCCGTCCTCGAGGCCGTCGCGCGCGCCCTGCGGCTCGACGACGCCGAGCGGGCCCACCTGCTGAACCTGGCCCGGGCCGCCGACGGCTCCGACGTGCGCACCCGCCCCCGGCGCCGCGCCGCCCGGCAGTGGAAGCCGCACCGCAGCCTGCGGTGGACGCTGGACGCGATCACCGCCGGGCCCGCCTTCGTGCGCAACGGCCGCATGGACATCCTCGCCGCCAACCAGCTCGCCCGCGCCTTCTACGACGACGTGTACGCCACCCCCGGCAACCGCACGAACCTCGCCCGCTTCAACTTCCTCGATCCCGCCTCGCGCCGCTTCTACCCCGACTGGGACCTCGCCGCCGACATCGCCGTCGCCATCCTGCGCACCGAGGCGGGCCGCGACCCGCACGACAGGGAGCTGCACGACCTCGTCGGGGAGCTCTCCACCCGCAGCGACGAGTTCCGCACCCGCTGGGGCGCCCACGACGTCCGCCACCACGGCACCGGGACCAAACGCTTCCACCACCGGGCGGTCGGCGACCTCACCCTCGCCTACGAGGGCCTCGAGATGGCCGCCGAGCCCGGCCTCACCCTCACCGTCTACACCGCCGAACCCGGCTCGCCCTCCGAGGAGGGCCTGCGCCTGCTCGCCTCCTGGGCCGCCACCCGCGAAGCCGCCGCCGAACCGTCCCCCGCCGGCTGAGCGCGCGGGGCGGAATCCGTGCGTGATCCGCACCGGTTTTGGTTCCGGGCCCTGCGCTCCGTAAAATTTCGTCGTTCGAATGCGGGCGCGAGTCGGAGCGCTGCGCGGATCAGGGAGACGGCAGCGCGATGACGGTGACAGAAGACGGCTCCATGGCCACGGACTCCATGGCCACGGACGAGGTCGTCCACGGCCCGGGCATCGACCCGGAGCGCCTGGCCGTCTGCCTCGGCGTGCTGGAGGAGCTGGACCGGCTCGACGTGGACCACCCCGACGCGATCCTCGTGCGCCGGGCCACCTCGCACATCTACCGCACGGTCAAGCAGCGCCGCCGGCAGGAGCGCCGGGCCGCCAAGACCGCCCACGACCGCGCCGTCACCGAGGCCACGGCCACCGGCTCCGCCGAGCGCATCGACGACGAGACCGAGGGCATCCTGCCCTCCTCGAAGGTCGAGCCCGGCCGGATCGCGGGGATACTCCAGCGCCCGCGCTCCTGCTACACCTGCAAGACCCGCTACGTCGAGGTCGACTACTTCTACCACCAGCTCTGTCCGAAGTGCGCCGAGCTGAACCGGACCAAGCGGGACGCCCGCGCCGACCTCACCGGCAAGCGCGCCCTGCTCACCGGCGGCCGGGCCAAGATCGGCATGTACATCGCGCTGCGGCTGCTGCGCGACGGCGCGCACACGACGATCACCACCCGGTTCCCCAAGGACGCCATCCGCCGGTTCAAGGCGATGGAGGACTCCGCGGACTGGCTGCACCGCCTGGAGGTCGTCGGCATCGACCTGCGCGACCCGGCGCAGGCGGTCGCCCTGGCCGAGCAGGTCGCCGGGGCGGGCCCGCTGGACATCCTGATCAACAACGCGACGCAGACCGTGCGCCGCCTGCCCTCGGCGTACGCCGCCCTGGTCGACGGCGAGAGCGCCCCGCTGCCCGCGGGGGAACTCCCCGCGCACCACGTCATCGGCGCCTTCAACTCGGGAGCCGTGGACGGCATCGCCGCGCTGCCCGTCGGCACCAGCGGCCTGGACGCGCAGCAGGTCGCCGACCTGGCGCTCGTCGCGGGCAACGCCAGCGTCGCCCGGCACCTGGACGGCACGGCCATCGACGCGGGCGGCCTGGTGCCGGACGTCGTGGACACCAACACCTGGGTGCAGAGCATCGAGCAGATCTCCCCGGTGGAGCTGCTGGAGACCCAGCTGTGCAACTACACGGCGCCCTTCATCCTGATCAGCAAGCTGCGCCCGGCCATGGCCGAGGCCGCCCGGAAGGCGGCGCGGGGACGGTCGTACGTCGTCAACGTCTCCGCGATGGAGGGCGTGTTCAGCCGCGGCTACAAGGGCGCGGGGCATCCGAACACCAACGCCGCGAAGGCGGCCATGAACATGGTCACGCGGACCAGCGCGCAGGAGATGTTCGACACCGACGGCATCCTGATGACGTCCGTCGACACCGGCTGGATCACCGACGAGCGCCCGCACTACGACAAGCTGCGCCTGGCCGAGGCCGGCTTCCACGCGCCCCTCGACCTGGTCGACGGCGCGGCCCGCGTCTACGACCCGATCGTGCGCGGCGAGGAGGGCGAGGACGTGTACGGCGTCTTCCTGAAGGACTACGCGCCCGGCAAGTGGTGACGGGTCACTGAGCCCCGGGGGCCCCGGGCGGCCCTTCGACGGGGTCGAGACGGCGGTTGCGGGCCGCGACCAGCTCCAGCACCGTGCGCCAGTCCTCCAGCACCCCCGCGTCGAAGCCCCCGGCGCGGCCCTCCTCGGCGGCCTGCCGCAGCCGCAGGACGTCGTCGGCGAGGGCGCCGTCCCCGCGCACCAGCCGGAACACCCGCTCCCCGAGCAGCGGCCGCACCGCCGCCGCTGCGCTGCGGGCCCGGCCCGCCTCGTCGCCCGGGGACAGGACCGGGCCGATTCCCTGGACCAGCCCCGCGACCTGGAGTTCCTTGTCGGCGGGTCGGCTGCGGCGCAGCAGCGCGGCGGTCCGCAGCGCGTGCTGGTACCGGCCCGCGTACAGCAGGTCCATCAGCTCCTCGACGCTGCGCAGCTCCATGCGTCAGTCCTTCCGCGAGACAGCCGTTCGGGCGCCAGCAGACCATGGTGAGCTTGCGGCCGGGCCAACGACACTTGAACGACGCCGACTGGGCCGAACGGGTGAAGTTCGGCCCCGATTCGGCGAGGCGATTTGTTATGAATAGCTGCATATTGAGGGGTATTCGTCACGCATTGAGGCTCGATAGTTACCCCTTGTTTGCACTCCCTATCGAGCGGAGGCCCGCTCATTTGGTTAATCTGGAGTGGACGGGCAGCAAAAAGGGTCCCACCCACACCCACGTCCGTCCTGGGGGCGAGCCGGAGCACATCGGCCTGCTCCGACCAGAGGTACCCGGCGCCACCGCGCCCGAACTGGCCTTTCATCCAGACCCGAGCGGGCGGTGAGCACCGGAACACAGCGGTCCGGTACGCCCCGAGGGGACCCGACACACAAGGAGTGCGCGGTGACACCGGAGAAGACGAATCGCGAGCAGCGCCCCGAAGAAGCGGAGCGCCCGGGCCGGCGGCCCGGAGAACTCGGCAGCCTCGACGTGTGGGCCCGGTCCGCCCCCATCCGTCTCGCAGGTTACGAGGACGACCTCGCCGAGCCGCATATCCTGCCCAGCGTGGACTGACCCGCTCCGATCGCCGCGGCGCACGGGCGTGACGTGCGAGACTCACGCCCATGCAGATCAGAGACGCCGTGCCCGAGGACTGGCCGCGGATCTGGCCCTTCTGGCACCGGATCGTGGCCGCCGCCGAGACCTACGCCTGGGACCCCGGCACCGACGAGCCGGCGGCCCGGGCCCTGTGGATGGGCCCGGCCAAACGGGTCTACGTCGCCGAGGACCCGGCGGGGACCGTGACCGGCTCCGCCTACCTCACCGCGAACTACGGCGGCCCGGCCGCCCACGTCGCCAACGCCGGCTTCATGGTCGACCCCGACCACACCGGCCGGGGCATCGGCCGCGCCCTCGCGGTCCACGTCCTCGGCGAGGCCCGCTCCCACGGCTACCGGGCCATGGTGTTCAACGCGGTCGTCGAGACCAACCCCGCGGTCTCCCTGTGGACCTCCCTCGGCTTCACCGTCGTCGGGACGATCCCGCGGGCCTTCGACCACCCCCGGCACGGCCTGGTCGGCCTGCACGTCTTGCACAAGTCGCTCGTCTGAGTGCTCGACCGCCTGGGGCCGAGCCCTCTCAGTCGCCCAGCGGCGCCGTGCGCCGCCAGGGCAGCGACGACTCCAGTTCCCGCGCCAGCTCCAGCAAGGCGGCCTCCGTGCCGGGGCGGCCCACGAGCTGGACGGCGCAGGGGGCGCCCGAGGGGAGGGCGGAGGGGGCGCCCGAGGGGAGGGCGGAGAGGGGAACGGACATGGCCGGCCAGCCGGTGAGGTTCCAGGGCGGGGTGAACGGGGAGTAGGCGCTGTTCACGACGATGTTGCGCAGCCAGCCCCGTTCGTGCCAAGGGCCGGCGGCGGGGGAGCGGCGGGCCAGGGCCGGGGTGAGCAGCACGTCGTGTTCGGTGAGGAAGGGCAGCAGCCGGGCGCGCAGGCGCTCGCGTTCGCTGCCCGTGCGCACCGAGCGGACGAAGCGCCTCCCCACTGCCGCGTGCGCCCGGGTGCGCCGGGCGAGCCGGGCCGGGTCCAGGCCCTCCGCGTCCACCGCCGTGCCCGCCGTCCAGTGCCGCAGCGCGGTCAGGCCCATCGTCACGGGGTACGGCGGCTCCGCCCGGCGCACCCGGTGGCCGGCCCGCGCCAGCGCCCCGGCCGCCTGGCGTACCGCGTCCGCGTAGGGGCGGCTCGGCCCCGGGCCGCGAAGCGGGTTGCGCAGGGACACGGCGATCGTCCGCCGCGCCGGCCGCGCCGCGGCGGGGAACTCCGTGCCCGCGAGCACGCCCAGCATCAGCCGCAGATCCTCGACCGTGGTGGCCAGCGGGCCGTTCTCCGACATGCCGAACCAGTCCCCGTTGCCGATCCCCGCGGGCACCACCCCGAGCCCCGGCTTCAGCGTCACCAGCCCGCAGTTCGCCGCCGGGATGCGCAGCGACCCCATGCCGTCGTTGCCGAGCGCGATCGGCACGAACCCGGCGGCCACGGCGGCGGCGCTGCCCCCGGAGGAGCCGCCCGCGCTGCGCGTGGTGTCCCAGGGGTTGCGCGAGGTGCCGAACAGGCCCTCCGTCGTGCCGAAGACGCACAGCTCGGGGACGTTGGTGAGGCCCACGACCACCGCGCCCGCCGCCCGCAGCCGGGCCACCGTGACATGGTCCTCGTCCGCCGGGACGTCCGGGGTCGCGGCCGAGCCGTCGCGGTGGGACTCGCCGCGCACCGCCAGGTTGTCCTTCACCGCGACCGGCACGCCCGCGAGCGGCAGTCCGGCCAGGTCGGCGCGGGACGCCACCTCGTCCGCGTCGGCGAGCGCCGCCGCCCCGCGCACCGTACGGAACGCCCCGATCCGCCCGTCGTGCCGCTCGATCCGCGCCAGATGCTCCGCCACCACTTCTCGGGGCGTCACCCGCTTCTCCCGCACGGCGGCGGCGATCTCGGCGGCGCTCCGCCCGGCCCAGTTCCCCACGGCACTCCTCGTTCAGTCTTCGGCTACTCGCCGGTACGCGACAGGACGCAGGGAGAACTGTGCCCCGTCGAAGCCGGTACGTCGAGGGTCCGGCGGCCCTCACGAGGGAATGCGTTCCTCAGCGAGTCCGACCCGTGCCGCCCGGAACCCAGCAGGGAGCATCCCGCATGCATGACGACCGCACTCTGGTGGAGGACCGCCTCCGCCGCGTCCTGGACGAGCGCGTCCGCCCCGCCGTGTACCCCGAGTCCGTCCCGCTCCAGGTCGCGGTGTGGCACGCGCCCGGCGAGCCCGTGCCGGTCGCCGAGGGGCTGGCCGCCGAGCCGGAGCCGATCGAGGTGGGCGCCCGGTGGGGTGCTCCGTGGGGCACCAGCTGGTTCCGGGTGACCGGGACCGTGCCGAAGGAGTGGGCCGGGCGGACCGTGGAGGCGCTGCTCGACCTCGGCTTCGACGAGCGCCTGCCGGGCTTCCAGTGCGAGGGGCTGGTGTACCGGCCCGACGGCACCCCGGTGAAGGGCCTCAACCCGCGCAACCAGTGGGTGCGCGTCGGCGCGCCCGTCACCGGCGGCGAGGAGGTGCGGCTGCACATCGAGGCCGCCTCCAACCCGGTCCTCGTCGGCTTCGGTCCCACCGCCCTGGGCGACAGGGAGACCGCGGGCGGCGAGCCCCAGTACACCCTGACCCGCATGGATCTCGCGGTCTTCGACGAGACCGTGTGGCAGCTGGTGATCGACCTGGAGGTGCTCGGCGAACTGATGGCCGAGCTGCCCGCCGACTCCGCGCGCCGGTACGACATCCTGCGCGCCGTCGAGCGCGCCCTGGATGCCCTCGACCTCCAGGACGTCAACGGCACGGCGGCCGGCGCCCGCGAGCGGCTGACCGGTGTCCTCGCTTCCCCCGCCGCGCCCTCCGCGCACCGGATCAGCGCCGTCGGGCACGCGCACATCGACTCGGCGTGGCTGTGGCCGCTGCGCGAGACGGTGCGCAAGGTGGCCCGGACGGCGTCCAACATGACGGCACTGATCGAGGACGAGCCCGAGTTCGTGTTCGCCATGTCCCAGGCGCAGCAGTGGGCGTGGATCAAGGAGCACCGGCCCGAGGTGTGGGCGCGGGTGCGCGAGGCGGCGGCCAGGGGGCGGTTCGTGCCGGCCGGGGGGATGTGGGTGGAGTCGGACACCAACATGCCGGGCTCGGAGGCGATGGCCCGGCAGTTCGTGCACGGAAAGCGGTTCTTCCTCGACGAGTTCGGTGTCGAGAACGAGGAGGTGTGGCTGCCCGACACCTTCGGCTTCGCCGCGGGCCTGCCGCAGATCATCCGGGCCGCCGGCGCCAAGTGGCTGCTGACGCAGAAGATCTCCTGGTCGAGGACGAACGCGTTCCCGCACCACACCTTCCGTTGGGAGGGCATCGACGGCACCCGGATCTTCACCCACTTCCCGCCGGTCGACACCTACAACTGCTCCATGCGGGGAGCCGAACTCGCGCACGCGGCACGCAACTTCAGGGATAAGGGGCGCGCCCGGCACTCGCTGGCGCCGACCGGCTGGGGCGACGGGGGCGGCGGCACCACCCGTGAGATGGTCGCCAAGGCCGCCCGGCTGCGCGACCTGGAGGGTTCGCCCACCGTCGTCTGGGAGACCCCGCGGGCCTTCTTCGAGAAGGCCGAGGCCGAGTACCCCGAGCCGCCCGTCTGGGTCGGGGAGTTGTACCTGGAGCTGCACCGCGCCACCCTCACCAGCCAGGCCCAGACCAAGCAGGGCAACCGGCGCAGCGAACACCTGCTGCGCGAGGCGGAGCTGTGGGCGGCGACGGCGGCCGTGCGCACCGGTTTCCCCTACCCCTACGAGGAGTTGGACCGGCTGTGGAAGACGGTGCTGCTGCACCAGTTCCACGACATCCTGCCCGGCTCGTCCATCGCCTGGGTGCACCGCGAGGCACGGGCGACCTACCGGCGCGTCGCCGGGGAACTGAACGGGATCATCGAGGCCGCCCAGCGTGCGCTGGCGGGGGAGGGGGACCGGCAACTGGTCTTCAACTCCGCGCCGCACGAACGCGCCGGGGTGCCGGCCGGAGGCGCGGGCGCGCCGCGGACCCCGGTGGCGGGCACGACGCTGTCGCCCGGGGCCGCGGGCGGGTACGTCCTCGACAACGGGCTGCTCCGCGTCGAGACCGACGCCCGCGGCCTCGTCGTCTCCGCCCGCGACCTCGCCGCCGACCGGGAGACCGTCGCCCCCGGCGAGGTGGCGAACCTCCTCCAACTCCACCAGGACCTCCCGAACATGTGGGACGCCTGGGACGTGGACGAGTTCTACCGCAACACCGTCACCGACCTCACCGACGCCGAGTCGGTCACGCCCGGCGAGGACGGCGCGTCGGTGCGGATCGTCCGGTCCTTCGGTTCCTCCCGCGTCACCCAGGTGCTCTCGCTGCCGCCGGGGGAGCGGCGGCTGGTCGTGGACACCGAGGTCGACTGGCACGAGACGGAGAAGATCCTGAAACTGGCGTTCCCGCTGGACGTGCACGCCGAACGGTACGCGTCGGAGACCCAGTTCGGGCACGTCTTCCGGCCCACCCACACCAACACCTCCTGGGAGGCGGCCAAGTTCGAGGCGTGCAACCACCGCTTCGTCCACCTGGCGGAGCCCGGCTGGGGCGTGGCGATCGTCAACGACTCGACGTACGGCCACGACGTGACCCGCACCGTCCGCACCGACGGCGACCGCGGCACCACCACGACGGTCCGGGCGTCGCTGCTGCGCGCCCCGCGCTTCCCCGACCCCGAGACCGACCAGGGCGTCCACCGCTTCCGGCACGCGCTGGTGCCGAGCGCGGACATCGGCGACGCGGTGCGCGAGGGCTGGCGGATCAACCTGCCCGAGCGACGCACGACCGGCGCCCGTGACATCGCCCCGCTGGTCACCGTGGACCGGGACGCGGTCGTGATCACGGCGGTCAAGCTCGCCGACGACGGCAGCGGCGATGTGGTGGTCCGCTTCCACGAGGCCCACGGCGCACGCGCCCGGGCCACCCTGGAGACGGGCTTCGCGTTCACCGCCCTCACCGTCACCGACCTGCTGGAACGCCCGCTCGCCGACGCGCCGCGACCGGACCGCGAGGGCGAGCGGATCACCGTACGGCTGCGCCCCTTCGAGCTGATGACCCTGCGGCTGCGCAGGCGCGTCGGCGGGTGACTAAGACCCCTGCTCCGCCCCGGCCAGCCGGGTCGGCGGCAGGTACTCGCGCACATACGTCCGCTCCCAGCACGCGCCCGTCTCCCGCAACTCCCGCCAGGTGGTGTAGCGGTAGCGGAAGAGCCGGGCGCGGACGAAGCGGGGCGGGGTACCGGGCGGGAAGGGGGAGCGGCGCAGCAGCCGCAGCGTGGCCCGGTCGTTCTCGAGGAGCCGCTCCACCAGGCCGCCGAACCAGTCGCCCGCGTACGCCGGCGACAGCGCCGCGAACCACATCAGCCAGTCCAGGCGCAGATGGTACGGGGCGAACTGGCGCGGCCAGTGCCGCAGCCGGCCCGGCTTGCCCTTGAACTCGTACTCCCGCCAGTCCGAGTCCGCCCGCGCCACCTCGTCCAGCGTGCCCTCGACCACCACCTCGTAGCGCACCCGGCTGACGCTGCCGAACGCGCCGTAGGTGTTGACCAGGTGGAGCGGGTCGAAGGAGCGGTTCATCACCTGGCGCCGGGAGACCATGTTCCCCACCGGGCGGTAGCTGAGGAACAGCAGCAGCGCGGCGAGCGCGAGCACCACGACCTCGTACCACAGGGGCGCCGCGGGCACCGGGGGCGCCGTCGCCGGGAGCCGCAGCGCGGACACCGCGAGCACGACGGTGATCCAGTTCAGCCAGGAGAAGTTGCCCGACAGGACCAGCCACAGCTGGGTGACGATCATCAGCGCGGCGGCGGCCGAGGCGATCGGCTGGGGGGTGAACAGGAGGAAGGGCACCACGAGTTGGGTGACGTGGTTGGCGGCCACCTCCACCCGGTGCAACGGTTTGGGCAGATGGTGGAAGAACCAGCTCAGCGGGCCCGGCATCGGCTGAGTCTCGTGGTGGTAGTACAGGCAGGTCAGCTTGCGCCAGCACGCGTCGCCGCGCAGCTTGATCAGTCCGGCGCCGAACTCGACCCGGAACAGGATCCAGCGCAGCAGGAACAGCACCACCACCGGCGGCGCCACCTCGTCGTTGCCGAGGAACGCGGCCAGGAAGCCGGTTTCGAGCAGCAGCGACTCCCAGCCGAACGCGTACCAGGTCTGCCCCACGTTCACGATCGACAGGTACAGCGCCCACGGCACCAGCCACAGCACGATGCCCGCCCACAGCGGCAGCAGCGAGTCCGCCCCCGCGAGCAGCGCCGCCGACACCGCGCAGCCCGCCCACGCCACGGCCGCGAAGAACCGGTCGGAGTAGTGCAGCTGGAACAGGCTCGGCGCCCGCCGGAAGGGAATCCGCGCCACGTAACGGGGGACCGGCAGCATGCCCCGCTCGCCCAGCAGCGCCCGGAACTGGAGGGCGGCCGTCAGGAACGCCACGAGGTACACGGTGGCCAGGGCCCGTTGCAGGACCAGTCGGCTCAGCCAGTAGTCGGGTGCGGTGAACCAGTCCACGGCCACCTCGTCTCCCTCGCGCCGATCCCCCCGAGTTGCCAGCCAAAAGGATGCAATGCAAACAATAGGGGTAATTCACCCACAGTGATGCGGAGTGCACGGTGCGCATACCCACCGGATCCTTGGCCATGGCCTGCGTGCTGCTGTCGGTGGCGCTGCTCCTCACCGGGTGTGCGGGCGCCGCCGTCAAAGAGGCCCAACTGGGCGAGGAGGTCTTCCTCCAGCCCGCCGTGGAACAGGGGCCCAACCCCTTCACCGAGTCCACGGCGACCGGCCCCACCGGCAGCGGCGTCCCCCGGGCGGCCGGCACCGGCCGCACGGCCGATGTCAGCGCCCCGCCCGCCGGACTCGCCGTCGCCCCGCTGGCGGCGGCACACGCCCTGTCCGGCGGCACCCCCGGGCTCTACAGCGGCAGCGTCCGCGTCACCGTCTGCGACGTCGAACGGCAGATCGGCCGGCTGACCGCGGACCCGGCGCGCGGCGAGGCCTTCGCCCGGGCGGCCGGCGTCTCCCGCTCCGCCCTGCCCGGCTACCTGCGCGCCCTCACCCCGGTGCTGCTGCGCGCCGACACCCGCGTCACCAACCACGGCTACCGCGACGGACAGGCGGCCGGATACCAGGCCGTGCTCCAGGCCGGCACCGCCGTCCTGGTAGACGACCGGGGCCTGCCCCGGGTGCGGTGCGCCTGCGGCAATCCGCTGCGACCACCCGAGGAGGCGCGCGGTGGCGTGGGCGCCCGCGGCACCGCCTGGTCCGGCTACCGGCCCAACCAGGTGATCGTGGTGACCCCGGCGCCCCAGGCGGTCGGCAGCCTGACGCTGCTCGACGCCCGCACGAACAGCTGGATCGAACGCCGGCTCGGTCCCGACGTCGCCCACGACCAGCTCGTGGCACCGCCGATCCTGGCCAACACCGCGCCCCCCGATCCCGGGCTCACCGGCTTCCCCCATCCCAGCAGGCCGGACACCGGCACACCCCGGGCCCGGCAGAGCCGGCCCGGTACGGCAGCGGGGCAGGTCGGGGGCGCGGTGATCGGCGCGGGGCGCGAGGCGGCGGACCGCGCGCCCGCGACGGACACCCGTACGGACGAACCCGACCACACGGGAGTGCGGGACGGGGGCCGGGGGGTGCGTACGGGGCAGCGCGCCGCCGAGGACCGCCGTGCCGGGGACCGGGACGCCGGCCGCCGCGGCGGGGAGGCCGACGCGGCGGACCGCCGGGGCGGGGACCGCGACGCCGGGGATCGCGGTGCCCGGGGGACAGAGGCCGTGGACCGTCATGGCGGGGACTCCGGTGCCGGGGACTCCGGTGCCGGGGACCGTACCGCCGGGGACCGGGGTGCCGCGCACTCCGGTGCCGCGAACTCCGCCGCGACGCCCGGTGTCGCCGAGCACCACGGCGCTGCCACTCCCGCCGCCGACGGCCGGGGCGCCGCGGCGGCGGGGGAGCGCGGGACCCGCGACCCCGCACCCCGCGGCACCCCCACGGCCGTCGACCGGGCCGTCCCCGCGCCCGACCCGACCGGCGCCCCGACGCCGGCCGCCGCGCCGTCGACCGGCAGTGCCCCCGCGCCGACCGGCGCTTCCACGCCCACCGACGCCCCGAGCGCCTCTTCGGCGCGCCGCACCCCGCCGCCACCCACCAGGGCCCTCCCGCCGGCACCGTCGACCGCCCCCTCCGCCCCGGCCCAGCCCTCCTCCTCCACGCCCTCTTCCGCCGACCCGCAACCCCCCTCGGCCCCGGCGCCCACCCCCACCCAGCCCCTTCTCGACCCCTTCGCCCACCCGCCGGGCCTGTCCCTCTACGACACGCCACGGACCGGTGCCCTGAACGTCCCGCGGGACCTGGACGAGATCGCACCTCCCGGAGGCACCGGCATGTCCGGCCCGGGCGGCGGCGCCGCGCAGGCCCCCGAGGACACGACAGGGACCGGCGCCGCCCCGGACGCGGCCCCCAGCGCCCCGGTCGACGTGCCCGGCAGGTGAACGGCGCACCGGCCGGGCCGCCGGGACGGGTCGAAGAATCCGGCGAATCCTGGCAAGGTGGCTCCATGGCTGATCGGGCAGCGAGTGCCCTGTCACTTCCGGATGACTGGCCCGCCCGACCGGACCCGATCCTGGCGCTCAACCACATGGGCACCTTCGACTGGGACCTGGACAAGGGCGTGATCCACATGGACGCCCAGGCGCACCAGGTGTTCGACCTGCTCCCCGAGGAGTTCGACGGGCGCTTCGAGTCACTGACCGCGCGGGTGCCGCAGCCCGAGGCGGCCCGGCTGGACGCGCTGGTCGCCCGGGCCGTCAAGGAGGGCGCCGAGAACTACGGCGCCTACTTCCGCATCCGCCGCCGCGACGGCACCCCCCGCTGGACCCACACCCAGGGCTACATCCGCCGGGACGAGTCCGGCCGTCCCCGCCGCGTCGTCGGCATCGTCCGCGACGCCACCGGGGAGCTGGCCGAGGGCGAGGCCCGCAGTCTGCGCGCCGCCCAGGACGAGGCCTTCCGCCAGCAGACCAGCATCGTCCAGATCGTCTCCGCGGCCCTCGCCCACGCCCGCACCGTGCAGGACGTCATCGAGGTCCTCAAGGACACCCACGGCATCCACCGGCTGGGCGCGGCCAGCTTCGTGATGGGCCTGGTGGAGGCCGGGCGGATCCGGCTCGTCGCCGAGGCGCCGGCCGGCAGCTTCGTTCCCGCCACCCAGGTCAACCGCATCGACGAGCCGTACCCCATGAGCGAGGTGGTGCGGACGCTGAGCCCGCGGTTCGTCGAGAGCCCGGAGGAGTTCGCGGAGCAGTACCCCCTGCTGTGGTCGCAGATCACCCATCTGCGGATCGCCTCGGCCGCCTATCTGCCGCTGATCGCCCAGGGCCGCCCGATCGGCGCGATGGGCCTGCTCTACAGCCTCCGGCGGGGCTTCTCCGAGGAGGAGCGCGCCGTTCTCGTGGCCCTCGGCAGCAGCATCGCGCAGAGCCTGCAACGGGCCATGCTCTACGAGCAGCAGAAGGACCTCGCCCAGGGCCTCCAGCAGGCCATGCTGCCGCGCACCATCCCGCAGGTGCCGGGCGCCGACGTCGCCGTGCGCTACCGGGCGGCCGCCCTGGGCCGGGACATCGGCGGCGACTGGTACGACGTGATCCCGCTGCCCGGCGGCCGGGTCGGCGCGGTCATCGGCGACGTCCAGGGCCACGACACCCACGCCGCGGCCGTGATGGGCCAACTGCGGATCGTGCTGCGCGCCTACGCCGCGGAGGGGCACGCCCCGGCCACCGTGATGGCCCGCGCCTCCGAGTTCCTGCGCGAGCTGGACACCGGTCGCTTCGCCACCTGTCTGTACGCCGACGCGGACCTGGCGACCGGGGTGGTCCAGGTGGTCCGCGCCGGGCACATCGACCCGCTGGTGCGCGACGCCGACGGCTGCCGGCGCGTACCGGTCGAGGGCGGGCTGCCGCTCGGGCTGTCCGCCGAGTTCGGCGGGCTGGACTATCCCGTCGCCACCCTCGAACTGGACCCGGGTGCCACCCTGCTGCTGTGCACCGACGGGCTGGTCGAGCAGCCGGGCTGCGACCTGGACGACGGCATCCGGAACCTTACGGAGCGGGTGCGCACCGGGCCGGAGGAGGTGTCCGACCTCGCCGACCTGCTGATCCGGCTGGCCGAGAAGCGCGGCGGCGACGACGACGTGGCCCTGCTCCTGCTGCACCGCCGGGTCCCGGAGGAGGCGCGGCCCCGCGGCCGGCTCCAGCAGCATGTGGCGCCCGGTGATCCGGAGGCGCTCACCCAGGCCCGGCACATGATCCGGGCCGCGGTCCGCGCCTGGGGCGAGGAGGAGCGCGCCGACGAGGTGGAGCTGGCCGCGGACGAGCTGATCACCAACGTCCTGGTGCACACCGAGGGCGCCGCGACCGTCACCCTGCGGTCCCCCGTCGGGGGAGAGCGCAGGCTGCGGATCGAGGTGGAGGACTCCTCCAGCGCCCTGCCCCGGCGCCGGGACGCCGGGGAGGACGGCGTCTCGGGGCGCGGCCTGCTGCTCGTGGACCGGCTCGCGGACGCCTGGGGTGTGGAGGCGCGCGGCCGCGGCAAGGCGGTGTGGTGCGAGTTCCGGGCGGGCGCGGACCGCGGCGGGCCGGACGGGTGAGCCGGGAGGCGTTGTCGGTGCCGGGTGGCACTCTGGACGTATGCCGGAACTGCCCGAGGTCGAAGCGCTGACGGACTTCCTCTCCGAGCACCTGGTCGGCCACCGGGTGGCGCGGGTGCTGCCGGTCGCCGTCAGCGTGCTGAAGACGTACGACCCGCCCGTCACCGCCCTTCAGGGCGCCCTGATCACCGGGGTGCGCCGGCACGGCAAGTTCCTCGACCTGGCGGCCGACAGCGGGCTGCACCTGGTGGTCCACCTGGCCCGCGCGGGCTGGTTGCAGTGGAAGGACCGGCTGCCGGACGGGCCGCCCAAGCCGGGCAAGGGCCCGCTCGCGCTGCGCGTGGCGCTGGAGACCGGCGAGGGCTTCGACCTCACCGAGGCCGGCACGCAAAAGCGACTCGCGGTGTACGTGGTGCGCGATCCGGCGCAGGTGCCGGGCATCGCCCGCCTCGGCCCGGACCCGCTCGCCGCGGACTTCGGGGAGGACCGCCTCGCCGCCCTGCTGAAGGCGGAGCGACGACAGCTCAAGGGCGCCCTGCGGGACCAGTCCCTGATCGCCGGGATCGGCAACGCCTACAGCGACGAGATCCTGCACGCGGCGAAGATGTCCCCGTTCAAGCTCGCCGCCTCCCTCACCCCGCAGGAGACCCGCCGGCTGTACGAGGCGTTGCGCGACACCCTCGCCGAGGCGGTCGAGCGCTCCCGGGGCGTGGCCGCCGGTCGGCTCAAATCCGAGAAGAAGAGCGGCCTTCGGGTGCACGGCCGCACCGGCGAGCCCTGCCCGGTGTGCGGGGACACCATCCGCGAGGTCTCCTTCAGCGACTCCTCGCTCCAGTACTGCCCCACCTGTCAGACGGGCGGCAAGCCGCTCGCCGACCGTCGACTCTCCCGGCTGCTGAAGTAGGGGCGCCCGCCGCCGTCGGAACGTCAGAAGAGGTGGATCGCCAGGTGCCCGAGCGGCAGGCCCAGCTGCCAGGCGGGCGTCCACACCTGGGGCCCGCCGTCCTCGCCGGCCGGGGCGCCGCCGCCCGGCACCGCGTCCAGGTCGGGCGCCAGCAGTTCGGTCTCCTCCAGCCAGCGCCAGGCGTCCTGGGCGAGCGTCAGATCGGCCGAGGGTGCCCCGGCCGCCCGCTCGGTCAGCTCGGCCATCCGGGCGCGCACCCACTGCGGCCACGGATGGTCGCAGGCCGTCAGCGACAGCCAGTTGTCCAGCTGGGAGACGACCCGGATGCCGGAGAGCTCCCCGTCGGTGTCGGACAGGAAGACGGTCAGCGCGAGCGCGTCCCGGCCGGCCCGGAACTCGAAGGACGTCGGCGGCATCAGATCGCCGGTGCGCAGCAGTTCGTCGGCGATGTACTCGGCGTACAGCCACGCCATGGGGACGTCCAGTTCACCGCCGCCGGTGCCGTCCGTGCCGTCGCTGTTCTCGTGTCCTCTGTGCGGCATTCCCTTCCTGCCCTTCCTCCGGTGCGTGCGCGTCGCCCGGTCCCCGGGGACGCGCCCCGCCCGGAACGCGGATGAGGACAGCCCATTGCCCCAAGGGGGGCCACAGCAAGGCGCTTTGCCGAGGCTTGACCCGGCTCCCGGTTTCGGCGCACGTCCGGTGCTTCACCGTACCGGGTGCGGCGCCGGGCGTGCGCGCCGCTCGCGTCCCACCGGCCCCGGGGGAGTACACGAGGGCAAGGACGTCACGGTGGTGCGGCGTGAGTGTCTTCACAGTCCCACCGGATGGGTCAATGAGAGGACCCGTACCGTTCGGACGGAGAGTCGGCTTCCTCCCCACGGGCCCGTCACGGCAATGTCGGTAAATACGACATGCGCACTGACATATCGACGTGCTGACGTACTGACGTAGATCCCGAGGTGTGAGCTGATGATCGGACGCAGACACCAGGTTGCGCTGGCCCTGACCGCCGTCCTCGCGACCGCGGCCGCCTGTGCCGACCACGTCCGCCATGATTCCGCCGCCCGCGAGGGCGCGCCCGGGCCGCCCGCCGCCGCCCGCGGCTTCACCCTGGTCGCCACCGGTGACGTCCTGACGGACGCAGCCGTCCTGGACCGCGCCTCCTACGACGCCGAGGCATCCGCCGGCGCGGGCTCCGGCGGCTACGACTTCCGGCCCATGTTCGCCGACGTCGAACCCCTGGTCAGCGGCGCCGACCTGGCACTGTGTCACCTGGAGAACGGCTACGGCGACGCCGCCCCGCTGTCCCCGCCGCAGCTCGCCCGGGACCTCGCCCAGACCGGGTACGACGGCTGCGCCACCGCCTCCGAGCACGCCCTGGACGACGGCGCCGAGGGTGTCCGGCGCACCCTGGGCGCCCTGGACGAGGCGGGCCTGGACCACGCGGGCACCGCCCGCAGCGCGGACGAGGCCCGCTATGTGTCGCTCCACCGGGCCGGATCCGCCGAGGTCGCGCAGCTGTCGTACACCTTCGACACCGAGCGGCCGCTGCCCGACGGGCAGCCCTGGGCGCTCCGGCCGATCGACGTCGGCCGGATCACCGCCGACGCCCGCGCCGCCCGCCGGGCCGGCGCCGACGTGGTCGTCCTCTCCCTGCACTGGGGCACCGACCGCGACGACGCCCCGACCGCGGCGCAGACCGACCTCGCCCGCCGGCTCACCGCCTCGGCGGACGGCGGCCGCCCCGACATCGACCTGATCCTCGGCAGCCACACCCACGTCCCGCAGCCGTACGAGAAGGTCAACGGCACCTGGGTGGTCTACGGTCTGGGCGACCAGATCTCCGGGCGACCGGACGACGCCCACGGCGCCCGCGACCCGCGCGCCGACGAGTCCACCCTCGCCCGCTTCACCTTCGCCCCGCCCGCCCGGCCGGGCGGCCGCTGGCAGGTCACGCGGGCCGAGTTCGTCCCCCAGCTGTACGACCTCGACGCCGGCCGCGTGGTCGACGTCGGCCGGGCCGTCGAGGGTGGCGCCGACCTCGCCGGGGTGCGCGACCGCATCCGGGAGGTGGTGCTCAGCCGGGGCGCCGCCAAGGACGGCCTGGTGATGGGGGAGTGATCACTCGGGCCGCCGCTCGGCCAGCGCGGAACGCTTGTACGAGTAGCCGAAGTAGACCGCGCAGCCGATCAGGAACCACACCGCGAACCGCACCCACGTCTGCCACTGGAGGAACGTGATCAGCCAGAGCGAGAAGAGCACGCCCAGCGCGGGCACGAACGGCACCGCCGGGGTGCGGAAGGTGCGGGGCAGGTCGGGCCGCCGGTAGCGCAGCACGATCACCGCCGTGCAGACCACCACGAACGCCAGCAGGATGCCGATGTTGGTCAGCTCGGCCGCCTCGCCGATCGGCAGGAACCCGGCGATCAGCGCCGAGGCCGCCCCGACGATCCAGGTCACCCGGGTCGGCACGTGCCGCGTCGGGTGCGTCTTGGCGAACCACTTGGGCAGCAGACCGTCCCGGGACATGGAGAACCACACCCGGGTCACCCCCAGCATGAAGGTGAACATCACCGTGAGGATGCCGATGATGGCGCCCACCGCGATCACGTCCGCGAGCCCGTTCAGGCCCACCGACTTGAACGCCGTGGAGAACCCGCTCTCCTTGTCGATGTGCCGGTAGTCCTGCATGCCCGTCAGCACCAGGCAGGCCGCCACGTACAGCACCATCGCGATCACCAGCGAGTAGATGATCGCCTTCGGCATGTGCCGCTGCGCGTCCTTGGACTCCTCGGCCGCCGTCGACATGGCGTCGTACCCGAACACCGCGAAGAACACCGTCGCCGCGCCCGTGAAGGCGCCGCCGACGCCGTAGGGGAAGAACGGGTGGTAGTTCGCCGTGTCGATGTGGAAGAAGCCCACCCCGATCACCAGCAGCACCACCAGCACCTTCACCGCGACCACCAGCGTCTCGAAGCGAGCCGCGCTGCGGATGCCGAGGTTGAGCAGCCAGGCGATCAGCAGGCAGAGCACCACCGCGAACAGGTCCACCCGGTGTCCGGAGCCGGTGCCGGGCGCGCCCATCATCCAGTGCGGCAGCTTCGCCCCCATCTGTTCGACGAGGAAGCCGAAGTAACCCGAGATGCCGATCGCGACGACCGCGACGATCGCCGTGTACTCCAGCAGCAGGTCCCAGCCGATGAACCAGCCCGCGAACTCGCCGAGCACCGCGTAGCCGTAGGTGTAGGCCGAGCCCGCCTTCGGGATCAGCCCCGCGAACTCGGCGTAGGACAGCGCCGCGCACGCGCTCGCCGCGCCCGCGATCAGGAAGGACACCAGCACCGCGGGACCGGCCGTGCCGTTGGCCACCGTGCCGGCGAGCGTGAAGATACCGGCACCGATGATGCCGCCGACGCCGATCGCCGTGAGCTGCCACAGCCCGAGCGACCGTTCCAGCCGGGGCCCCTGGCCGGCCTCGGTCTCCTCGATGTGCTCGATGGGTTTGCGGCGGAGAATCCCCTCACCCGCCCGGAGCTTGGCCATGCGCCTCACCTCTTCGCCGACGGCAAACGGCTGACGCGGGTTCATGATGGCTCAGGGGCGCGCCGCAGGGAAGGAGCCACGCACGGCCCAGGCGGGGGTCCACGGGCGCGAGGGCGGGCGGCTCGCGGGCCGGGCGGCGAGGTGGGCGCGCAGCACGGCCAGGCCCGGGTGCGCGTTGGCCGCGCTCCACACCAGGGAGTGCGGGTAGACCGGGGTGGGATCGGTGAGCGGGATCCGCCGCAGATCGTGCCCGGCGGGCCAGACCAGCCGGATGCCCTCGGCGACGAGGGTGGCGAGCGTGGCGGAGTCCGCGACCGTGTCGAGCAGCGCCTCCGAGCCGAAGTCGGGGCCCACCGAGTCGATGGTCAGCCCGAACTCGGCGGCCAGCGCCTCGTAGTAGGCGGCCCACTCGGTGCCGGCCACCAGGCCCGGCATCCAGATCCGGTGCCCGGCCAGCTCCGCCGGCCGCACCGAGCGGGCCCCGGCGAGGGGATGCGCGGGACCGGTCAGCAGCTGCACGGCCTCGTCGTAGACGCGCGCCGCCCGCAGGCCCTCGGGCAGCCGGGGGCCGACGGCGCGGAACGTCGCGTCGATGGTGCCCGCGCGCACGGCGGCGACGGCCGTGTCCGCGTCGAACAGGGTCACCACGTCCAGGGCCGTCTCCGGGTGCGTCCGGTGGAAGTCGCGCAGCAGGCCCGCCGGGCCGAGCCGGGCCCCGACCACGTCCACGCGCAGCGCCCGCCGGCCCGGCCGTACCGAGGCGGCGGCCCGCTCCTCGGCCAGCAGCAGCTCACGGGCGTGCGGCAGGAACGCCTGCCCGTCGATGGTCGGCTCCGCCCCGCGCGCGGTCCGGCGGAACAGCCGCACCCCCAGCTCCTTCTCCAGCGCCGCGATCCGCTTGGAGACGGCCTGCTGGGTGATGCCGAGGACGGCGGACGCCTCCTGGAACTGTCCGCTGTCCACCACGGTGACGAAGGTGCGCACGGCCTTGAGGTCCACCCGGCCATCGTAGCCACCGGGTGCTGATGTACAACCAACGGTTGTGGCCGTCGTCGTGCCGGTTGTTTGAACCGCAGGCCACCTGCTGGCTTTCATATGCCGGGTCAACGGGAGGTTGTGGATGAGGCTGGGTCGGCAGTTCGGGTGGCTGTGGGCGGCGTATTCGGTCAGTACCTTCGGCACCTGGCTCGCGTTCGACGCGTTCGCGTTGATCGCGGTTCTCGTGCTGCACGCGGGTTCCGCCCAGGTGTCGCTGCTCGCCTCGGCCGGGGTGGCCGTCGGCGCGGTGGCCGCCGTACCGCTCGGCCCCTGGATCGAGTTCCGGCGCAAGCGGCCCGTGATGATCACGGCCGACCTGGTGCGCGGGGCCGCGCTGCTCACCCTGCCCGCCGCCTACGCGTTCGGCGTGCTCGGCTTCGGGCAGCTCCTGGTGGTCTCCGTGATCGTCGCGGCGGCCGACATCACCTTCACTGCCGCCTCCGGCGCCCACCTCAAGGCGCTGGTGCCGTCCGACGGCCTGCTCACCGCGGCCGGCCGGTTCGAGTCCACCACCTGGACCGCCAGCGTGCTCGGTCCCCCGCTCGGCGGCGCCCTCGCCGGTCTGCTGGGACCGGTGACCACCGTGGCCGCGGACGCCGTCAGCTATCTGCTGTCCGCCCTCGGCATCCGCGCCATCGGCCGCGGCGAGACCGTGCCCGAGCGCACCGCCGCGCCCCGCGCCGGCGAACTCCTCGACGGCTGGCGGCACCTGCTCACCAGCCGCGCCCTGCGCCCGTTGTTCTTCAACGTGCTCCTGGGCAACGCCCTGATCATGGCCGGCTCGCCGGTCCTGTCGGTGCTCATGCTGGGCCACCTCGGCTTCGCCCCCTGGCAGTACGGGCTCGCCTTCGCCGTGCCCTGCCTCGGCGGACTGCTCGGCTCGCGGGTGGCCCGCCCGCTGGCCACCCGGTACGGCAGGCGCCGGGTGCTGCTCGCCTCCGGTGTGCTGCGCGCCTGCTGGCCCATCGGGCTCGCGTTCGTCGGGCCCGGCGCGGCCGGGCTGCTCGTGGTGATGGTCGTGGAGGCCGGGCTGATCCTGTGCTGCGGCATCTTCAACCCGCTCGTCGTCACCGAGCGCCTGGAGCTGACCCCGAACGACCGGGTGGCCCGCATGCTGGCCGCCTGGTCCGTCACCGGCAAGGCCTGCACCGCCGCGATCACCGCGCTGTGGGGGCTGGTGGCCGCCGTCGTCGGGGCGCGCACCGCGCTGGGTCTCGCCGGGGTGCTGATGCTCGCCACCCCGCTGCTGCTGTGGCCGCTGGTGCCGGGGCGCCGCGTGGCGGCGGTCACGGAACGACCGTCACCGGCCACCGTCCCGCCTTCACCAGCCGCACCGCCACCGACCCGATGATCCGGTGCCCGGCCTGCTCGGAGGCGCCCACCACCACCGCGTCCGCCTTCAGCTCCTCGGCCGCCGCCACCAGGCCGGTGTAGGGGTCGCCGCGGTAGGTGTGGAACTCCCAGCGCACCTCGAATATCCCCCGGACCCGCTCGGCCGCCTCCCGGATCTGCGTCACCAGGTCCTCGGCGATCTCGTTGGCGGTCTCCAGCACCGGGGCACCGAGGGCCGCCCCGGCCGCCAGCACCGGCTGCACGTACACCACGGCCAGCAGCGCGTGCTGGCGCCGGGCGAGACCGCCGGCGTACGCCGCGGCACGCATGGACGAGTCGGAACCGTCCACCCCGACGAGGACGACCTTCGGGCCGTCCGTGCCCCGCTCGAACTGGTGCGCATGCTGCTCGTGCTGCTCCGTCACATCTTGAGATTATCGGAACCTTTACTTCCCACTGCCTCGCGGGGCGGCGGGCCTTCGCCACCCACCGCAGCCACCACCCCGGACGGCGCCCACCGCACGCACCGGCCCGCCCAGCGCGCGCGTCCCCCGCCCCCTTCCTACAGTCGGAGGCATGACCGCCACCGCGGAGCCCGCCGCGCGCAGGACCGGTGCGGCGCCGACGCGCTCGCCCGGCGGGGGACGCCTCGGCCGGGTACCGAAGGCCTTCGCCGGCCTGTTCGCCGGGCTCGGCGCGCTGTGCGCGGCGATCGCGCTGATCGAACCGCTGCGGCTGCTGCTGCGCCCGCTCGTCCGGGGCATCGACCTGCTGCTGGTGCCGATCAGCGCCAACCTCGCCTACGCCGTCTTCCTGTTCCTGCTGGCCGGCGCCACCGCCGCCCGCAAGAAGGTCGCCTGGTGGCTGGTCGTCGTCTATCTCGGCCTGGTCGTGCTCACCGACGCGCTCGGCGTCGCGCTCGGCCTGTACGCCCAGTCACTGCCCTCCCTCGTCCTGTGCGGCCTGCTGCTGCTCCTGCTGATCGCGGCCAGAAGCGAGTTCTACGCCGCCTCCCGGCGCGGCGCGGTGTGGCGGGCGCTCGGCGTGCTGCTCGGCGGCCTCGCGGTGGCCATCCTGCTCGGCTGGGGGCTCGTCCTGCTGTTCCCGGGCACCCTGCCGGCCGGCCAGCACCTGGCGTGGGCCGCCGACCGGGTCTGCGGCGGTCTGGTCTCCAGCAGCTCCTTCGCCGGGCGCCCGCCCCGCGAGGTCACCTTCGTGCTCGGCCTGCTCGGCGCGCTCGCGCTGCTCAACGCCGCCGCCACGCTGTTCCGTTCCCAGCGCCTGGAGGCCGCCCTGCACGGCGACGAGGAGGCCCGCATCCGCGCCCTGCTCAAGGCGTACGGCGAACGCGACTCCCTCGGCTACTTCGCCACCCGCCGCGACAAGGCCGTCGTCTTCTCGCCCAGCGGCAAGGCCGCCGTCACGTACCGCGTCGAGGCCGGTGTGTGCCTCGCCAGCGGCGACCCGGTCGGCGACCCGGAGGCCTGGCCGCACGCCATCGCCGCCTGGCTGGACCTGGCCCGCCGCTACGCCTGGGCCCCCGCCGTGATGGGCGCCTCCGAGGACGGCGCCCGCGCCTTCGCCCGCGCCGGGCTCGGCGCCCTCCAGCTCGGCGACGAGGCGATCGTGCACGTGGCCGGCTTCGACCTCGGCGGCCGGGACATGCGCGTCACCCGGCAGGCCGTGCACCGGGTCCGCCGCACCGGCGTGACCTGCCGCATCCGCCGCCACGCCCAGCTCGGCGAACGGGAGATGGAGGAGATCGTCGACAAGGCCGACGCCTGGCGCGACACCGAGACCGAGCGCGGCTTCTCCATGGCCCTGGACCGGCTCGGCGACCCCGCCGACGGCGACTGCCTGCTGGTGGAGGCATGCGGCGAGGACGGCCGGCTGCTCGCCCTGCTCTCCTTCGTGCCCTGGGGAGCGGACGGCGTCTCCCTGGACGTGATGCGCCGCGACCGGACCGCACCCAACGGCGTGATGGAGTTCATGGTCAGCGAACTGTGCGCCGCCGCGCCCAAGGCGGGCATCCGCCGGATCTCGCTGAACTTCGCCGTCTTCCGCTCCGTGTTCGAGGAGGGCGCCCGCATCGGCGCCGGGCCCGTCCTGCGGCTCTGGCGTCGGCTGCTGCTCTTCTTCTCCCGCTGGTGGCAGCTGGAGGCGCTGTACCGCTCCAACGCCAAGTACCGCCCCGAGTGGTACCCGCGGTTCATCTGCTACGGCGAGACCGCCTCCCTCGCCCGCATCGGCCTGGCCTCCGGGATCGCCGAGGGCTTCGTCCCCGTACCGTCGCTGCGCACCCTGTGGGGAAGGGGGCACCGCGGCACCGGGCCACGCCCCGCTCCCCAACGCCCCCGGCCCGCCGCGGCGTCCGGCACCGAGAGGCAGGGAGCGGCCGGGCCTGCCGCCCCGGGCGCGGGCCTGCCCGACCAGATCCGCGTCCGGCGCCGCACACTGGACCGGCTGCGCAAGGCCGGCACCGACCCCTACCCCGTCGGCGTCCGCGCCCCCACCCACGCCCTCGCCGACGTCCCGCCCGGCCGCCCCGGCGAACCCGGCCCGCAGGTCACCGTCGCCGGCCGCGTCATGCTGGTCCGCGACTTCGGCGGCATCGTCTTCGCCGTGCTGCGCGACTGGTCCGGCGATCACCAGATCGCCCTCACCCGCGACCGGTCCGGCGCCGCCCTCGACCGCTTCACCGCCGACACCGACATCGGCGACCACATCAGCGTCACCGGGCACAGCGGCCTCAGCGACCGGGGCGAGCCCACCGTCTTCGCCACCTCCTGGCAGCTCACCGGCAAGTGCCTGCGCCCGCTGCCCGGCAAACACCGGGGCCTGACCGACCCCGAGGCCAGGGTCCGCCGGCGCCACCTCGACCTGATCACCAGGCCCGACGCCCGTGCCGTGCTGCGCGCCCGCTCCGCCGCCGTGGGCGCCCTGCGCCAGGGCCTGCTGGAGCGGGGCTTCACCGAGGTCGAGACCCCGGTGCTGCAACAGATCCACGGCGGCGCCAACGCCCGGCCCTTCACCACCCACAGCAACGCCTACGACCTCGACCTGTATCTGCGCATCGCCCCCGAGCTGTACCTCAAGCGGCTGTGCGTCGGCGGTCTGGAGAAGGTCTTCGAACTGGGCCGCACCTTCCGCAACGAGGGCGTCTCGCCCAAGCACAACCCCGAGTTCACGATGCTGGAGGCCTACCAGGCGTACGCCGACTACGACGTGATGCTCGACCTCGTCCGCGAACTGGTGCAGGGCGCGGCGACCGCCGCCTTCGGCGCCCCGGTGGCCCGCAGGGACGGCGAGGAGCACGACCTGTCCGGGCGGTGGCCGGTGAAGACCGTGTACGGCGCCCTCTCCGAGGTCCTCGGCGAGGAGATGGGTCCCGGCACCGAGCTGCTGCGGCTGCACCGGCTGTGCGACCGCACCGGGGTGCCGTACACCGCCGACGACCAACCCGCCGACATCGTCCTGGAGATGTACGAGCGGCTGGTCGAGGAGCACACCCGACTGCCCACCTTCTACAAGGACTTCCCCGTCGCCGTCTCCCCGCTCACCCGGCAGCACCGCACCGACCCCCGGCTCGCCGAACGCTGGGACCTCGTCGCCTTCGGAGTCGAACTCGCCACCGCCTACTCTGAGTTGACCGATCCCGTGGAGCAGCGCCGACGGCTCGCCGAGCAGTCGCTGCGGGCGGCCGGCGGGGATGCCGAGGCCATGGAACTGGACGAGGACTTCCTCCAGGCGCTCGACTACGCGATGCCCCCGACCGGCGGCCTCGGCCTCGGTGTCGACCGGCTCGTCATGTGCCTCACCGGCCTGACGATCCGGGAGACCCTGCCGTTCCCGCTGGTGCGCCGCCGCTGAGTCCCCGGGACCGGGCCCGGCAGCGCCAGGCCCGGCCGGAAACGGTCATGGACGCCGTGTGCCGGGACGCACCCGTAGGCGGCCGAGCCGGTCACGGCGGCGGACCGCTCCCGAGTACGGCCGTGACGATGCCCGGTACCGCGACACGCCGAGCGGCGACGACCACGAAGCACACGCTCGGCGGCCCGGCGTGCGGGGCCGGTCCGGTCGGCCCCACCGCCGCGTGATCACCGCGGGCGTCAACTCCGTTCGTTTCCCTGTCGGTTGCCGTAGTCCCAGCCGGCGGAGGGACGGCGGAAGGCCCCGACGGGTGCCACCGGGGTACCGGTGCTGGTCCGACCGGGTGGAATACCGCCCGCACACCGTGCCGTTGCGGTGCGGCGACCGCTCCGGGGGCGACTGATGAGTCATGCAGAAGGATCAGCTGTTCACACGCCGCCGCTTGCTCCTCGCCTCCGCCGCCGCCCTCGGCGCGGCCGGCACCGCGGGACTCGTCGTGGCGGGCGACGAGGAGGCCGTCCGGACCGCGGCCCCCGCGCCCGTCCCCGGCCCCCAGGCCCGTCAGGCACCCCTGAAGTCCTCGGCCTTCCGCCTCCGGCCGCTGACCGGCGACGGCCCGCCGCGCTCCGCGCCGCGCAAGCTGAAGGTGCGCACGGAGCCCATCTTCGAGATCTCCGCACGCGGCCGGCAGATGATGCTGACCTTCGACGACGGCCCCAACCCCGACTACACCCCGCACATCCTGGACATCCTCGCCAAGCACGACGTGCGGGCGATGTTCTTCGTGTGCGGCGAGTGCGTCGAGGACAACAAGCACCTGGTGGCCCGGATGGCCGAGGAGGGCCATGTCGTCGGCAACCACACCTGGACCCATCCGCTGCTGACCACCCTCGACCGCGCGGAGATCGAGTCGGAGATGGCGCGCACCAGCGACATCATCGAGGACGCCTACGGCGAGCGCCCGCAGTGGTTCCGCGCCCCCTACGGCGCCTGGAACCGGGCCGCGTTCCAGCTCGGCGCCGAGATGGGCATGGAACCGATGGCCTGGACCGTCGACACCACCGACTGGGACACGCCCGGCACCGACACCATCATCGAGCGGGTGGAGGGCGGCGCCGCGCCCGGCGTGGTCATCCTCTCGCACGACGCCGGGGGCGACCGCTCGCAGACCGTCGAGGCCATCCAGGAGTGGCTGCCCTATCTGCTCGACCAGGGGTACCACCTCACGGTGCCCCACAGACGCCTGTGACCAACTCCCGGCGCGCGCAGAAGGATTGGCCGAAGGGCCGACGCCCGCCGGGCCGCGGTGGTTCAGGCGACCGCGACCAGGCGGGCGAAGACGACGACATTGCCCTCGTAGCCGTCCTGCTTGGAGAAGTCGCCGCCGCAGGTGATGACGCGCAGCTCCGGGGCGCCCTTCGAGCCGTACACCCGGTCGCCGGGGAAGTTGCTCTTGGAGAACACCTCGACGCCGTAGACCTCGAACACCGCGGTCCGTCCGTCCTTGCGCAGGACGTCGACGCGGTTCCCCTTGCGCAGGGCGCCCAGGCCGTAGAAGACGGCGGGGCCCTGCTTGTTGTCGACGTGGCCGACGACGACCGCGGTGCCCTTCTCGCCGGGGGAGACCGCGCCGGTGAACCAGCCCGCGAGGTCCGGGTCGTCGGGCGGCGGTGCGCTCACCGCGCCGCTCGCGTCCAGGCCGACGGGGGTGACCGGCGCGTCCACGTTGATCGCCGGGATCCGCACCCGGTCGACCGCGGAGAACCCCAGCGGGACGAGACCGGTGGGCGCCGGGGTCCCCGGGGCGCGGGTGTCCGGGGCCGCCGCGGAGGCGGGCTGCGGCGGGCCCACGTCGAACTCGCCCGAACCGTTGCGCAGGAGCGCCAGACCGGAGAGCAGCAGCAGCGCCATCACGCCCCAGGGGGCGCGCCGCCGACGGCGTTCCTCCTCCTCTTCCTCCTCGGCGTACCGGGCGGGCGGGGACGGCCGGGGCGCGGGCCCGTGCCATTCCCTCTCCGACCGTCGCTGGTCCCGTGCGATGCGCATGGGAAAAAGCTAAGTGCCGCGCACGCGGCCCGCGACGGGCCGAGTGGCGAACGGGTGGCACCTGTGCCTCGTGGTGCGCCATCCGAGTTGCCGTTCCCAGGAATTTTCTGACGGTCCGTGACCTGCGGCTATATCCGATTGTCAGCTTGTCGTGCGGTGTGTCGGATCACCAGGACGGACCATTCTCGACATGCGGGCGTGTTCCGCGCGCCCGAGGGTCTATGCGGGAGGCGCTTTCTCGCCGATCGACCGGGGACGGGCCCCGGGGTGCCTTCCGCGGAGGATCACATGCGAAACCAACGCGCCCTGGCGGCCGCGTGCACCGCTGCCGCCGTGCTCGGGCTCGCCGCCCCCGTGGCCGTCGCGGACGGCATGGGCAACGGGGGCGGCACCACGGGAGGCACGGGCACGGGGACCATCGTCGGCCCGGGCACCGGCGTCGGCAACTTCGGGAACGGGAACGTCGTGGGCGGGGGCGGCAACATCGTGGGCGGGGGAGGGAACTTCGGAGGCGGAGGTGGTGGCGGAGGCGGCGGGGGCATCGGCGGGGGTGGCGGAGGCGTCGGCGGCGGGGGTGGCGGTATCGGCGGAGGCGGCGGTGGGGGCATCGGTGGAGGCGGCGGGGGCGGTGGCGGCGGGGGCAACTTCGGGAACGGCAACGGGAACTTCGGCGGTGGCGGCGGGGGCGGCAACTTTCCGGGCGGAGGCAACGGCAACTTCAACGGAAACGGCGGCTTCAGCGGCAACGGCCGCTTCGAGGGTCACTTCAACGGCACCATCAGCGGCAACGGCCGGATCAGCAGCAACGGCAGGGGCGACGAGTTCGGCAACGGCGAGCGGGGTCGCGGGAACGGGCGGGGCGACGAGTTCGGCGGTCCCGGCGACAACGGCCTCGGCGGCGACTTCGGCAACCGTCCCGGCGGCGACAACGGCCTGCGCGACATCGTCGTCACCCCCGGTGTGGTCGCCGCCGGCGGCCGGCTCACCGTCACCGTGCACGGCTGCCGGGGCGGTCAGATGGCCTCCCGGGCCTTCCGCACCGCCCCGCTGACACCGTTCCGCGACGACACCTCACGGGGTGTCGTCTACGTCAACCGCGACGCCCGCCCCGGCCGGTACGACATCACCGTCCGCTGCGAGCGCCACACCCAGACCCGTCCTCGGGCCTTCACCGTGATCGGCGGCGTCAACGGCGGCCTCGGCGGCAGCCGGACCAGCGGTGCGACGACCGCCGACATGGCCATCGGCGGCGCGCTGGTCGGCGTGGCCGTGGTCGGCGGTGGCGTCTACTGGCTGCGCCGCAGGGGCGAGCGGCGCGCCTGACGCACTCCCGAGAACTCCCGGACCGGCGGCCACCGTGCGCGGGCCGCCGGTCCGGGTTCCTCCCCGTCGGGCCGGTCAGCCCTTGATGCCGGGGAACAGGTTCAGGAACGGTTCGGCGGTCACGGCGATGCCCCGGCTGTAGGGGGCGTCGAGGTCCCAGATGAGGAAGAGCATGAAGGCGATGGTCGCGGAGAACAGCCCGGCCAGCACCAACTCCCTTTTGGTACGCCGGATCTGGAGCGCGAACACCATGCCGACGGTGATCACCGCCCCGGTGAGCAGCCCCCACCACACCACGGCCGGCATGGTGGCCCCGGTGGAGTCGGCCCGCTCGTTGCGCGCCTGGTCGGCGGCGGTCATCTGGTCCAGCAGCGGCTGGTAGGCCTGCGCCTCGAAGTCGTTCGCGGGCCGGTAGTCGGTGACGTCCTGACGGACCTTCTGCAGCAGCGTGGCACCGCGGTCGGTGACGCGCTCGTGGCGGGTCATCGTCGACCACTCGGTGTGCACGACATAGCTGACATAGGTGTTGACATCGGCCCGGATGTGGTCACGCACGGCCGGGGGATAGACGCGGACCCGCTCCGAGATCTCGTGCAGGGCCTGTGCCTCGGACTGCGCGTAGTCCTGGGCGGAGCTGCGGGCCTCCCACACGCCCGCGATGGCCAGGCCCAGGACGATCGCGTAGACGACACCGATCCACATGGTCATGTACTCGATGACGTCCGGCGTCTCGTTGGGGTCCTCGTCCTGGGGTGCCCGCTTGTGCCGTACGAGCGTCACGGCGACCACCACGGCACAGGCCCCCAGCATCCCGAGGACGAGAACAAGCCAATCCGACAAGGGATACCTCCAGAGGTGAGCGGCCCGGCAGGTCAGCGCGGGCGGAGGGCCGCGACGGCGACGATCGCGGGCAGAGCGATGAGCAGGACGTAGGTGACGGGCCGGGTGTGGCCCGCCGCGGGCCGGCTGGCCGGATGTGGGTGGTACGCCGGGTAGCTCACCGGGGTCACCGTCGGGCGTGGGGTGGGGGTCGGCGACGGCTTCGGGGCCGGTGCGGGCCTGGGCGCCGCCGGGGCGGGCGGGGGAGTGGGGGTGGGCTTCGGCCGGGGTGCCGGGGCGGACGGCCGGGGCTTCGGCTTGGGCCGGGGCGTGGGTGTCGGGGTCGGCTTCGGTGGAGTGGGGGTGGGTGTCGGCGTCGGGGTGGGTGTCGGAGTCGGCGTCGGCGTCGGCGGGCACGGCGGCGGGGGCGGCGGTGGGCAGTGCCAGGGCGGCGGCCAGGGATGGTGGTGCCACGGCGGTGGCCAGGGGTGACCGCCGCCCACGAAGACCGCCGGCCCACCGCCCGCCGACGCCACCGAGGCGCCGCCCGACGGCATCGCCGGGCCGCCGCTCGCGGGGCCCGCCGGAGCGCCGTTCGCCGAGGTCACCGAGGTGCCGCCCGCGGAGACCGTGGCGGTGCCGTTCGCGAAGGACGCGGAGACATCGCCCGCGGTGGCCACCGCCACCGTGCCGCCCGGGCCCGTGGAGGTGTACGCGCAGACATCGGCCGACGCGCTGCCGACCGGGCAGCCCGTCAGGGCGCAGGTCAGCGCCAGCAGGGCCAACGCCCTTGAGGCGGACGCGCGTCGGGTCACGTTCAGTCCATGCACGCCAAGATCATGGGGGCTGGGGAGCGGCCGTATCCGGGAGTGCGGCGGTATTAGCCCGAAGGAGGGATAAACACGATCAGTGGTTTGACGATCGGATCAGTCCGATATGGCCGAATTCGCATCCCCGGGACGAGCGTTCGTTCGCACGCGGCCGGCGTCGGTGCGTCAAGCGGAAGGAGCCGGAGGGCGTCACCCGTCCCGATGGTGTGCGGTGGACGAGGGGTGACCGGAGCCTTGGCTGGAACATCACTCAGCGGGGTCGCCCAGGCACTTGCCGCAGGCAGTGACCGGGAACGGATGGTCAATTTCCGGTTCGGGTCGCTCCTTTGGCGGGCGATCAGTAGCCTCAGCTCGAACACCGGATCGCCTACGCCTTCGTCCCGCCTTGGAGAGATAATGGAGCGTCCCGCCTGGGCCCCACGCAGCATCGACATCTCGGTGCCGAGCGTCTCGCGCATCTACGACTACTACCTGGGCGGTTCGCACAACTTCGAGGTCGACCGGGAGGCCGCCCGCAGGGCCATGGAGTTCATGCCCGGCCTGCCGAAGACCATGCAGGCCAACCGGGCCTTCCTGCGCCGGGCCGTGCGGTTCGCCGCCCAGGAGGGCATCACCCAGTTCCTCGACATCGGCTCCGGCATACCGACGTACGGCAACGTCCACGAGATAGCCCAGTCCGCCGTCCCCGGCGCCCGGGTCGTCTACGTCGACCACGACCCGGTGGCCGTCGCGCACAGCGAGGCCGTGCTCGCGGGCAACGACGACGCGGGGGTGGCCGCCGCCGACCTGCGCAAGCCGCAGGAGATCCTCGACAGCCCCGAGGTGCGGCGGCTGATCGACCTGAACCGGCCAGTGGCCCTCCTCCTCGTTGCCATACTGCACTTCGTGGAAGACGCGGACGACCCCTACGGTGCGGTGGCCGAGCTGCGCGACGCGCTCGCGCCCGGCAGCATGCTGATCCTCACCCATGCCTCGTACGAGGGAATCCCCGTGTCCGCGGAGCGGGCCGAGGGTGCGGTGGACGTATACAAGGACATTCGCAACCCGCTGATCATGCGCTCGCGCGACGAGATCGCGCGGTTCTTCGAGGGGTACGACATGGTGGAACCCGGACTGGTGACGCTGCCGCTGTGGCGCCCGGAATCGGCGCCGGAGGACGAGGACCCGTTCGCCTTCTCCGGATACGCCGGCGTGGGGCGTACGGCGTGAGCGCGGAGCCGGACGGGCCGGAGGACAGACTGCGCAGGCTGACGACGATCTGGAGCCGGGCGCTGTACCCCGTCACCTCCACGTCGCTCACCCGCGCCGAGTTCGAGGGACAACTCCTGCCGCTCGCACGCCGGTTGAGCGAGCTGCTGCGCGCCCGCAGCTTCGACGCGGAGGCCGCCAGGGCGGTCGGCGCCGCCCTGGTCGAGGCGCACTGCACCGACCCCGAGGCACTCTCGCGCACCCTCGACTGCGTGGACGCCTATCTGGTGCTCTACTGCGGCGGCGACGGCCCCCAGGACGAACTGCGCATGCGTTCCTCGCGGTTGCAGCACGCGATGGCCGCCGGTTACGCGCACGCGCTGCGCCGCCGCACCCTCGCCGAGCAAGAGTCCATCGCCCAGGCCGCGTTGCGCGCCCAGGGCGTGGTGGCACAGGCGCTGCACGCCAGCGAGGCCCGGTTCCGCGCGGTCTTCGAGGGCGCCGCCATAGGGATCGGCATCGCCGACCTCGACGGCCACATCCTCCAGGTCAACGAGGCGCTGCTGCGCATGTTCGGACTCACCCAGCAGTCGCTGTGCGGCCGCCGGGTGCAGGACTGGACGCACCCCGACGACGCCCCGCAGACCTGGCGGCTCTACGACGAACTGGTCCGCGGCGAACGCGAGCACTACCACCTGGAGAAGGCCTTCAACCGGCCCGACGGCACGGTGCTGTGGACCAATCTGACGGTCTCCCTGCTGCGCGACGCCGACGGCAGGCCGCAGTACCAGCTCGCGCTCATGGAGGACACCACCGAGCGCCGGCTGCTCAACCTGCGGCTGCGCTACGAGGCCACGCACGACGCGCTCACCGGCCTGCCCAACCGCACGCTCTTCTTCGAGCGGCTGGAGAAGGCCCTCGCGGCCGGCCAGGACCAGCGTTTCGGCCTGTGCTACCTCGACCTGGACGGCTTCAAGACCATCAACGACAGCCTCGGGCACGCGGCCGGCGACCGGCTGCTGGTGGAGGTCGCCGACCGGTTGCAGTCCTGCGCGACCGCGCCCGGGGAGATGGTCGCGCGGCTCGGCGGCGACGAGTTCGTGGCGCTGACCACCGGCCCCGGCACCGAACGCACCGTGGACGAACTGGCAGAGCGCATCATGAACGCGCTGGTCACCCCGATCAGCATCGACGGCCGGGACCTGCTGGTGCGCGGCAGCCTGGGCATCGTGGAGGGCCCGGCGGGCGAGCGCACGGCCGCCGAGGTGCTGCGCAGCGCGGACATCACCATGTACCGGGCCAAGTCGGCGGGCGGCAACCGCTCGGAGCTGGCCGACCCGGAGGCCGACGCCCGCGCCATCACCCGGCACGGTCTGACCACGGCCCTGCCCACCGCTCTGGAGCGCGGCGAGTTCTTCATCGAGTACCAGCCGCTGGTGCACCTCGGCGACGGCAGCGTGCGCGGCGCCGAGGCACTGGTGCGCTGGCTGCACCCGCAGCACGGGGTGCTCGGCCCGGACCGGTTCATCCCGCTCGCCGAGCACACCGGGCTGATCGTGCCGCTCGGCCGCTGGGTCCTGGAGGAGTCGATCCGGCAGGCCCGCGCCTGGCAGGAGCGGCACGGCTGCCAGGACGCCGGGCCGCTGCGGATCAACGTCAACCTTTCCCCGTGCCAGCTCAGCCACCCGGGGCTGGTCCAGGACACGGTGGACATCCTCGAACGCGCCGGCGTCACCCCCGACGCCCTGTGCCTGGAGGTCACCGAGTCCGCGCTCATCGGCGCCGACGACGACCTGCTCAAGCCGCTGCGCAGGCTCGCCGAGATGGGCGTGGACATCGCCCTGGACGACTTCGGCACCGGCTACTCGAACCTGGCCAACCTGCGCCGCCTCCCGGTGAGCGTCCTCAAACTGGACCGCTCCTTCACCCAGGGCATGCAGCAGTTCCCCGCCGACCCCGTGGACCTGAAGATCGTCGAGGGGATCGTCACCCTCGCCCACAGCCTGGACCTCGCGGTCACCGTGGAGGGAGTGGAGACCGGGGCCCAGGCCGAACAGCTGCGGGTGCTGGGCTGCGACACCGCCCAGGGCTGGTACTACGCCCGCCCGGGCCCGCCGGAACGGCTGCACGACCTGGCCCTGGCGGACGCCACGGGGTGAGGGAGCGCGGGCGCCGGGCAAAGCGGTTCCGGGCCGGCCGGCGCGGCGGTGGCCGGCGCCGGGCCGGTCCCACCGGCGCCGGGCCCGAGCGCCCTCACCGCTGCCTGAGCATCCGCTGAAGCTCCCTCGCCGCCCGCGGTGGGGCGACGTCCGTGCGGTGGGCCAGGGCGATGGTCCGGTGCAGGCCGGGGCGGGCCAGCGGGGTGACCCGCAGGCTCAGGCCCGCCCGGGTCGCGACCATCCGCGGTACGACCGCCACCCCGAGCCCCGCGCGGACGAACCCCAGCACCGCGTCCATCTCGCCGCCCTCCACCGCGAAGTCCGGCTCGAAGCCCTCGGCGCGGCAGGCCGCCACGGTCAGCTCCCGCAGGTCGTAGCCGTGCCGGAACATCACCAGGCGCTCGCTCGCCAGATCGGCGATGCGCACCACCCGCCCGCCGTGCCCGGGCGCCGGCGCCTCCGGCGAGGAGACCACCACCAGGTCCTCGCGCAGCACCTCCTCGGTGGTCAGCGCGGGCGAGGACGGCGGCAGCGGCAGCACGATCAGCGCCAGGTCGAGCGCGCCCCGGGCCAGCTCGCGCACCAGGTCGTGCGAGCCGCCCTCCTCGATCAGCAGCCGGATGCCCGGGTAGCGGTCGTGGAAGGCGCGCAGCACATCCGGCAGCAGGCCCGTGCACAGGCTCGGCGTCGCCCCGAGCCGCACCCGCCCGCGCCGCAGCTGCACCAGTTCCTGCACCTCGTGCCGGGCGGTGTCCGCGTCCGCCAGGATCCGCCGGGCCAGCGGCAGCAGCGCCTCGCCCGCGTCGGTGAGCGTGATGTTGCCCCGGGCGCGCAGGAACAGATCCGCCCCCAGTTCCCGCTCCAGGGCCTTGATCTGCTGGGAGAGCGACGGCTGGGCCACGTGCACCAGCTCGGCGGCGCGGGTGAAGTGCCGGGACTCGGCGACGGCCACGAAATACTGGAGCTGCTGGAGCTGCATACAGCAACGATAGCCCCGTCCTATGGAAACAAGCTGCACCATGTCTTGGACCGATCGGGACCTTCGGCCCTAGCGTGCTGTTCCATGGCTCTGGCAACGCGGACGGACCGACGGCCGTCCATGGCACGCACGATGTGGGACTCCTCCGTCGGCAAGAAGACGGTGATGGCCGTCAGCGGTCTGATCATGCTGCTCTACCTGGTGGTGCACATGATCGGAAACCTGAAGATCTACTTCGGGGCGGGCGAGTTCAACCACTACGCCCACTGGCTGCGCACCATCGGCGAACCCTTCATGCACTACGAGTGGACGCTCTGGATCATCCGGGTCGTCCTCGTCGTCGCCGTGGTCGCCCACGCCACCTCCGCGTACCAGCTCAGCCGCCGCGACATCAAGGCGCGGCCCAGCAAGTACGTGCACCCGAGGCCCCGGGCGAGCTACGCCACCCGCACCATGCGCTGGGGCGGGATCATCCTCGGCCTGTTCATCGTGTGGCACATCCTCGACCTGACCACCGGCACCGTGCACTCCGGCGGCTTCCAGCCGGGCCACCCGTACCAGAACGTCGTGGACACCTTCTCCACCTGGTACGGCAACGTGATCTACATCGTCGCGATGCTCGCGCTCGGCCTGCACGTCCGGCACGGCTTCTGGAGCGCCGCGCAGACCCTCGGCGTCGGCAGCCGCGCCCGCGACCGCGCCTTGAAGACCGTCGCCAACGTTCTCGCGCTGCTGCTCACGGTCGGCTTCATCGCCGTGCCCGTGGGCGTGATGACCGGAGTGGTGAGCTGACATGACCGACTACGTGAACTACCGGACCGGCGAACCGATCGCCGACACCAAGGCCCCGGACGGCCCGATCCACGAGCGCTGGGACACCCGCCGCTTCCAGGCCAAGCTGGTCAACCCCGCCAACCGGCGCAAGCACACCGTCATCGTGGTCGGCACCGGCCTCGCCGGCGGGTCCGCGGGCGCCACCCTGGCCGAACAGGGCTACCACGTCGTCCAGTTCTGCTACCAGGACTCCCCGCGCCGTGCCCACTCCATCGCGGCGCAGGGCGGCATCAACGCGGCGAAGAACTACCGCAACGACGGCGACTCGATCCACCGGCTGTTCTACGACACCGTCAAGGGCGGCGACTTCCGTGCCCGCGAGTCCAACGTCGCCCGCCTCGCGCAGATCTCCGTCGAGATCATCGACCAGTGCGTGGCGCAGGGCGTGCCCTTCGCCCGCGAGTACGGCGGCCTGCTCGACACCCGCTCCTTCGGCGGCGTCCAGGTCTCCCGCACCTTCTACGCCCGCGGCCAGACGGGCCAGCAACTGCTGCTCGGCGCCTACCAGGCGCTGTCCCGGCAGATCGCCGCGGGAAACGTGGAACTGCACCCGCGCACCGAGATGCTGGACCTGATCGTCGTGGACGGACGGGCCCGCGGCATCGTGGCCCGGGACCTGATCACGGGCCGGATCGACACCTACTTCGCGGACGCGGTCGTCCTCGCCTCCGGCGGCTACGGCAACGTCTTCTACCTGTCGACCAACGCGATGAACTCCAACGCGACCGCGATCTGGCGGGCGCACCGGCGCGGCGCCTACTTCGCCAACCCCTGCTTCACCCAGATCCACCCGACGTGCATCCCGCGCACCGGCGACCACCAGTCCAAGCTCACCCTGATGAGCGAATCGCTGCGCAACGACGGCCGGATCTGGGTGCCCAAGGCCAAGGGCGACGACCGCCCGCCGAACCAGATCCCCGAGGACGAGCGCGACTACTACCTGGAGCGCATCTACCCCTCCTTCGGCAACCTGGTGCCGCGTGACATCGCCTCCCGCGCCGCGAAGAACGTCTGCGACGAGGGCAGGGGCGTGGGACCCGGCGGCCAGGGCGTCTACCTGGACTTCGCCGACGCGATCAAGCGCATGGGCCGCAAGGCCGTGGAGGCCAAGTACGGCAACCTCTTCGACATGTACCAGCGGATCACCGACGAGGATCCGTACGAGGTGCCGATGCGGATCTACCCGGCCGTGCACTACACGATGGGCGGACTGTGGGTCGACTACGACCTCCAGACCACCATCCCGGGCCTGTTCGCGGTCGGCGAGGCCAACTTCTCCGACCACGGCGCCAACCGGCTCGGTGCCTCCGCGCTGATGCAGGGCCTGGCCGACGGCTACTTCGTGCTGCCGGCCACCATCAACGACTACCTGGCGCGCAACCCGCACCAGGACCCGGTCACCACCGAACACCCGGCGGTGCAGGAGGTGCTGGCGGAGACCGAGGACCGGCTGAACCTGCTGCTGGCCGTCGACGGCGACCGCACCCCCGACTCCTTCCACCGCGAACTCGGCGAACTCATGTGGGAGTTCTGCGGCATGGCCCGCACCGAGGAGGGGCTGCGCAAGGCCCTGGAGCGGATCCCGCAGATCCGCGAGGAGTTCTGGCGGCGGATCAAGGTCCCCGGCACCGGCGAGGAGTTCAACCAGTCGCTGGAGAAGGCCAACCGCATCGTCGACTACCTCGAACTCGCCGAGCTGATGTGCCTCGACGCGCTGCACCGCGCCGAGTCCTGCGGCGGCCACTTCCGCGAGGAGTCCCAGACCCCGGACGGCGAAGCCGCCCGCAAGGACGACGAGTTCGCGTACGCGGCCGCCTGGGAGTTCGCCGGTACGGGCTCCGCTCCCGTCCTGCACAAGGAAGACCTGGTCTTCGAGTACGTCCACCCCACTCAGCGGAGCTACGCATGAAGCTCACCCTGCGCGTCTGGCGGCAGAAGAACGCCGACGCCGACGGCACGATGTCCACCTACGAGGTGGACGGCATCTCGCCCGACATGTCCTTCCTGGAGATGCTGGACGTCCTCAACGAACAGCTCATCCTCTCCGGCGAGGACCCGGTCGCCTTCGACCACGACTGCCGCGAGGGCATCTGCGGCGCCTGCTCCCTCGTGATCAACGGCGACGCCCACGGCCCCGAGCGGACCACCACCTGCCAGCTGCACATGCGGTCCTTCAAGGACGGCGACACCATCGACATCGAGCCGTGGCGGGCCGCCGCGTTCCCGGTGATCAAGGACCTCGTGGTGGACCGCTCCGCCTTCGACCGGATCATCCAGGCCGGCGGCTACATCACCGCGCCCACAGGTTCCGCGCCGGAGGCCCACGCCACGCCGGTGCCCAAGGCGGACGCCGACTTCGCCTTCGAGCACGCCGAGTGCATCGGCTGCGGGGCGTGTGTGGCCGCCTGCCCCAACGGCGCGGCGATGCTGTTCACCTCCGCGAAGATCAACCACCTCAACGTGCTGCCGCAGGGCGCGCCCGAGCGGGAGACGCGGGTGCTCGACATGGTGGCGCAGATGGACGCGGAGGGCTTCGGCGGCTGCACGCTGACGGGGGAGTGCGCGACCGCCTGCCCCAAGGGCATCCCGCTGATGTCCATCACGGGCATGAACAAGGAGTGGCTGCGGGCGACCCGCAAGGCCGGGAAGCGCTAGCCACACCGCGGAAGCGGTCGGCAGTACCTCACAGACGTTCGCGCTTCGTGCGGACGGGCGGGGCCGGGACGGTGCTCCCCGGCCCCGTCTCGCATGTCCGCGGCGGTCCCGGCACGGCGGGCCCGGCGGTGCTTCAGCGCAGGAAGTCGCGCCGGATCAGGGTGCTGCCCAGTGCCGCGGCCGCCGCGCGCACCGCCGTCGCCTGGGCCTCGGGGCGGAACCGGCTGCCCGGCCCGGCCACGCTGATCGCGGCCAGCGGCTCGTCCCGGCGGCCGAGGACGGGCGCGGCCACGCACACCAGCCCCACGGCGGACTCCTCCCGCTCGAACGCCACCCCCGTCTCCGTCACCCGCTGCAACTGACGGCGCAGGATGCCCGGCGCCACCACGGTGTGCGGGGTACGGCGCTCCAGCGGCCCGGTGAGCACCGCGCGCCGCAGGTCCGCGTCCGCGTGCGCGAGCAGCGCCTTGCCGATCGCGGTGCAGTGCAGCGGCATCCGCCCGCCGGTGCGCGAGGGCACCCTGGCCTGGCGGTGTCCGCCGATCTTGGCGACGTACACCACGTCATGGCCCTCGCGCAGCCCGAGGTGCACGGTCTCGTGGGTGCGCTCGTAGAGGTCCTGGAGGAAGGGCATCGCCACTTCGAGGAGGCTGCGCTCCAGCGACGCGAGCATGCCGAGTTCGAAGAGGCCGCCGCTGAGCCGGTACCCGCCGTCGGTCCGCTCCAGCAGCCGGTTGGCGACCAGCTCACCGCAGAGCCGGTGCACCGTCGCCTTGTGCAGGCCGGTGCGCTGCACCAGTTCCGCGAGGCCCACGGCCTGGTCGTCGGCCCGGAAGGCGCGCAGAATCGTCACCGCCTTGCCCAGCACCGTGTTCAGGTCGGCCGTCTCGGTCATGTCCGCCAGCGTATCGCTGAGCGAGACGAAGTGCTGGTTCGGGGGCTTCGCCCGACCGCACAGTGAAGACGTGAACGAAAGCAATCGGCTCGCCACCGCGAGCCCCTCCGACATCGCGGCCGCGGCCGAGCGCATCGCCGAGGCCCTCGCCTCCGGCGTGCCGTGCGCGCCGGTGCGCGACCTGATCGGCCGGGACGACCTGACCGCCGCGTACGCCGTGCAGGACCGGCTCACCGAGCGGCGGCTCGCCGCCGGGGCGACGGTCGTCGGCCGCAAGATCGGTCTCACCTCCGAGGCCGTGCAGCGGCAGCTCGGCGTCGACCGGCCCGACTTCGGGTTCCTGTTCGACGACATGGCGTACGCCGACGGCGACACCGTCCCGTTCGGCGAGGTCCTCCAGCCGAGGGCCGAGGCGGAGATCGCTTTCGTGCTGGGCGCCGATCTGGCCGACGGCCCGCTCACCCGCGAGCAGGTCGCCGCGGCCCTCGCTTACGGCGTGCCCGCGCTGGAGATCTGCGGCAGCCGGATCGCCGGGTGGGACATCAGCTTCGGCGACACCGTCGCCGACAACGCCTCCGCGGGGGCGTACGTGCTCGGCGAACAGCGCCTCGCACTCGACGCGTTCGACCCGGTGGCCGTCGCCATGACGATGACCGTCAACGGCGAGGAGGTCTCCACCGGGTCCGGCGCGGACTGCCTCGGCGACCCGGTCGAGGCGGTCGTCTGGCTCGCCCGCACCGCCCGCGAACTCGGCGAGCCGCTGCGGGCCGGCCAGGTCGTCCTCTCCGGCGCCCTCGGCCCGATGCGCCCGGTCGCCGCCGGTGACACCGTCACCGCCACCCTGTCCGGCCTCGGCGCCGTGACGGTCCGCTTCAGCGAGGGAGCAGCATGAACAGGACGAAGGTCGCGGTCATCGGCTCGGGCAACATCGGCACCGACCTGATGATCAAGGTGCTGCGAGGGTCGCGGCACCTGGAGATGGGCGCGCTGGCCGGCATCGACCCGGCCTCGGACGGACTGGCCCGCGCCGCCCGGCTCGGCGTGCCGGTCACCCACGAGGGCGTCGACGGGCTGATCGCGCTGCCGGGCTTCGACGAGATCGAGATCGTCTTCGACGCCACCTCCGCCAAGGCCCACGAGGCGAACGCCGCCAGGCTGCTGCCCCTCGGCAAGCGGCTGATCGACCTGACGCCGGCCGCCATCGGCCCGTACGTCGTCCCCGCCGTCAACCTCGAAGAGCACCTGGACGCGCCCGACGTCAACATGGTCACCTGCGGCGGCCAGGCCACCATCCCGGTCGTCGCCGCGGTCGGCCGTGTCGTGCCGGTGGCGTACGCCGAGATCGTCGCCTCCATCGCGTCGAGGTCGGCCGGTCCGGGCACCCGGGCCAACATCGACGAGTTCACCGAGACCACCTCGGCCGCCATCGAGCGGGTCGGCGGTGCCCGCCGCGGCAAGGCGATCATCGTCCTGAACCCCGCCGAGCCGCCGCTGATGATGCGGGACACGGTCTTCTGCCTGGTGACGGCGCCGGACCCGGCGACCCACGACGAGATCCGCCGGTCGGTGGAGAAGATGGTCGCGGACGTCGCCGCGTACGTCCCGGGCTACCGGCTCAAGCAGCAGGTGCAGATCGCCGAGCTACCCGCCGACCAGCCGGTGGGCACGCTCCTGGCCGACGGCACCGCCCTGCCCACCCATCAGGTGTCGGTCTTCCTCGAGGTCGAGGGCGCCGCGCACTACCTCCCGGCCTACGCCGGCAACCTCGACATCATGACCTCCGCCGGCCTCCAGGTCGCGGAACGCATCGCAGCACGGAAGGCGGGCCGCTGATGGGCACCCCGATCTTCGTCCAGGACGTGACCCTGCGCGACGGCATGCACGCCGTACGGCACCGGATCACCCCGGAGGACGTCAAACGCATCGTCGCCGCGCTCGACCGGGCCGGCGTCGACGCCATCGAGGTCGCGCACGGCGACGGCCTCGCGGGCGGCTCGGTCAACTACGGCCCCGGCTCCCACACGGACTGGGAGTGGATCGAGGCGGCGGCCTCCGTGCTGGAGCGCGCCCGCCTCACCACCCTGCTGCTGCCCGGCGTCGGCACCATCCACGAGCTGAGGCGCGCCCACGAACTGGGCGTCCGCTCGGTCCGCGTCGCCACGCACTGCACCGAGGCCGACATCTCGGCCCAGCACATCGCCGCCGCGCGGGAACTGGGCATGGACGTGTCCGGCTTCCTGATGCTGTCCCACATGGCCCCGCCGGAGGAACTGGCCCGGCAGGCCAAGCTGATGGAGTCCTACGGTGCGCAGTGCGTCTACGTCACCGACTCCGGCGGCCGGCTCACCATGAACGACGTGACAGCCCGGGTCCGGGCCTACCGCGACGTGCTGGACGCCGGCACCGAGATCGGTATCCACGCCCACGAGAACCTCTCGCTGGCGGTCGCCAACTCGGTCGTCGCCGTGGAGAACGGGGTGCGCCGCGTCGACGCGTCGCTCGCCGGGCACGGCGCGGGCGCGGGCAACTGCCCGCTGGAGGCGTTCATCGCGGTCGCGAACATCTCGGACTTCGAGCACGGCTGCGACCTGTTCCGGCTCCAGGACGCCGCCGACGACATCGTCCGGCCGCTCCAGGACCGCCCGGTGCGCGTCGACCGCGAGACGCTCACCCTGGGCTACGCGGGTGTCTACTCGTCGTTCCTGCGGCACGCGGAGGCCGCCGCCGGGCGCTACGGCCTCGATGTCCGCGACATCCTCGTGGAGTGCGGCCGGCGCCGTCTCGTGGGCGGCCAGGAGGACATGATCGTCGACGTGGCGCTCACGCTGGTCGCCGAACGCGCGGAGCAGGCGGCCTGAGCGGAGCGGCGGCGGCTCAGCGCGGGGGCAGGAGGGCCTCGCCGAGCGACACCAGGCCGTCGGCGAGTTCCGTCATGAACCGCGCGATCGGAATGCCGTCCGCCGACTGGAAGGAGACGAAGGCGCCGTCGAAGCCCGCCATGCCGAAGGGGGCCAGGGTGTCACCGACCGCGTCGGCGGCCGCCTCGCCCTCGCCCGCGAAGGCGGAACGGATCATGTGCCGCATGTAGGTGCGGCCCTCGTCGCGGACGGTCCGCACGGTCCGCAGCGCCTCCGGAGCCTCGGCGGCCTCGTGGCTCATCACCAGGACCATCAGGAGCCGCAGGAACTCCTCGCGGTTCTCGATCACCTCGCCGGTCCGCAGCAGGTACCAGCGCATCCGCTCGCGCGGTGTGCCGCCCCGCGGCGGATCGCGGTGCGCGTCGCGCATGGCGTCGAAGAAGCCCTGCGCACCCTGTGCCATCACCGCCGACAGCAGCCCTGCCTTGGACTCGAAGTGGTGGTAGAAGGCGCTCTTCGGCAGGCCCGTCTCCTTGACGAGCGTCGACATCGACGTGCCGGCGTACCCGCGCACGGACATGACCCGTGCGGCCGCGTCGAGGATCTCCTGCCGTGATCGCCGGCCCCGGCGGTTGCTGGTGTGCGCTTTCGGCGCGGGCGTTTCCACTCGCCGAAGTGTAGGCCGCGCCGCGCGGACCATGATCCGCGCGGTGATCAGGCCTTCTGTATCTATCAGTTGATCACCTGACAACCCTTGACATATCGCCGTCACGGGTTGTTAACCTCCCGGCAAATGGACCGACCGATCGGTCCAAAACTTCCGCACGCCGGACGTGCGGACAGGACAACGGAGTCTGCGCATGCCCCAGAGCCACGACGCGGATGTCGCGATCGTCGGGTACGGCCCGACCGGTGTGATCGCCGCCCTCACCCTCGCCCGCCACGGCGTCAGTGCCATCGCCCTGGAACGGGACAAGGACCTCTACCCCCGTGCCCGTGCCGTCACCGTCAACGACTGGACGATGCGGATCTTCCAGGACCTCGGCGTCGACGAGCGGATCGAGAAGAAGATCGATCCGCAGCGGGCCCTGCGCTGGATGACCTACGGCGGCGACGAGCTCATGCGGATCGAGCACCCGCCGTCCACGCTCGGGCGCACCCCGCGCTTCTACAACATCTACCAGCCCACGATGGAGGCCGAGCTGCGCGCGGCGGCCGAGGAGGCGGCCGACCTCGTCACCGTCCGCTACGGCGCCGAGGTCACCGGCATCGACCAGGACGCCGACGGGGTCACCCTCACCACCACGGACACCGGTACCGGGGAGACGCGCACCGTCCGCGCCCGGTACGCGATCGGCGCCGACGGTGGTTCCAGCGCCACCCGCGGACGCATCGGCTGCCGGCTCGACGGCGACACCAGCCACGTCACCTGGGTGGTCGTCGACTGCCGGGTCAAGCGCTGGTGGCCCGACCGCGACTTCCTGACCTTCTGGTCCGACGCCGAGCGCCCGGTCGTCGACATCGCCCTGTCCGCGGGCAACCACCGCTGGGAGATCCCCCTCAAGCCCGACGAGACCCCCGAGGACTACCCGACCAGCGCCGAGGTGTGGCCGCTGCTCAAGGCGCTCGGGGTGACCGAGGACGACGTCGAGATCCACCAGCACGCCTTCTACCGGCACCACGTGCGCATGGCCGACACCTGGCGCAAGGGCCGGGTGTTCCTGGCCGGCGACGCGGCCCACCTGATGCCGCCGTGGGCCGGGGCCGGGATGCAGACCGGGATGCGCGACGCCCACAACCTGGGCTGGAAACTCGCCCGCGTCGTCAAGGGCGAGCTGCCGGAGACCTGGCTGGACACCTACGAGGCCGAGCGGCGCCCGAACGCCGCCTTCTACACCGCGCTCGCGGTCGGCCTCGGCCGGGTCATCAAGCGGGAGGCCACCGAGGAGGAGCAGGCGGCGATGAACGCGGTGCCCGAGAACACGGTCACCCCCTACGAGCCGCCGCTGACCGCCCCGCCGGTGCTGGAGGGCGGCTGGCTGCGGGGCCCGCTGGGCGACGCCTCCGTCGTCGGCCGGATGGTGCCCCAGCCCGTCATGGGCGACACCGCCGGCCGGATGGCCCGGCTCGACGACCTGCTCGGCGACGGCTTCGTCCTGCTCGGCGACGACGTCGACCCCGCGACCCTGCTGACGCCCGAGGAGAAGGCCGGCTGGGACGCGCTCGGCGCCCGCTACCTCGCCGTCCGGCCCAAGACGACGTACACACAGGGCCCTTGTGAACTGGTCGACCTCGACGAGTCGCTGCTCCCGTGGCTGCGCCGCTACGGCGCCCGCGCCGTGGCCGTGCGCCCCGACCGGTTCGTGGCCGCGGCCGACGTCAGCGGCCTCGCCGTCCCCACGCTCTGACGAGCCCGAGAGCCCGAGAGCCCGAAAGAAGGAGAACGGACATGTCCGGAGTCACGGAACTCGGATACGTCGTCTACGAGGTCAGCAGCCTCACCGACTGGGAGCACTTCGGCGTCGAACTGCTCGGCATGCAGTACGGCGAGAGGACCGACGACGGATTCACGCTGCGCACCGACGAGAAGGCCCACCGCTGGGTCGTCACCGAGGGGCCCGCCGACGACCTCGTCGCCACCGGCTACGAGGTCTCGGACGCGGCCGCGCTCGACGCGCTCGTCGCCCGGCTGCGCGCCGCCGGGACCGAGGTCGCCGAGGGCGGCGAGGCCCTGGCCGCCGCCCGCAAGGTCGAGCGGATCTTCGTCACCGCCGACCCGATGGGCAACCGCGTCGAACTGGTCACCGGCCTCGCCGACGCCGCCACCCCGTTCGAGTCCGCGAAGCTGCTCGGCGGCTTCGTCACCGGCGCAGGCGGCGCCGGACACCAGGTCCTGCTCGCCCACGGCGTCTCCCGCGAGACCTACCTCGGCTTCTACATCGACCTGCTCGGCTTCAAGATCAGCGACATCATCGTCGAGGAACTGGCCCCGGGCGTCGTGGCCGACCTGATCTTCCTGCACTGCAACGGCCGCCACCACACCGTGGCCTTCGGCGACATGCCCTCGCCGAAGAAGACCCACCACTTCATGGTCGAAGTCGACGACATCCGCGACGTCGGCCTCGCCTACGACCGGTGCATGGACGCCAAGCAGCCGTTCGAGATGACCCTCGGCATGCACCCCAACGACCAGATGTTCAGCTTCTACGTCTTCACCCCCTCGGGCTTCAGCGTCGAGTACGGCTGGGGCGGGCTGATCATCGATGACGAGACCTGGGAGGTGAGGACGCTCGACAAGCTGCACAGCTGGGGCCACCGCCCGCCGGGTGTCGTCGCCGACCTGCTCGCCGCCGCACCCGCACCGCACGGAGAGGCCCACTGATGACCCTGGACCCGAACGCCATCGCCCGCACCGTCGAGACCCCCGACTGGACGCTGCGCTACCACGAGGCCGGCTCCGGCCACCCCCTCGTGCTGCTGCACGGCAGCGGGCCGGGCGCGACCGGCTGGAGCAACTTCGCCGGCAACATCGAGGCACTGGCCGAGCACTTCCACGTGTACGCCGTCGACATGCCCGGCTGGGGCGAGTCGTCGGCGGCCACCGTCGACCAGCTCGACCACGTCACGGCGGCGATCCAGTTCCTGGACGCCCTCGGCATCGACAAGGCCGCGTTCGTCGGCAACTCGATGGGCGGCCAGACCTCGCTGCGGCTCGCCACCGAGCACCCCGAGCGCATCTCGCACCTGGTGACCATGGGCCCGCCGGTCGGCCGGATGCCCACCCTCTTCGGCGCCGGCGACGGCCCCTCCGAGGGACTCAAGGTGCTGATCGAGGCCTACCGGGACGCGAGCCCCGAGAACATGCGCCGCCTCGTCGAGATCATGGTCTACGACAAGGCCCGCTTCGCCACCCCCGAGCTGTGCAACGCCCGCTCCGACGCCGCGCTCGCCCGGCCCGAGCACCTGCGCAACTACGTGGACGGCCTGCCGAAGGGCGCGCCGCTGCCGAAGTGGGTCAAGCCCGAGCTGCTGCCGGCCATCCAGGTGCCGACCCTGCTCATCCACGGCCGGGACGACCGCGTCGTCTCCTACGAGAACTCGCTGTTCCTGCTGGCGAACATCCCGAACAGCCGGCTGGTCGTGCTCAACCACTGCGGCCACTGGGCCATGATCGAGCACGCCGACGAGTTCAACCGGTTGGTCGTGGACTTCGTCGCGAACAACTGACCCGCGGTCAGCGGGGGTTGTGACGCCCCCACCGTTCAGCAACCGCACATCCTCTCTCCGGGCACCTGTCACGCGCCGGCCAGCCGGCGTCGGAAGAACAGGAGCGGCGGGCCGTACGCCACGGCCCGCCGCCGTCGCCGAACCGGCCCCGTGACCAGGAGAGTGCCATGACCGGCGTTTCCACCCTCGACCGTCCGCCGCAGCCCGCGGCCCCCGCCCGCTACACCGTCGCCCTCGCCCGCGACGAGGACGACGTGCGGGCCGCGCAACGGCTGCGGCACGACGTCTTCGCCGGGGAGCTGGGCGCCCTCCTCACCAGCCCCGAGCCGGGCCTCGACATCGACGCGTTCGACGCCCACTGCGACCACCTGCTGGTCCGCGACACCGGCACCGGACAGGTCGTCGGCACCTACCGGCTGCTGCCGCCCGAGCGCGCCGCGATCGCCGGACGGCTGTACTCCGAGGGCGAGTTCGAAATCGGCGCGCTCGACGCGATACGGCCCGGACTGGTCGAGGTCGGCCGCTCCTGCGTGCACCCCGACCACCGCGACGGCGCGGTCATCGGCCTGATCTGGGCCGGCATCGCCCGCTACATGACCGACCGGGGCCACGAGTGGCTGGCCGGCTGCTGCTCGATCCCGCTCGCCGACGGCGGCACCCTCGCCGGCGCCGCCTGGGACCGGGTGCGCGCGGGACACCTCGCACCCGAGGAGTACCGGGTACGGCCGCTGCTGCCCTGGACGCCGAAGGCCGGGACACCCGCCGCGCGCGGCGAACTCCCCGCCCTGCTGCGCGGCTATCTGCGCCTCGGCGCCTGGGTGTGCGGCGAGCCCGCCCACGACCCGGACTTCGGGGTCGCCGACCTGTACGTGCTGCTGTCGATGCGCCGGGTCAACCCGCGCTATCTGCGGCACTTCCTCTCCCTCGTGCCGTCCTGATGAGCGGCTGGCTGCCCAGCGCGCCCTGCACCCCCGCCGCCTGCGTGGAACCGGCGCCCGCCGCCGTGGCCGTGCCCCGCGCCGTGCTGCGGCTGGCCGCCGTCGCCGCCCTGGTGCTCACCGCGATCGTCCTGGCCCCGCTCGGCCGGGGGGCGTCCCGCTCGCGGGCGCGGATCCCCGACGAGTGGGTCAGCCGGTGGTGCCGGGCCGTCGTACGGGCCATCGGGGTGCGCACGCGGATCACCGGCGCCGCCGCGCCGCGCGGCGGGCTGCTGCTCGTCGCCAACCACGTCTCCTGGCTGGACATCCCGCTGCTCACCGCCGTACGGCCGGCCAGGATGCTCGGCAAGACCGAGATCCGCCACTGGCCGGTGGCGGGCCCGCTGGCCGCGCGGGCCGGCACCCTGTTCATCGAACGGGACCGGCTGCGCGCCCTGCCCGCCACGGTCTCCGTGATCGCCGACGCCCTGCGCACGGGCTCGGCCGTCGCCGCCTTCCCGGAGGGGAGCACCTGGTGCGGGCGCGCCCACGGCCGCTTCCACCGGGCCGTCTTCCAGGCCGCGCTGGACGCGGGCGTCCCCGTGCAGCCGGTCGGCCTGCGCTACCGGCTCGCGGACGGCGGCACCGGCACCCCGGCCGCCTTCGTCGGCGAGGACACCCTGCTCGCCTCCCTGTGGCGGGTGGCCCGGACCAGGGGACTGGTGGCCGAGGTCGAGGTGCACCAGGCGATCGCGCCCGGCACCCACGCCGACCGCCGCGCCCTGGCCACGGCGGCCCAGCCGATCGCCCCGGCCCCGCTGTGGACCCACGCCGCCCTGGTCGCCGGCCACCGCACCCTCGCACACCCCCTCACGGCCGGCCGGACGGGCGACCGGCGGGGGATGACCCGGGCGGGATGACCGACGCCCGGTCGCGTCCGGTTCCGCTTCCGGGCGCGGGCCGGGCCGCGGTCGCGGACTACGGCAGGACCCGCGCCAGATACGGCGCCGTCGCGCTGTCCCGCGCACGGGCGACCCGCTGCGGCGGGCCCGCGGCGACGATCCGGCCGCCCTGGTCGCCGCCGCCCGGACCCAGGTCGATCACCCAGTCGGCGCCCGCGACCACCGTCATGTCGTGCTCGACCACGACGACCGTGTGCCCGGCGTCCACCAGTCCGTGCAGCCGGTCCATCAGGACCTCGACGTCGGCCGGGTGCAGTCCGGTGGTCGGCTCGTCCAGCAGATAGAGGGTGTGCCCGCGCCGTCCGCGCTGCAACTCGCTGGCCAGCTTGATCCGTTGGGCCTCGCCACCGGACAGCTCGGTCGCCGGCTGGCCGAGCCGGAGGTAGCCGAGGCCCACGTCGAGCAGCGTGCCCAGGCTGCGCGCGGCGGCCGGGACGTCCGCGAAGAACTCCGCCGCCGCCTCCACCGTGAGGTCCAGCACCTCGGCGATGTTCCGCCCCCGGTAGGCCACCCGCAGCGTCTCGGGGTTGTAGCGGGCACCGCCGCAGTCCGGGCAGGGCGCGTACGTGCTCGGCAGGAACAGCAGCTCCACGCTGACGAACCCCTCGCCCTGACACGTCTCGCAGCGCCCCCCGGCGACATTGAAGGAGAACCGCCCGACGCCGTACCCGTGTTCGCGCGCCGCGTCCGTCGCCGCGAACACCTTCCGCACGACGTCGAACAGACCGGTGTACGTGGCGAGATTGGAGCGCGGGGTGCGGCCGATCGGCCGCTGGTCGACCCGTACCAGCCGGTCCACGCCCTCCAGTTCCTCCGTCAGCTCGCCGATCAGCGTGGACTTCCCGGAGCCGGAGACCCCGGTGACGGCGGTGAACGCGCCCAGCGGGAACTCGGCCGTCACCTCGCGCAGGTTGTGCCGGCCGACCGGGCCGACCTTCAACCAGCCGCGCGGCTCGCGGACTTCACGCGCCGGGCCGGGCGCCTCGTCGAAGAGGAACGCGGCCGTCGCCGACTCCTCGACCGAGGCCAGCTCGGCCGGCGGTCCGCTGTACAGCACGCGCCCGCCGTGCTCGCCCGCGCCCGGGCCGACGTCCACCAGCCAGTCGGCGCCGCGCACCACCTCCAGATGGTGCTCCACCACGAACACCGAGTTGCCCGCCGCCTTCAGCCGCTCCAGTACGGTCAGCAGCGCCTCGGTGTCCGCCGGGTGCAGCCCCGCGGACGGCTCGTCCAGCACGTAGACCACGCCGAACAGGCCGGACCGCAACTGCGTGGCCAGCCGCAGCCGTTGCAGCTCGCCCGCCGAGAGGGTCGGGGTGGAACGGTCCAGGCTGAGGTAGCCGAGGCCGAGTTCCACCACCGGGGTGATCCGGGACTTCAGATCGCCGGTGAGCACCCGGGCGGTCTCCGAACCGCCGTCGAGCAGTTCGGCCAGGTCGGTCAGCGGCAGCGACGCCAGCTCGGCGATGGTGCGCCCGCCGAAGGTCACCGCGAGCGCCTCCGGCCGCAGCCGGCTGCCCCCGCAGTCCGGGCAGGGCGCGCTCGCCAGGAAGCGCTCC